>CAYWGU010000020.1:0-36416 GCA_964457975.1 uncultured Spirochaetaceae bacterium | reverse complement strand
TAAAGGAGGAATAATTGTCATTATTACACCAGCCATTATTACTCCCCAGTTATTTGAAGACTCAGCATTCATCAACATCTTAATACCAATTTGAACAACTCTCATGTTATCAGTATTTGTTGCCATCAATGGCCATAAATATTGATTCCAAATATAAATAAATTCAATTACAACTAGAGCTCCAATTGTATTTTTAGTAAGTGGAAGAAGAACTCTGAAAAAATATTGCATTGGTCTACATCCATCAATCTTAGAAGCATCTATTAATTCAGAAGGAATTGTTTTAAATCTTTGAATAAACAAGAATGTACCTGTTGCACTAGCCCAAAAAGGAACTATCAAACCAGCATAAGTGTTAATCCAATTAAAACTTCTTACAACATCAAATAGTGCTACAATTCTAACAGGAACAGGAAGTAATAATGTTACAATTATTACAAAAAACAATACATTCTTTCCTTTAAAATCAAAATGAGTAAAAGCAAATGCAGCTAATAAACTCATTACAACTTTTCCAGCTGTTACCATTATTGCAATAAAAGCTGAGTTAAACATCATCTTTCCTAAATCAATTCTATTCCAAGCCGTGGTATAATTTGATACCCAATTGTTTGAGAAAGTTAATTTAGGAGGATTTGAAAATACTTGAATCTCTGTTTGCGAGCTAATTACCAATGCTAAAAATACAGGAAGACAAATAATGCAAATCGATAAAATGGCAAGTACATGATATAATACTGTGGTTCTTTTTTTTCTGATCATTATTTTCCCCTTATTGATAATGTACTTTTTTGCCAGTTGTTTGGAACTGAACAACTGTTACAAGTACAACTATGCAGAATAATACCAAGCTTTCTGCTGCAGCATAACCAATTCTTGAATTTACAAAGAAATCTTTATAAAGTTGGTAAATAAGAATATTAGTAGAATTTACTGGTCCACCTTCTGTTAATACATCAATTAATCCAAAGGAACTAAAATATGCATAGGTTGTATTCATAACTAGTAAGAAAAACGTAGTTGGTGAAATAAAGGCAAAAGTAATCTTTGAAAACCTTTTAACCGGTCCAGCTCCATCCATTACAGCAGCCTCAAGAGAATCTGCTGGAACATTACGCAAAGCGGTCAGATAAAAGACTATATTATATCCCATATTTTTCCAGGTAGCCGCTAGAGCTACAACAATAAAAGCTGAAGTCCCTTGAGTCATCCATTCATAGTTTCCTGTAAAATAGCAGACAATTCCATTTGCAGGATTAAATAGGAAATTAAAAAGTGCACCAGCAATTGCAGGAGATAAGGCATAAGGCCAAATCATTAAAGTTCTATATATTCTAGCTCCCTTAATTTTTTGATTCAATAAAACAGCAAGAGCCAAAGAAATAACAAGTCCAACTCCTACGACGAAAAGACAAAAAACAATGGAAATTAGAAAACTATGTCCATAGTCAGCATTTCCCAATAGTTTCTTAAAATTATACAAACCAGCAAATTTATTAGCACCTGTATAGGGATTAACTTTATAGAAAGATAATCTGAAAGTTTCAAAAGCTGGATAAAAAAGAAATATAGTTAAAACTATAAACGTAGGCAACAACAATAGATAAGGTAGAAATTTTGATGAAAAAGTCGATTGTTTCATCCGTGCCTCCAATTAAAAGTAATTTTTATGAAATATATGGGGGCTAATTAAAGCCCCCTGCATAGAACTAATTATTAAATTTTATAATTTAATAACTTCATTCCATTCTGTGATTAAATCATTTATCTTTTTAGCAGCATCATCAAGCGCAACTTGTGTATCTTTTCCTTGATAACATTCCTGAATAGCAGATTGAATAATTTCTCTTGTTTCTGGGAATACACCAAGAAGAGAACCTGACGAATTAATGGTGCCAGGATTTACAAGTAACTGATCAAAAGCAGTTTTGTAATTAGGATTTTCAACAAACCAACCATCAGCTTCTAATGAGTTCATAGCAGATTTTGTTACAGGGAAATAACCTGTTCCTTTATGCCAAGCTTTCTGAGATTCATCATTTGCAATAAATTTCTCTAGTTTTACAGCAGCTAATTCTTGTTCTGGTGTTAAACTATTTGTAATCCAAAGTGAACCACCACCAATAGCTACACCACCTGTAGAACCTTCTGGATGAGGAATAAATCCTGTTCCTAATTCCCAACCCTTTTCATTTAAGGCTTTTGAAAGAAGGTTAACATCAGAAGAGGATGATAAAATAATTGCTGCTTCACCTGAACCAAATGCAGCTCTATGATTAGACCAACCAGGGCCAACATCATTAAATAAACCATCATTATACATTCCAACCCACCAATCTAATACGTTCTTTCCAGCTTTACCATTAAACAATACTTTTGTTGGTAATTCTTTACCACGACCATTGTCATTATTTACAAAAGGTGCATCTTGTAAAGCAATCATTTCTTCAAAATACCATCCATGTAGATTCCAAGTTACAGGTTTTTCAACTCCGTTAGCTTTTAAATCTTTTGCAGCATTTATAATTTCAGAATATGTTTCTGGAGGATCATTTGGATTTAATCCAGCTTTTTCAAATAAGGTCTTATTATAATACATCAAAGGTGTTGAGGAATTAAAAGGCATTGAATAATGCTGTCCTTGATATTTGTAATAATTCTGAACTGGTACAAAGAAATTGTCCCAATCGATCTCTTCTCCATATTTAATAGCTAATTCATCAATTGGTGAAATTAGACCACTATTAATCATACCAAGAGTACCAATTTCATAACTGTGGAATACTGCAGGTGCATTTCCAGCTTTATAAGCTGATTTAACCTTATTTAAGGTATCGTTATATCCACCAGCATATTGTACTTCAACAGTAATATTTGGATTATCTTCCATAAAGTTATCAACAATTCCTTGGATTAACTCTATACGATCACCAGACATAGCATGCCAAAATTGAATGGTAACAGGTGCTTCAGCGTCAACAGCAACAGCCTTCCTCACTTTTCCTTCACTTTGTCCACTAGCAAATAAGCAACTCATGCTTACCATAATAGATAATAATAAAACTAAGATTTTTTTCATCTCACGCTCCTTTTGTGAAATAATTATTCAGGATTTCCCCTGAAATTATTTAATTTTTTAAAAATATTATAAAAATAGATTAACCTCCTTTGAACCATTATAAGTCCAACATTTCCATATAGCAATGAATTATTAATTAAATATTAAAGTAATTATACTGTCTATATTTATTTTGATATCAATTTTAAGTAGTATTTGAAGATATAGCAGATTAAACATACTTATAAAAAACAAGTACTTTTATCCTTATATCAAAGATTAAACTTTTATATTTTTCTAAAGACACAGAAGACAGAATTACTCCAATTGCAACAAAGAATGGATATGAGCAATTTTGAGGGTCGAATGAAAGTTTCAATAAATTTATTAAATATAAGACTCAAAAAAAGTCATGCTATCTAAGCTGAATAAAATCGTGGTTTTATTTAAGTTGGAAAAACCTAACTAGATAATGACACTAAAAAATAAGTGAAAAAGCACCAAATCATAAACTATAATTAGTTATAAATTGGTACTTTTTTTATCTAAATTCAATGAAACCTTAGCTTTAATAAATCTATTTAATTTTACATTATGGCATTAGGAAGTGCTAAAGTTAATTGTGGAATAAAGGTGATCATTAATAAAACAACTACCATTACACTATAAAAGGGCAACATTGATTTTGTTACTTTTTCAATTGATATTTTTCCAATTGCACAACCTACGAATAAGGCAGATCCAACCGGTGGTGTGCATAATCCAATTGCAAGATTTAAAATCATCATAACACCAAACTGAACTCCGTCCATTCCTAGTGCACCAACTACTACAGGATATAATATTGGTGTACAAATAATAATAAGCGGAGCCATATCCATTATTGTTCCAAGCATCAATAACATTACATTGATCATCAATAACAATATAATTCTATTATCACTAATGCTTAGTAAAAAGGTTGTAATTGCTTGAGGAATACGGAGAAAAGCTAAAAGATAACCAAAAGATGAAGCCGCTGCAATTAAACTCATTACCATAGCTAATGTCTTCAATGAATTTTTTAATATTTCAGGAAGAACATTAAGTTTAATTTCACGATACACAAAAAAAGTAATAATGAATGAATACACACATGCAATAGCAGCACTTTCTGTTGCTGTAAATACACCAGAAACCACTCCACCAATGATAATAACCATTGTCATCATCCCTAATACTGCATCAATGGATTTCTTAAATTTTTCTTTTGCTGTGTATTTTCTTTCCTTAGGATAATTTCTCTTTTTTGCAATAATAAAAGTAATAACCATCAGGCCACCTCCTAATAATACACCAGGTACAAGACCTCCGAGAAACAACTTACCAACAGATACTCCACCCCCAGCAGCTAGAGCAAAAATAATCATATTATGAGATGGAGGAATTATAACACCCTGACAAGCAGATGTTACAGTAACACCAACAGAGAAGTCTTTATCATAACCCTTATCAACCATCATTGGTATCATCATTGTACCAATGGAGGATACATCGGCTACAGCTGAACCTGATATTCCACCAAAAAACATTGATGCTAGAATATTTACTTGAGCAAGTCCACCTCTCCATTGACCAATTAAAGCATTTGAGAATTCAATTAATCGACGAGAGATTCCACCGCGACTCATCATTTCCCCTGATAATATAAAGAAAGGTATTGCTAACAAAGAAAAGGATGAAACACCATTTACAAGTTTTAAAACAATTGACATTAGAGGTACTCTTAAATAAATAGCGGTCACAACAGAAGCGCTAAATAGTGAAAAAGTTATTGGCATTCTAAGTATTAATAATATAATAAAAATTCCCATTAATAATAAAGATGCTACATGGGCATTAAACATTTGCTACCTTCCCTTTTTTTGATGGATTTTTTAGATCCTTAATATTTTCAATTAAATAATAGAAGCTATAACCTATAATAAAAATTGCTGAAATCGGTAAGATTATATAGTTAATTGCATTGGTAATATGTGTAGCTGGTAAAGTAGACCTAAGACCATTAAGTGTTAAAAGCCAACCATAGCGAAAAATGATAATTCCAATACCCAATTCAATAATGTACTTAAGAATATTTAATAAATCATTAACAAATCTACTTGCTCTTAGTGTAAAAACAGTAATGCTAATGTGAAGATCTTCTTTAACTCCAAGAGCCATGGCTATAAAGGTAAACCAAATTACTATAATAAGAGGAACTTCTTCTCCCCATTTTATTCCGCTAGAAAAACCATATCTTAATACAACATTTGTAAATACGATAATGACCATGGCCACAAGTAAAAACATTGCAAAATATAAAAGTACTTGAAAGGTTTTATCCAAGTATTTCTTAAAAGTGTTCATAAATTCTCCAATTTAAAAAACATGTAGGCAAAATATCAGCTACCACACCATTGACGACTCATTTATTTAGTTACTATAAAGATGTTACTGATAAAACTATGTTTAACATATAAAAATATTATGCAAATCCATTTTTAAATAATTCCAAACGAAAAAGCTAAAAACTCATATCATTCAATCAATAAATTCATTCCCTTTTATTTTTAATAAAACAGGCCTAATTTGAGTAACTTCCTAAAACTGATTATGATTTGAATGATTCTATCAACCATAAGTTATTATATTTTTATCTATTAATTAATAGCTATATATAACATTACCATTAGATAGAATCATTTAAAGTGAGACTTCAAAAAGAAGTCTCAGATAACTAAAATCTTAAATATTACTATTTAACAGCACGGATTTTTTCAACCCAAACTTTTTCATTAGCATTTAAAGACTTCTCATATAATGGTTGCATTGCTGCAGCAAAAGCTGATTGACTATCTATTTCACTAATTGTACAACCAGCAGCTCTAACCTTAGCTTCACTCTTTTCTGCAAAGTCTGCCCAAGCTTTAATCTGTGTTTTTTCACTATCTTTAGCAGCCTTTTTAATTAAAGCAACATCAGCAGCACTTAATTTTTCCAAAGAAATTGAAGATGCAATTAACATTTCAGGAACACGTGTGTGTTGATCAATTGAATAAAAAGGAGCTACTTCAAAATGTGATGAAGTATCATAACTTGGCCAGTTATTTTCAGCACCATCAATAACTCCAGTTTGTAGTGCAGAGTATACATCACCATAACTCATTGGAGTTGGTACAGCACCTAAAGAAGAAACAAGGCCCATCATCAAATCTGATTCTTGAACACGGATTTTTAATCCTTTCATATCAGCAACACTCTTAATAGGTTTTTTTGTTGTATAAAAAGATCTAGCTCCTGAATCGAAGAAACATAAACCAACCAAACCGCTATCTTCCATTGAATCTAAAAAGTGTTGGCCAATTTCACCATCCAATACTTTCCATAGATGAGTTTCATCTCTATATAGGTAAGGCATCTGCAAGCAATCTAGTTCTTTATTAAATGACGCTAAGGGAGATACTGATACACGAGTGAAGTCGATCCCACCAAATTGAACTTGTTCAATACAAGATTTTTCATCACCCAGTTGAGCTTGAGGATAAACTTCTACTTTAATTCTACCATCAGTATACTCACTTACCAATTCTGCGAATTTATTATCGCCAACTACAGTTGGATAACCAATTGGTTGGTTATCGGCAAGACGTAGTACAATTGTTTCTGCTTTTGCTGCAGTTGTTGATGTTTCTTTAGCACCATTTGCTAAGATTGGAGCTGTAATAGCCAAAGCTAAAAAAGCTACAGTTAATAATTTTTTCATATAAAAAACTCCTTTAAGTTAATTAATTATGTTTTAATTATCACTTACGTTTCTTATTAAAGGAAGACAGAAAAAAGTTATAAAACATATAAAAATATTACTTTTTTTATTCTTTTGTATTTCATATAACGTGATATACTTAATTATTATGAAAAATGAAGTTAGAACCTATGATATAAATCAAGATGCAAAACCTAATCTGAAAAAAAGCTTAAGTATTAGAAAAATTATTTATACTGAATACTTTCTAGTGCTATTTATAATTTTGATACTTTTTAATATCGTTATTAACTATTTTTCTATAATCATAGAAAGGCAACATAAGAGTTCAATAGATTATGTCCAGGTGGGTGAACTAATTGAAGATATTAATTATTCCCAAGAATTATTAAAGCAATATTCTCTATCAACAATAGATTCTAGACAAGCTAACCTTCTTCTAGGAGTAACAAACAGCATAACTGAGATAAAGGAAAAACTACCTAAACTAGAGCGTTCTCATAAAGACTCACCACCTCTTTATTTTTTATACAGAGGATTAGAAAATGGCACAAATTACATTGACGATCATATAGTTGCTTTAAATGCTACTAGATTAATCAATCAAGAACAATTCTATAGAGATTATCTCTCGTTAAATAATATTTATGGTTACATTAATATTTATGCAGATCAATATTTAACTTCTCTTGTAATAAAAAATGCTAATAATATAGAACAAGAGGAAAAAAACTTCAAAAGAATGAAGTCTTTGATTTATATGTTTTTTATAGCTTTGGTATTATTATATTTCCTTATAGCCAATAAATTTTCCAAAATATTAATAAAACCAATAGATATTATGGTAAAAGAAGCAAATAAAATTACTCATGGGATGCTTGATGATAAAGATATCATCATTAAAGGCCCCAAAGAATATGAGTTTCTTGAAAATAGCATGAATCAAATGAAACATAGCTTGAGTAACAGATTGGTGCTTATGCGGGAAAATGCAGAACTTGAAAAAGTAATACATGAGAAACAATTAGATAGTGTAAAAATTAAACATGAATTAGAATCTGCAAGGCTTGTGTCTCTACAAAATCAAATAAACCCTCATTTCTTTTTTAATACTTTAAATACTCTCAGAATGATGTGCATGATGGAGAATGCTGATAAGAGTGTTGATTTTGTCAGTGATTTAGCATCTTTTTTCCGCTATACATTAAAACATACAGAAAAAGTCAGCATACAGGAAGAAATTGCTTTCGTAGATAAATATTTAAAACTTCAATTGGCAAGATTTAGCGACAAATTAACCTATTCAATTGGTGTTGATGAAAACTGCAATACTCAAATTATCCCTCCTCTAATTATTCAACCATTAGTTGAAAATGCAATTAAACATGGAGTTGAAGAGATGGAAGGTCCAGGTAATATTAAGATAATCGTCCATAAGGAAAACAAAAGAGTTCTGATAAATGTAATTGATAATGGCAGTGGACTACAATATGATATCAATTCTATCTTAACCAATTCCTCCAATAAAACACATATTGGAATAAAAAATATTCAAGAAAGACTCGAACTTTTTTACAATAAAAAGGCTAATTTAAGAGTAAGCAACAGAACACCACAAAATGGAACAATAGCTACAATTACAATTCCTTATGTAGGAGAGATTGATGTATAATGTACTAATTGCAGATGATGAGAAGATGGCACGAGAAACTTTAAAAGTTTTAATTAAACGAAAAAAATTGCCCATTGTGATTTATGAAGCAACAAACGGAAGAGAAGCTATAGCCATATACAAAAAAGAGAAAATTGATTTTGTATTTCTCGATATTAAGATGCCTGGAATAGATGGATTGGAGGCAGGTATTGCGATTAAGGAATATGACAAGGACGCCTTAATAATATATTTAACTGCCTGGGATAGCTTTGAGTATGCAAAAAAAGCTATACAAATTGGAGTTAAAGAATACCTTGTCAAACCAGTGCTATTTGATGATGTATATGCTTCATTAGATAAGCTACAAGCAATTATTGATAAAAGAAGAGAAGTTAAATCAATGGAGCTAAAAAGAGTAAAAGCTTTCAATAGCAAATTCTCTAGATATTTTTTCTCGGCTCTAAAGTTTGATGAAATAGATGAAGCTACCCTATTATCATATTTCAATATAAAAAAAGATCAAAGGATTCAAGCAATATCTTTTATTGTTGGGAAACTTGATAAGATAAAATTAAAAGACTTTATCAATAATAGCATTTTTATTAACAAATCTCTTTATTACTTTGAAGCATTAGATCGTTACACTTTTATAGTTTTTTCAAAAGATATAGACATCTTTAAAAAAGAGCTTAATTCAAATTTTATTAGCTGCGATATTAATATTGGTTTGGGAATTCCCTTTTATAACATTAACTATATAGGATTTTCAATCCGGCAAGCTTCAATTGCCTATTCAATAGCAATAAAAAATAAATGCTATTTGCATGAATATCAAATGGAAGATGATCACTCCCTAACAAATCAACCAGTTAATAAATATTTGATCGATATAGAAAAATGTATATTTGATTTAAATGTTCTAGATGCTAGAAATAAGGCACATGAGCTAACAGATTCTCTTAGAATTCAAAATGATCAAAAGACCTATTATGAATCAGTATTAATATTGCAACATTATTTACGGACCAACATTAAGTTTTTAAAACTTCCGTCTTTTAACTTGAGTAAATTCAATGTTATGGAAGCATATTTATTTGATATGATTACAACTTGTGTAAATGCTTTAAACCAAGATAAAAAAGATAAATGGAAAAGAGCTTTTAATATGATTGAAGGGTACATTAATGCCAACTATGCCATGAATTTATCAGCATCATATATGGCATCAATGCTAGATCTCAATGAAAAATATTTTTCAAAATTATTTAAATCTTATTTTTCAATAAAATACATTGATTTCTTAACAAAGACACGAATGGAAAATGCTAAAAAATTATTATTAGATGGTTTGTGCGTAAATAAGGTAGCACTTCTTTGTGGATACAATGATTCCTCTTATTTTTCAAAGGTATTTGCTCAGTATTATGATACTAATCCTTCTGAATATAATTACATTAAAAAAAACTTTGATGATAAATAAGTTAATTTTTAGAATTAATTTCTAAAAAGATAGGAAGGATACACAACTTCATGATTCAAATAATCATACGTAAAATCATCAATATCACATAGATTTGATATTAAAGGGGCACCTTCAAGTAGCAATTTTAGGGCCTTATTATAGTTCTTATTGCAGTGCATTCCACATCTATTTAGATAAAGATTTCCTCCACAGTCAAGGGTCGAATTTACTACCTTATTTATATCAAATTCACCATTTATTTCAAATAAAACTACTGCATTACAGATAATCCCAAATACCTCATACATGCTATATTTCATTGATTTATTTGATTTTTCCTTTGGCTCGTAGGTTGATAGTAATATTGAATCATCAGAACTAAAATAACAATCACTAATTCCATAGGATAGAATTGAATACCTACTTGCACCTATTTCTTTAAATTTATCTTCCATAAAGAAATTACCACTGCGGCCAAAGCTCATCAGGGTAATATTATTTCGCTTTGATTGTAAAATGAAGTCTGTTAGACCCTTGAGTCCTTCAAATGATGTAATTCTCGATGATACAAGCCCTATTTTATATTCATCATCCTTTGGAAAGCCGGATGTACTTTGAATTCTCATTGGAGGAATCCTTAAATTACCAAGGAATTTTGGATATTCTCTCTCATTAAAAAATACAGTGTTATATTTATTTATATTATCGATTCTTTCATCAATTCTATCACATCTATAATATTTTAGTGCTCGCATTATTTCCTTAAAGCTTGCACCATCTTGTAACATTTTAAGTTTGAATTCTTCATTATCATACGGCAGGAGTGATAGCAGTATTTTATTCTCTCTATTCATATTATATATATTGAACAAACAAAGCATTATGCATCAACGAGTAAATCATCTATATAAAGTAAAAGAGCTTTAGCAGTAAAATGTATGAAATTGGTGAAGGTAAAAATGAATAAGGTTTTATAAACAATTTACACTCCATTGGTTTTTTCTACTTAGAAAAATAGATCATAAAAAACCTTTATGAGCAATAATGCCAAGACCACAATCATTATGGGTCTTACTATTTTTGAGCCTTGCTTTATTGCCAAACCTGAACCTAAATAACTTCCTAATATTTGTGATCCAGCACAAGGAATGGCGATTGCGTAGTTTATGTTTCCATAAATTACAAATGTTGTTAAAGCTGCAATGTTGCTTGCAAGGTTTATAACCTTGGTGTTTCCACAAGCCTTTTTTATATCCATATGCAAAAAGGCAGTAAATGCAAAGGTTAAAAACATCCCTGTTCCTGGCCCAAAAAATCCATCATAAGTTCCAGCTACAAAGGCAATTGCAGCACATATTAAATAAATTCTTCCACTTTCAACCAGAGTTCCTTCTTTACCAAAATCCTTTTTAACAATTGTTATTACGGCTACAATTGGAACTATTATTACAAGCATATATTTAAGAAATATGTCACTTGTAAGGAGAACCAACCTCGATCCAATTGAAGATCCAACCAAAGCAGTGAGAGCTGAAAATATACATATTTTAAGGTTTACCTGACCTGCTTTAATGTAACGAGCAGTTGCAACGGTTGTTCCACTGCAGGCTGCAAATTTATTTGTTCCAAGTGCTACATGGGCTGGAATACCAAAGGCTATATAGGAGGTAAGCGATATTAAGCCACCTCCTCCAGCAATTGAATCGATGAAACCTGCTAAAAAGATTAGAGGTAATAGAAATATTAATATATGTAAGTCCATTTAGTTTACCTTATTTGTGTCTTTGTTTATTTTTTTCGAAGTGGGTTTTTATGATACTTAAGATATCCCTCTTCTAGTTCTTTATCGGCTATAGATGTATAGATTTGTGTTGTTTTTATATCACTGTGCCCAAGTAGCTCTTGAACGATTCTTATATCAGCTCCACCTTGAAGAAGATGGGTTGCAAAGCAATGCCTCAAGGTATGAAGGTGTATAATTATTCCACATCTGAAGCAGTAATTTTCAAGACGTTTTGAAAGTGCTTGGCGAGTTAATTTATTTCCTCTGCGTCCAAGAAAAATGAATGGAGTTTTATCTTTTTTTAGGTGCGTGCGAGATTCATTATAATATTTATCCATCTTGATACGTGCAACTTGACCAATTGGAATGGATCTCATTTTATCACGCTTACCAGTAACTATTAAAAAATGTCCTTGATCATTTGATAGCTTTAAACTTATTACCTCACTAGCTCTAAGTCCACAGCTATATATCAATTCAAAAAGAGCTGAATCCCGTATGCTCAGATAGTCATCATCACTCATTGTAGCAAGAAGTATTTCAACATCTTCCTTTGATATAACAAGTGGTGTATTGTAATCAATTTTAATACCATCAATAAGTTCTAGAGGGTTATCTGATCTCAGTTCACTTATGATTAAAAAGCCCATAAATGAATTTAAGCAACTTAAATCACGTGAACCAGTTCTTGATGAAAGATTTCTATCTAAAAATGACGTTTCAAGATATTTTTCAATATTGTCCAAGGCAAAGGAATCAAATGCTAATTCATTCTTCTCTAAAAATGATAAAAAATATTCAACCTCGTTTACATAAAGTGAGACGGTCACTTTTTGTAACCGCCTTTGATATAATAAATAATTTCTGTAAGATTTTAGGACCTTAGAGAAATAATCACTCATTACTTTTTGTCTCCACGTTTTTGATAACGAAGAACAGCTGGAATATTGTAATCATCAGGTTCTCCACCACTAGCACCTGTTCCAATTCTCTGCTGTAAATCTTGCCATCTGTTAACAGTAATAGCTGCCATATCACCAGATTTATCTTTTTTATCTTCCGCAGGTGCTTCTTCTGCAACTTTTTCATTGGAGGAACCAGCATCAGAATCTTTTTTCTTATCAGGATTTGCTGAAGCTGTAAATAATCTTTCACCGACCTTGTCGGAAAGCCTTTCAAAGCCTGTTGCTACAACAGTTACCTTTACCTTGTCACCCAAATCAGAATTGAAGGATTGACCTGCTATTATCAAAGCATCCTCAGCACAATTTTCAGTTATTAATTCAACCACATCTTGATATTCTTGAATTGTTAAGGTATCAGTGCCTGCTAGATTTACAAGAACACTTTTAGCACCATTTATTGAAGCATTTGCTAACAGGGGATTTGTGATTGCTTGACGGGCAGCATCAACTGCTCTATTTGCACCATCACCAAAGCCGATTCCCATTAGAGCATCGCCTTTTCCTTTCATGACTGTTCTAACATCGGCAAAGTCAATATTTATCTCACCAGGTTCAGTAATCAATTCAGAAATACCTTGAACACCCATGTACAGTACTTCATCTGCCATTAAGAAAGCCTGCTTTATTGGAGTGTTGTTTTCAACAACATTTAATAGATATTGGTTAGGTATTATAATCAAAGTATCAACTTGCTCTCTTAATTTAGCAATTCCAGCTTCAGCAAGAGCCAATTTTTTCTTGCCTTCAAAGGAAAATGGGGTTGTAACAACACCTACAGTTAAGGCGCTAAGGCTCCTTGCTACTTCTGCAACTATTGGGGCTGCACCAGTTCCAGTACCTCCGCCCATACCAGCTGTAACAAATACCATATCAGCATCTTCAAGTTCTGCTTTAATGTCTTCCTTACTTTCAAGTGCTGCTTTTTCACCAATCTCAGGAATACCACCAGCACCAAGACCTTCAGTTAAGGCCTTACCAAGTGTTAATCTTGTTGAAGCATTAGATCTCTGCAATGCCTGCATATCAGTGTTCATTGCAACAAAGGTGACCTTTTTTAGACCACTTGCAATCATTCTATTGATAGCATTACCGCCAGCGCCACCGACACCAACCACCTTGATGTTAGTTTCCACCGCTTGATCACCGGAAATCATATCTTGTACTTCAAACATTCCTATGTCCATAATAATATCCTATATCCTTGTTTCGTAATTCCGATTAAAATAAATTTTTAAAGAATTTGGAAATCAAATTATCTTTTCTTTTATTTTTTTTATTGCTTTTATTCTTCTTTTGAGATGAATTCGATTCCATTTGTTTCTTTGCATTACTTTTTAATAACCCAAGTACAGTTGTGTACTGAGGATTTATATAATTTCTATCCAAGCCCCCTAAAGCTTCTGGAAAACCTACTCTACAAGGTAATCTAAAAATCTCACTTGCAAGATCTGTTACACCAGAAAGCAGTGCTCCTCCTCCAACGAGGATCACACCGCCACCAATATTTCCAAGATTAGGTGCTTTTATTAATTCATTTTGAAGCCTTGAAAAGATTTCAGCCATTCTAGCTTCAATAATCTTTGCAAGTTCTTTTTTGGGTAGTTGTATTGCAGGAACCCCACCAACTGAGGGTATTGTAATCATATCATCAGATGCTACCGAGGGAACAAATGCATGACCACTTTCTATTTTTAATTGCTCTGCTATGGCTCTAGGTTTGCTCAATATTTGTGCAATATCCTCTGTTACCGAGTTTCCACCTAAATTAACTCCACCAGTATACATAGGTGTTCCTCCACTATAACAAATCAAATCTGTTGTGCCAAATCCAATATTTATTAAAATGGTGCCCATTTCTTTTTCTTCAGCAGATAAGGTAACATCAGAGTCAGCCAAACATTGAAGAGTTGTACGCCTTACATTTAAGCCCAAACGTTGAACACATTTTCTGTGAGTTTGACAAAGAAGAGAGGAAGCTGTAACGACTAAAACCTTGGTTTCAAGTCGTCGTCCAATCATATCAATGGGATCTTTTATTCCAGATCTTCCATCAATTTTAAAATCCTGTACCAAAAGGTGAACTACCTCTCTATCAACTGGAAGCTCAAAAGCTTTTGCAACTTCCATAGATCTTATTACATCTTCTTTTTTTATTTCTTGGTCAGGATCACTTATTCCAACAACACCTTGACTCAAGGTGCCTTGAATTGATTCACCACCAACGCCAATAACAACATCGTCTATTTCTGTTCCTGCCAATAATTGAGCTTCATTTATTACACTGTTAATAGATCTTACGGCCTGTTCAATATTAATAATAGAACCATTAAGCACACCCTCACTTGGGCGTTCACAGATACTATCTACCATAAATTGATCATCACGCCCGATGGAGCCAATCACACAACGAATTGTCCCTGAACCAATATCTAGCCCCATCATCATTCTTTCTCCAGCCAACTTTTTACCCCTCCAATGGATCAATGTCTTTCAACAATAGCTCCATGGTATATATCTAATATTATTTTAGAATCATAATTATAATCATATACTTCTCTTGCAATTTCAAGTGCACTTTTAAAGCTTTCTTTATCAAAGGATTCTCTAAATCGAAGAACCACATTGAGGCTATTAAGATAGATATCAAAATATTGATTACCTATCATTCCATTATTACTATAATTGATACTGCTTATCAAGTAAGAATTTGCTTTTATAACATCAATAGAGGCCAAAAACAAATCCATCTCGCCACTTTCTTTTAAGTGAATAAAACTATCTTTATCACTTAGTATTTTAATTACAGAATCATCAAGTGAATCAATATCTTTTTCATTCACTGGTAATAATTTTTCACCAATAATTGAGTAAGCTTTAGCATTACCCTCATAATAAATGATTATAGCATTAACTTGGGATTTTATTAAGTAAATTCGTAAATTTTTAGGAAAATCACGCTTAATCTGTATACTACCTATCAAAGAATTGTTTAATAATATGTTGTTTATTTTTTTTTCATTAAAAAACAGCATATTAAGGCCCTTTAATTCATCTATTTCTTCAACAATGGTTTCAGGACACTCGCCTGCATCAACAAATATCTCAATATTTAGTATATCAAATTTATCACTTTTATATAAAGCTAATGTGAGCACCAAACAAAGGATAATTAATAATGTACTTATTATCCAAGATCTATTTTTCATCGACCAGTTCCAATATCCATATAATTAGTAAAATCAGATCCAATATTAATACTGCTTATACTTTTGGATTTGTATTCTACATCATCCTTCTCACCATAATCACAATAGTTTTCTTCATACTCAAGATCTTTTTGTTCATTTTCTCTAATTATCTTATAAATCAATGATACCTCAATAATTGAAAAGAATAAATTTGTTCCACCTTGTGATATAAATGGTAGAGGTATACCTGTTGGAGGAATCAATGCAGTTACAACCATTACATTAATAATCAATTGAAGAGATATTGAAACACTTATTCCAAAGCAGACATAGGATTTAACCAGATTATTATCAGCCGACATTTTGCTTGCAGCTGCAAAGCCAATCTTCAAAATTAAATAAAATAATAAAAGAGTTAAAATAATACCAACAAATCCAGTCTCTTCTGATAAAGAGGAAAAGATAAAATCATTTTGAACCTCAGGAAGTCTTCCAAGCTTATATATTCCATTACCAAGACCAACACCAAACAATCCACCACGTTGAATTGCTGCAAGACTATTATTTATTTGATAGTTAATTCCTGTTGGGTCAAGACTAGGATTTAAAAAGGAAACAATCCTTTTTATTCTAAAAGGCTCCACAAGTATTGCATAAGCAGCTGGAATAATTAAAAACATACCAATGAGAAAAACCTTCTTGAAGTCACATCCACATACAAGTAAAAACAAAAAATTTGAAGCTAGATAAAGCATTGTAGTAGAATAATCTTTTTGAAGCAGAATCAATGCTGCATTAAATAATACAACAAGAAACGCGACCAAATCCTTTTTATTTTCTTTTGAATAATATTTTGCAATAAAAAGTATTGTTGAAACCTTAACTAATTCTGATGGTTGAAAGCTTGGAGCAGGTCCCAATTTTAGCCATCTTTTTGCACCCATTATACTTACACCAAATGGAGAAAACAATGTTAGCAACATGCAGATAACAGAAATTACCATTAACGGATATATAAAAAATTCAATATATTTGAAGTCCATTAATTTAATCACAACTGCCGCAAACAATGCCAAAACAAAAAAATTAAATTGATTTTTAAGAAAATAATAATGAGGAAGTCCATGAATAAATGCTTCATGATAGCTGGCACTGTACATTACAACAAGACCCCAAAGCACCAAAGTTATTACAACCAATAGATATACAAAAGAAGAATTAAAATATTTATTGATGGTCCTATGCCCTATCATTATTAAGTACTCCTTTGTTTTATAAATTTATAATTGCATATAAAAAAAATGCCAAAATTGAAAATATTGTTGAATATCTTGCAAATTGGCTTACTATAGATGGCTCATTTATTCCTCTTTTTTGATACATGTGATGTATTGGTGCAATTTCAAATACTTTCTTGTTAAACATTCTAATTGAAATAATTTGAATAAGAGAAGAAAATAATTCAATGCTAAACATTAAGGTTGCAACCAAAAAGAATGGTACAATATTCAAGTTAAGGGCCATCACTGACAAAAAAGCCCCAAGTCCCATAGCTCCACAATCACCCATAAAGTAAGATGCTGGGTGCTGATTAAAATAAAGAAAGCAAATTACAGCAGAGAACATGCTTACACCCAATAGCATTGTAACAGTGTGATTGGGGATGCTTAACAATACCATTATAATCAAAATAAAAATTGGTAGAGCTATTGTTCCAAGCAATCCATCAAGCCCATCTGTAATGTTAAAAGCATTTACAAAATAAGCAAGAAAGAATGTTGTAAAACCAAGTCGCAGTACCTTATAAAATATTCCATCTTGATAAAAATATTTAATTCCAATGTTTGTAAGTTTAAAATGATCTCCAACAACGGCAATAATCAAAGCTACAAGTAATTGAAGTCCTGCTTTTGACTTAGTAGACAAACCATCACCATTGCTTGTTTTGGTTTTTGATATATCATCAAGCATTCCAAGTGAGGCAAATAATATAGTAGAAAACACAATATATAATGCTGTCATGTTGAAAGAAAAAACAATAAAAGATGCAACAATAGAACCACATAGAAAAGCAATTCCACCAACATTTGGTGTTCCTTCTTTGTTTGAATGAACATCAGCTAATTCTGGTTTGGTCTTACTTGTTAAGCCCTTCAAGTATTTAATAAAAAAAAGGGAAAAAACGTAGGTAAGAGTGAAAGATAAAACCATTACTAGTAATGCCATCAATAGTGATTCTTTTGTCATTTTATTAAAAAGCTCCTCTGAGAGTTGGCATCAATCGCTCGACTTCCATTAAGCGAGATCCTTTTAGTAGGAATAAATCACCTTCTCTCTTATTTATATCTACAGCATTTTTTATTTCATCAAAATTATCACTGTAGAATAATTGTCCTTGATAATTTTCATTCTTTAAATATTTATATGCACCATACATATCATCTCCAAAAAGGAATGAAGAGGTAGGGTGAGAATTAAAAATACTCTTTGCAACTTGAGTGTGTCCCTTTTTTGTTTCCTTACCAAGTTCCTTCATATCACCTAAAACAACCTTCTTACTTCCCCTCCAGGATACACTTCCAAGGTATCCTAGCATGCAGGAAGTAGAAGATGGGGAGGCATTATAGCAATCTTCAATTACTGTAATCCTTCCTCTATTAATTGAGCCACGGCCTACCATTGGTTTGAACTCTCTAAGTCCATCGGCAATCTGCCTTTCACCAAGACCCATTGAACGAGCTACGGTGATTGCACCTGCGATATCCTCTATTTGATGTTCTCCAAGAACCGGCACTCTTATTAATTCATTATTGATTAAAATATCATAACCAAACAATCCACGTGAAATGTAGGATAAGTTTTCATTTGAGTATGATTTAAGTTCAACAGAAGATCTTCTACCAAAAAAACTCTTGTAATCACATCTGCTACTTACAAAACCCATGTCTAACGAGGAATGAAAGATCTTTCCTTTCTCTTTTGCAATGGTTCGTCTGGTTCCAAATTTCTCTAGATGACTAAAACCAATATTTGTAATCAAGGCCTGTGATGGTTTTACCATGTATAAATGTCTATCCATCTCCCCAACTCTATCAATTCCCATTTCAAATACTCCAAACTCAGTTGATGAGTCGCAGTTGAGAAGAGAGAGCGCAAGTCCTATCTCACTATTTAAATTCCCAGGTGTATAAACAGTATTTCCCTTTTGAGAAAGAAGAGAAGCCAAAGCCTGCTTGGTTGTACTCTTTCCACAAGAACCTGTAATACCGCTATAATTGATTTTAGGAAACTGCTCTACATAACTTTTTGAAAGTGTTTGCAATGCTTTTAGTGTATCATTAACAACCAAAATACCGCATTCTGAATTTTGACTTTTTGAAACTGCTTCAGATGCATGTTTTTTATCAACCATTATAGCAGCTGCACCTTTTTTAATTGCATCTTCTATATATTCATGACCATCACAACTTGCACCTTTTAAGCATATGAAAAGACTTTGGTTACTTACCTTCCTACTATCAATAACAATTTTGGTTATCTTTTGGAAGGTTTGCCTTGCTACCAATGCTTTACTAAATTGAGCAACGCTGAAAATTCCATAATTATATGAAGAAAATCCCATAATCAACTCCTCTAATTTTTACAAATTGGTTGTAACCATATCCAGGTGATAGTTATTTTTCACAGCTAAATCATAAATAGTTTCTGGTGTTTGCAACTGATTGACCTGACTTAGTAATTTATTCCTTTGTTCAATCAAATTCATTTTTTCCTTTTCAAGATCTTTTGATGTTGATTCAAGCTCATGTGTCATTCCAATTTCGAATACAGGTGTAAATAAACAGGCAACAGCTGCGGCAATTGTAAATACTGTCAACGCGTGAGAAAAATTATTTCCTTGTACCATATCATTATTTATTCTTCTTTCTATCATAATAAGCTACCTCTTTATTTCCACTAACAAATTCAAAAACTATTATACTTTCTCTATTACTCGAAGTTTTGCACTTCTGCTTGGTGGATTCATGTTATTTTCATCAGCAGTGGCAATAATGGGCTTTTTAGTCAATATTTTAATTGCTGGTTTACCACCACAGGTGCATCTCATCTGTTCAGGTGGACATGTACAACTTCTGGCTAAATCCTTAAAAGTCCATTTTACAATTCGATCTTCAAGAGAATGGAATGTAATTACAGCAATTCTTCCACCTGGTTTCAAGCTCTTAATAGCACCCCTCAAAGCTGGCTCAATTCGGTCTAACTCTTTGTTAACCTCGATTCTTAAAGCCTGAAAAGTACGAGTTGCAGGATGAATTCTTCCATGCTTGTATGCAGCTGGTACAGATTTAAAAATTATATCTTCAAGTTCACTTGAAGTCTCTATCTCCTTTTCAGCCCTTTTTTCACAAATAGAGCGTGCAATACGTCTTGAGTATCTTTCTTCTCCATACTTATAAATAACATTCGCAATTTCTTCCTCACTATAGGAATTAACAACCATGCTAGCTGTAAGTGGTGATTCATCATTGAGTCTCATATCTAGTTTTTCATCTCTTTTGAAAGAAAATCCCCTTTCACTTTCGGCAAAATGAAAAATGCTAATTCCTAAATCGAATAATACAAGATCCACCTTTTCTCCTTGATAGTCGTCAAAGTAATCATTGAACCAGGTATGCACTGGTATAAATCGATCTCCAAACTCTTTCATTCGTATTTTTGCTTTTTCTTGTATATGAGTATCACAATCTAATCCGTATACTGTAAGATTTGGATATTCACTCAACATCATGTGAGTGTGACCACCTTCTCCAGTAGTGCAATCGACCATTATTGAAGGCTTATCTGTTGGTGGAATTAAAAACTGCTTTACTTCTTCTTTCATTACAGAATAATGTACATATTCCATCGTCTATTCTCCTTCATTCATTATTTCAAATACTTCTTCTGAAGCTAATTCTAAATCAGTTGAACTTTCATCTTGCATTGCAAGATATTCCTCTTCACTCCAAATTTCCATGAAGTTTCCAGCACTAATGAAGATGGCTTCCATCTTTACAGGTATTCCAATATCCTCTCTAAGAGCACGTGGAATTGCAATTCTTCCATTTGAGTCAATGGTGATTTCAGTAGCTGGTGCAACATATCGCCTTAATAACAATCTTGAATGTTTATTGAAGGATGTTCCAACTTTAGAATGAATTGCTTTTTTTAGTCTCTCAAACTCATTGCAAGTTAAAAGTTGCAAGCATTTATCCACACCGTAAGTGAGTATAAACTCTTGAGTGTCAAAAGAAGATCGCATTTTTTTTGGAACCATGAATCTGCCTTTTTCATCGACAGTGATTCTGAAAATTCCAGTATCCAAAGTTGATCCTCCTTATTATTGATAGTAAAACTATTAATTACCACCATTTACCAGTAATATTAACTCAATTACCACAAATTGGCAAGAAATTTCCCCAAACTTTTAACCTGAGGATATAATAATTTCATTTTATCTCTATAATTTCATATGCTTTAGACTTTTAAATATAGAAAAATAGCTTAAAAAAGACAAAAATTATATCATAATTTGTTGAGTGTAAAAAGAATACCCCACCTGATCAAAACTAAATCAAATACAGACTTTTTGTTGCAAAACTCATGAAATTGAGCAAATTTCAACTATTTTCTACCACCTTTTTTTTAATAATTATTTAAGATTTTCCCTTAATTTATTCATGAATTTTATATAAAAAAGAAAGCTAATTTAAATAAATAGCAACCTAAATTTTCACTTAAAATATTTTTTTTATTGCAATTATTCTATTCCCAAATAACACATTTTTACACTACATGTGGTAGCAAATATTTTTTTTTAACCATTGATGGTGTAAAACATATCATATAAAAACGATAAATATAAAAAAATAAAGTGAAATGATTTTTAGAAAGAATGAATTATATAGTTATTTGTAACCTCCTCCAAAATTATGTGTTTGGTATAATTTAAATCTCTACATTTGAAAATATAAAGAAATACAAGGTGTATCCTAATTATTTCTTAATTATTATCAAATAAAAAATTATTTTTCATAATAATGATATAATTATTGCTTTAAATAATTTAATAAAACAATCAAAAAAACCCAAAAATTTGTTTCAAAAAAAAATTTTCAAACTTTTTAGCTATTTTCTAATTACTTAATAAATGTATAGATAATTTTACATTTTTCATAATATAATTGTATTATCTATTTTATTTATCATTTTTTTTATACTTATACAAACTTCAGTTAAGTCAATTTTTCTTTAAATTCTTTAAATTTAATTATAATTTGCCATTAATCTGAATTTTTACTAGAAGATATTCAAACTTATAACATTATCCATTGAATTTATTATCTTGAACTAAAACCTTTTTGAGTTCTATATTGAAAAGGATACAGGAAAAACCATCGGCAATCATATACTAAAAATTTCCTTAAACCGTACCAAAAAACAAGACTATTTGTTGGTCTTTATTCTTATTGAAAAATAGAATGCAAATATAATTTAATTAAATCATGCTAGTACCACTACATATGGTACAACGTTATTCGATTATACGGACAGCATAATGCTACATACGGAACTCTTTGATTTTCTATTACTATTCTAACAACTCTTTATTAATTGTCTTCTGGAGCTTCTATTTTAACAATTTCATTGATCATCATTTTATAACCACCAATAAAATTGTATAACTAATTCTCCTTTATTTTGTCCGTATATTAGCATTTTGTTGGCCGGATCAGAGTGGTACTAGCAAAATCATTAAAACTAGAAATCAACACAATTGTTTTATTCTTTAGGGCACAGACCAAGATAATACCTTATGTTTGACAGTTTACTTTTCTTGTATAATTTTAAATTATTTAAAATATTTTAGCCTAAAAAAACTTGTCCGAAGACAAGTTTTACATTATAGAGTTAGATCCAACTATTTAATATTCTATCTATGATATTCAATATAATTGAATATATTATAATCAATATTTGGGAATATTTTATCCCTAGCTTCAGATTTTACAAGCCACTCTGTATTAACAGCATTCTTACACATATTCGTATAAACAACATTGAAGTTTTGAATATGACTTTCAAGTTGGTTTTTAGCAAATTCACTATTTGCCTTAGTATAAAGCAGATAAGGCCAATCACCAGCCATAGATAGCAAAACCTCACGAGCTGCTTGGTTCAAGAAACGTTTTTTAAGACTTTCTTGATTGCGGTATCTATCAGTTAGTTCAACCATTCTTTCTACTGTTTTGTGTGTATGTCTATATACCCAACTATTACTTCCATCTATCCAAATTTGTGAAAATCCACCAGAACTCCAAGATGAAAGTGCGGGTTTAATTCTTTGAAACTTAGCTCTATCTTTCATAAAGTCAGCTGGTGTTGTAAGTGTTACAGGTGATAGCTCTTCTGATGAAGAAGTTATAAACTGTTCAAGCCAATCAAGTCCTTCATACCACCAGTGGCCAAACAACTCAGCATCAAAGCATAATGTAAACAAAGGATCATCAGATCCAAGATTAGGTCGAACTTGTCTACCCTTTGAACCTATATTGAAAATAAAGTTCTTAGCTTGTTGCTTTGCAAGAGCTGATGCTTTTTCTTTATTGTAGATATCTTTTTCATTGCCATTGTTGGTAACTGCCCAATATTTAAATCCGGTAAACACTCTTACATCTGGTTCATGAATAAAAGGTCTTATATATTCTAAGTCCAAATCATAACCGATATCTCTATAGAATTCTCGATATTCCTTAGCTGCAGGATAACCTTCCTCAGACCAAACAAGATTTGTTACTTGGAAGTCCCTTGGGAAAAGTGTTATTCCATTACAGGTTTTTACAGGTTTGTAAACTCCAGTATCACAACGATCTTCACTGAAAAGTAATGCTTGTGAGGAACAAGGAATATATGTTATTCCATGTTGAGCAAGAATCTTCTCAACACCTGGATAATAGCCAAGTTCTGGAAGCCAAAAGCCATCAGGGTTGAAACCAAATTCTTCAACAAAGGTTTGAATACCAACAGAAACCTGTGCATTGATTGCTACAGGGAATTCACTATATACAGGAAGAAATGCATTTGTTGCTGCACTTGCTAGCAATTCAATATATCCATAATCATGGAGCTCTTTAAAGCCTGTTAGAATGTTTCTTTTATATACTGTTTCGTAATCTTTTAAATTTGTTTCTATTAAATTAAGGTATTTTTTTGCCATATCAACACTTTCGGGTTGTTCTTTTGTACAGCGAACTACTTCTTTTATACCTAATTTTTTATGAAGTTCCAAATAGTCAACATAATGCTGCTGCAATACAGGATCTGTTAACATTGAAATCAAGGTTGGAGAAAAACACATTGTAAGTTTGAACTTTACATTTTTCTTTTTCAATCCTTTAAGCATCTTAAGTAAAGGAAGATAAGATTCATTGATTGATTCGAACAACCAATCTTCTTCTAAAAACCTCTTGTATTCAGGATGTCTTACAAATGGCATATGAGCATGCAATATGAAATTAACGTTATTATTTGCCATCTATTTTATACCTTCTCGAGCTACTAATTTTTTAACCAATTCTGGAATAACCACTTCATCTGTATAATTTCCATCTCTACTAACAATAGAAGAGAATAATGCATTAAATAATACAGAATCATCTTCAAGTTCAGCAGTATTCATTGTCCAATATGGTTTTGGAACAGTTACAGCCAAACTTTGTGCTAAGGCAATTAACATATCCTTACTATTTTGAACACAGAGTGCAACTTGATAGCTATGACCAACATCAGGTAAATTGATATTCCAACTGGTATCTTCTTTGCTAACTCCAATATCGTGAACAGTGCTCTTACTTGTTACGTTATCTGTAGAGGTAACTCTTAAAAATACATTTTTAAGATAAGTTGGATCCTCTTCAATTAACTTTAACTGTGATAACGGTGAAACCGACCAATAGGCAAAAGCCCAGTTGAAGTCGCGAAGCATAAGATGTATGGAAGTTTCCTTATATACTTTTGAAATTTTCTCCACACCTGGCAAAGCTTGTGCGTTATCATGACCTGGAAAATCACTTAATGCATTTACATAACGTTGGTTACTTTTTGAATTGGAGTTTCCGTTAACTTGGAAGGCTCCATCAGAAATTTCTAATATATCACTTAATTCATCTAAAAGATCCTCTTGGCCTTTTGTATCAAAATCTTCAATACCTTCACATTCAGCTAAGTATCGCAATTCTGCAACCGACAAAGAATCCGTGTTGACAAGAATCATAATTATCCCCTTATTTATAATACATCTTCATGTTAAATAAAACTCATTGTTTGGTCAACTGTACATTTTTTATATCAAATTTACAAGCAACGCCAATCATATAACCATAAAACCCTATTTATAAAATGCTCCATTGTGACAAAGTATAGTAGCTGATATTATTTTCTAAAAAATATCAAATAAACATAATTTTCATTGGTAAAAAATCAATGCAGGTCTATATTTTTAATAATAATTAAACAATTCAAAATTAACACCATGTTTAATAACAAATTACACTTTTACAAAAAGTACAAAACCTTAACTTACTAAATCAGTTATTACAATCTATAACTCACGCATTCCCCCAATACGTTGATTGAACCTACCAAGGTGTTATTTTTTTATAACAAATAAAAGTGAAATCCAAGTCCAATCAAAAACCAAGAATTGTATTCGTAGGACTATTTTATAGCTCTTTCATCAAGTTTTTTTTAATCTAACAAAATTAATAATACACAAAAAGGGGATTAATTTAAACAGATAAAAAATATTTTTTCATCTATGTTTAAAAAACTGGTGCCAAATATGAATTTGGGACCAGTTTCAACAGAATATTTGTCTTTCAATTACATCAAAAGGCTCTTCATTACTTCAATGTCATCCAAGGCATTTCTTTCATCATCATCCTTTGTAAATTCAAGCAAATAAGGAAGAGTGATATCATCAATTTCTTTAATGTACTCACTCCACCTATTTATCGCTTCACGCATCAGATGCCTTTCATTACCCTCACTCCAATTGAAAAAATGAATTGTCTTTAAATAAGGTTTCAGCAAAGCTATTTCTTTGATTTTTTCATCTTCTCCTACATCTGGATTTGGTTGCCAGTATAAAAACAGATTTGGCTGATTTGCTTCTTTCATCAATTGATATGCACTTTCCTTTGTAGCTGTTAGACTATTTCTATGATATTCAAAGCATATCTCAATATTGTATTTTGAAGCCTTCTTGCATACATCAATGCACTCATCAACTAGAATCTGTCTTTCCTCTGCATTTAATTCATGGGGATATTTTTTACCTGCCCAAATTCTAATTCTATCACAACCAAGTCCAATGCAGGATTCAAGATATTCATCAATGCTTTGTCCACAACCTAAAAAGTAATAAGTTCCATAGGAGAATATTTTAATGTTATTTTCATCACATCTTTTTTTAACGGCGATAGCATTTTCCTTATCACCGGGTAATACATGAACATCAGAGCCCCATTCAATTCCATCAACTTTAGCTAAAACTGCAAAGTCAATTACTTCATCTACATTTAATTTTCTAAAAGTTATTGATGTTATTCCAATCATAATTAATTTATCTCCTATGCCATTGTCTTAAGATCAGATAGCAGTACTTCATACTTGGTATCTTTATTATGGATCAAATTATTATATTGTATCTTCATGTAATCGCCCATTCTCTTTAATTCAAGAGTTTGCGAGCCAGCACAATGTGGTGTTATTATGATGTTTGGTATTGTAAATATATCATCATCCTTAGATCTCTCTTCATCTGGATCCAGTACATCCAATATTGCAACTAATGTATCATTCTCTCTCATAGCTCTCTTTAGATCTTCTTCATTAACTATGGTGCCACGAGCAGTATTCATAAATGTTGTATAATCCTTCATCTTTGAAAAATGCTCATAGTTTATTATGCCATTTGTAGCTTCATTCTTTGCAAGATGATTTGTTATGGTTTGGCATTCACTGAAGATGGTATTTAAAT
Organism: uncultured Spirochaetaceae bacterium; assembly: GCA_964457975.1. Classification (GTDB taxonomy): domain Bacteria; phylum Spirochaetota; class Spirochaetia; order Sphaerochaetales; family Sphaerochaetaceae; genus Pleomorphochaeta. The sequence continues at coordinate 9,442 of CAYWGU010000020.1, read as the reverse complement.
CTGATTTTTTAACCCCAAGTTCTTTTGCTTGTTCTTCACTCATAAAAGGATCAAATACAAGAAGCTCCAAATCATAGGAATTAAGTCTTTCAATCATCATTCGACCAATCATGCCAGCTCCCAAAATACCAACTTTTGTTTTGAAGTTTCCCGGATATTGTGATTCAAGCTTCTTGGCTTCAACTCTTCCACTCTCTCTAAAGCAGTTTTCAAATTTAAAATAGCCTTTATTTGCAAGAACTACCTGTGATGTAGCATACTCTGCAACCGGTACAGCATTTGCTGCCCAGGCACTGAATATTCTAACCTTTGACATGAAAAACGGTTTTGCAAAATATTGAACACTACCTGCACCATAAAATAGTACTTTAAGAGATGGAAAGTATTGCTTAATTTCATCCGAACTGAAATTAGGAACACCCCATGTACCAAAGGCATACTCCACCTCTTTATAAACAACACCTTCACTTATTATATCTTCATAATTCTTAAAAATACCATTATCCAAAATATCATTATCAAAAACTGATTGAACAGTTTTTAAATTGTCTCCAAACAATAAAAATTTCACACCAATACCTCCAAATCTAAAAGCTCTGCTAAGCTTTTTACTTTATCTTTTATATCACCATATGTTATTACCATATGACAACCAAGCGAATTTTCAATATAAGAGTCAAAGGACTCTAAATCTATTTTAACCTGTGTTCTACAGGTATTCTCCTTTATGTTCTCAAGGGTTCTTCCCAATTGTACCATGCACTGATTTCCATGATTTCCTATTCTAAAAAGTGTTACAATTTCACCAAGTGGAAGAGATACTTCAGGCGATACTCCCCTTCCTGATTCATGATGTGATCTTAAAATATAATCATTTTGCTTTTTATCCATATCAAGGGGACTTGTGCAGTGAACAAAATTAATTGTTCTATCATTTTGAATATTAGGGTTTGCCATCCAAAGTGGAGACGTTGCAATATTCTTCAAAGCTAACATGCTAATCATAGATTCTATATCACCTTCACAGGAGGCAACATATTTTGTCTGACTGTTTATGTAAGAAAGAGCAAAGCATGCAGTGGAATCAAGATCTTCTATCAAACTAAAGCAAGCAACAGCCAATCCATTAGCTTCATACTCATCCAGCAAATCTACCATTACAGCTGCAAGTCTCAAGGCCTTGTTTATATCAGAGGTTGAAGGTTCAACAATCTTTACATTATCATTGATGAAATAGGATTTTATCTTTAAAAACCCATCATCTTCTTCATTCATTTTATTGAATTTTTCAACCACGTATGATTTTGATATTTTAACTATATTTAAATCAAACTTATTCTCATAAACACTCAAATCACGATCACTGCTTACAACCCAAGGTTCTGTATCACCAATTAAAAGAAGACGAGCACCTCTTACCTCATTATATGCTCTGAATACTTTAATTGTATTCTTTAACTCCTCAATGCTAAGCAATAGCTTAATATTCTTATTGCATCTTTTTAGTACAGCGTAGCTGTCCATAACAGTTGGTGCTGCATTGTAGCCTGTTGAAAGAATTGATGTTTTATCACTTAAAACACCCTTGATATAAGCTGCCATTATTACGATATTTTTAAAATGCTTTTCACTTTCAATAATCGATGGTTGAACAGCCCCTGATAGAGGAATTGCAACAATCAAATCATCTTTATTAGCACCATCAATTAAGGCTGATATATCATTATCAAAAAGAAATACCAATTCATCTACATATTCTATAAAGGTTGTTTCCACATCTTCCATGGCATATTTTAGGTCTTTTGGATCATTCCAATATCTATTGGCTATATAAATGGCTGCTATAGTTTTCATCAATCATCCTTTTTTTTCTTTCATTCTTTTTTTCGTTCATTTTTTTTCGTTTATATAATTTGCCCAAACTGTTTCAAACCAATCCTCTTCTTTATTAAAATCTTTTATATCTTCAAAGTAAGATTCATTTAATGAAGAAACAATTCGCCTGTTCTTATCAAATTTATCACATTTTATTATATTGCCCTTGTTAGTTGAGATTGCACCTCCATAGGATCCTATGTTCTTCGCTGCAAATATCATGGAAATCAAGGCAACCTTAGCACTTTGCAAGGTATCATGGACTTCAAAGTAATTGGTAATCAAATCATCCTTTTCAATTGAATAAGATGTAAAATAATCATCAATTATTATCTCAAGTTTTTTCTTGAGTTCTTGCATACCGTCCAAATCTCTTTTAAAGGATGCATAGTAGCTCATGCCCTCTCTTATATCAGCTAGCAATAAGTTGATGTTGCACTTCGATTTTCTACTCTTTAGTTTTAAAATTAATTCATCTATTTCAGTTAGCTGTTTATCAATTTCAAGAGCATCAACCTCATAGAATTTATCTCTTTTAGCTATCTCACTTGCAGCTCGTAGAGATCCAACCTGTGTTGAATTTAATGCACTGCCACCTGGTCTATAGGCACCAAAGGTGCCTGCTGCCTCTCCTACAACAAATAAGTTTTTAATATCTGTTTGATAGTTTAGATCAACAAGTATTCCACCATTGTGATTTTGAGAGCATACATTTATTTCAAGCAAGTCTTTTGATAAATCTATGGAATGATTTTTATATAATTCAATTGCAAGGGGATTCATTCTTTTCAATCTTTCAATTGGAGTTTCATGCAGTCCATTTGATTTTTTCAGATATTCAAGGGCTTCATCACCTAAAACATCAAAGGTAAAACCTTTTGGATTTTTTGTATAATCAAGAAAAACCTTACGATTTTTTAAAATCTCTTCATGAACCAAGATATCAATATAAGATGAGCCATCCACCTTATTGCTATCAAAGGGCCATTGATATCCTTTTAAAAATACTCTGGTATAAATATCAGACAAGGATAGTCCACATTCCAATAAGAATTCTCTCTCAACTCCCATCTTATCAATTGATATATATCGAGGTATTACCTGCTGATACGTTCCCGATAGATTCCATCGAAATTTAGTTGAGGCTATTCCATATTGGAAATGATGAAAGTTAACAGCCCTTGCACCAGCATTTAATGCTAAGCAGCTCATGCCCCTTTGACTTTCTGGATACACACTATCCCTGTAGATTCCACTTGGTCCACCTGTTGCAAGTATCATATTATTGCAACCAATAAATAGGCTCTCCATTGCATTCATGCATACAACACCTGATACCACATCATCTTTTTTAATTATCCGTATTGCAGAATATCCATCAAATAGTTTAAAGTTTTTATCCTTGATTGAATTATATAGGGCATACCACATGGCTCTACTTGTAAGAGGGCCTGCACTTGTTGCCCTCTTTCCAATATCATGATCTGTTTGGTATCCAACATACTCACCATATTTATTAGTTGGAAATTCAACACCAAGGTTTGCAAGTTTTAAGAAACATGGAATGCTATTACAAGCTTCTGTATAGCTCACCTCTTTATCAACCTCACCACAGGAGGACAAGGCTTCTGCCATATCAGATACACTGTCTTTGATGGATCCTGCCATTGATAATTTATAGTAGGTCTGCTTATCGGAACCAGTGTTTCTGCTTGTTCCTTTATAAAGGCCCTCTGTAATAAGGGCAATGCTACTGCAGCCCTTATCTAAAAGAGTTGAAACAGCATTTAATCCAGCACAGCCAGATCCAACAACCACCACATCATAAAATAATTTTTTCATAACTTACAACCTTGGAAGGTGAAGGCCACCATCAACATCAATATAATTACCAGTGCTATAGCTCATCTTATCACTGACAAACAATGATACAAGGTTGGCAATATCCTCAGGTACTCCCCATCTTTTAATAGGAAATATTCCATCTTCAATTAACCTGTCATATTTTTCTTCAACAGTCTTTGTCATATCTGTTTTAATTACACCTGGTCTTATTTCATGAACAAGTATGTTGTGCTCCGCAAGTCTTGCTGCATACAACTTACTCATCATGGATTCTCCAGCTTTACTCATGCAGTACTCACCTCTATTTAAAGAAATCATCTCACTGGAGCAGGAGGTGATGTTAACAATTGTTGTTTTCTCACCCAATTCTTTATGCTCAATCATGGCAGCTGCAACTCTTTGTGTTAAAAACATAGGAGCTTTTAAATTAATATTCATCACTCGATCAAAGGAATCTTCACTCATCTCAAGTAAATCGACTCTCTCAAGAGGAGCAACACCTGCATTGTTTACAAGAACATCAATTTTGTTGAATACCTTTATTGATAGATCAACAAGTCGATCTCTATCTAGTTTTCTTGAAATATCACCCTTAACATAGAGGTATTCATAATTATTTTTAATGAAAAATTCCAAATTCTCCGCTACAGTTTCAATGTCACCTCTAGCTGTTATTACAACAGGATATCCATCAATTGCCAATTGCTTTGCAATGGCAAGTCCAATTCCACGGCTACTACCAGTAATTATTGCACATCCTTTTTTATTCATTACTTGCCCTCTCTTTCAATTCTCTCTTTTGTGAACTGTTTTGCGAGTGGTGCATAAATCTCACCATCTCTTACAACACAACCAGTTTTACCATGGTCTCTCATAATTTGAGTACACTTGCTGCAGGAAATGCAACATTTTCCTACATCCATTGCACCTTTATTCAAGACATCAGAAGGAGCCTCTGGATATGCAAAAGCACAACGGCCAAGTCCTATCATTTTGACTCTGCCCAACTTTATGTTGGCAGCTCCGACATTTGCAAGGTATTGTCGTAGATAGGAGTAGCCATTTCCAATAACTGGTATATCCTTTGCGGCTTTTTGAATAACCTCACTGAATTTAAACAATCTATCAATTGAAACCAGTTGGTTTTCATCTGGTTCTGGAACTCCAAGCGATGAATTATCGAAGGGACGTGTTACCTGAGGATAGATATAATAAGGATTACCTGCACTGTTTGAAAGTAAATTTACACCTCGTTTAATCAAGCCTTCCACAAGCATTATTGGCTCTGCTTCATCAAACTCCCACATGTTGTCCTTGCTGCAACCAAAACCATAAGGATATGGATGAGCATCAAATACATTAAATCTTGATGCAATTATAAAATCAGGACCACATTCAAGTCTAATTGCTTCAACAATATCAAATATAAGTCTTGCTCGGTTTTCAAAGGAGCCACCATAAACACCAGGTCTTGTATGAGATGCTAGCAATTCAGATAAAAGATATCTGTGACATGCTTTAACATCGATTCCATCATATCCTGCCATCTGGCAAAGGACTGCAGAGTGAACGTACTTTGCAACAAGTGATGCAAGATATTCATCACTTACCACACTATCATCACTTACAACACCTGTAATTGAATCGAGAATAGGATCTCTTTGTGGAACAAGAGGAGTTGATTTATGACCAACGGGTCTTGAGTAACGACCAGAGTGAGTTAACTGTGATATAATAAGAGGTTCATATCCATTTTTATCTAATCCTTGTTTCTTAAGTGTTTTAATAAAAACCTTAAAGGATTCAAGATTCTCATCGGTGATCATCATCTGAAGTTCATTTGCCTTAGCTTCATGGGATACTGCATTGGCCTCTCCCCAAATAAAGCCCGCTCCACCTTCCGCAAATCTTTTATAACGTCTAATTACCAGCTCACTCGGTGATCCATCTTTATTTGAATCACATCCTTCCATAGGAAGGATAGCAAAAGAATTAGGAGATATCTTGTTGTTTATCTTAACCTCATTTGCCAAGGGGGAAAGATCCTCAGCAAAGGGTATATTAACACTCAACTCTTTTATTTCTTTTTTTAATTGTTCAGCGTTCTGATAATGGAATTTTTGCATCTTATGCTCCTGATTATTTAATTATATTATAATAATAAAGGGTATTATTTGTGAAAGATAGATATAACAATGCTATAAAATAGTAATTTCTTGCTTTTTTTAATGTTAAATGGTACTAATTATAGTATGAAAGATAATATTAGCGTTGAAAGAAAGATTGGATCAAACAAAGAAGCTACCAGTTCCCATTTTCACTTTTCATGTGAAATGATTTTTGTTGAAGAAGGATTTCTGGTTATGAATGTAGAGGGTGTTTCAACATTATTGATTGAAAACCAACTATTAATTATAAGCAGTCTTGAAAAGCATACACTTGAAAAGGTCAGCAGTGACTGCAGTAGATACATATTTCGTTTTTCAACAGATTTCCTCTTTGAAAGTGTAAGAGATCCATCCCTAATCATAATATTTAATCGCTCTTCAGCTCTTTGTGTTCCTATTTTTAGCATTCCACCAGATAATCAGTATACGATCAAGGAGCTTTTTTCTCTTTTATTGATAGAGTTTAGAAACAAGGAAGACTTCTATAAAAATAGATGCTCTGTACTGCTATCTGCAATACTAATTACTCTTTATAGACTGGATTCTTCAATGTTCAATAAAAGCAACAACCCACTTGTTAAAAAAATATATGAGATACAGATGTATCTAAACACCAACTACCACGAAAATACAACTCTAGCTGATCTTTCATCTAAGTTTTCAATTAGCAAATCATATCTTGAGCACTCATTTGTTGATATAACAGGACATAGCGTAAAACGCTATATTTTAAAAACAAGATTAACAAATGCTAAGAAACTACTTTGCAGCAATGATTACAATGTTTCTACCATCTCAGATATGATTGGTTTTTATGATAGCAATTACTTCATAAAGCAATTCAAAAAGAGTGAAGACATAACCCCACTTCAGTATAGAAAGAAGTACTTTAGCTCAAAGGATTAGGGTGAACCTCTTCATTTAACAAAGTTTTTTCTATAATTTGCTTTCTATAATTAGAGGGTGAGCAATTCTTCATCTTTTTAAAGTAGGTACAAAAGTATGAGTAGTTTGAAAAGCCAATCTCCTCTCTGATTTCATTGATACTCTTATTTGTATTTATCAGAAGATTGCAAGCCTTTTCCAACCTACCAAGTCCTATATAATCATTGATTGATTCATTTTCAACATACTTGAATTGAGATCTAACATATCCAACAGATAAATTTAACTCATCGGCAATCATAGCTGATGATAAATTTACATCACACAAATTCTTATCAACAAACTTCTTAATCATTTCAATTAGTTCAGATTGTCTTTTAACAGATTCATCATTATTTGATTGTTCAATAATTTTGTCTATTTTCATCAACGATTGTTCCAAAGCATCATAGTTGCTTGAGCATATCAATTCCTTTTTCCAGTCTTCAAGAATGGAAGTAGCATTTATCTTCAGATACTTGCTGCAGGTTGATTCAAAGGCATAATAAAGATATATCTTTAAGGATTTAAACAATTCCCAGTCATTTTGTGCCTTCAAGCCTGCAATAATTGCCTTGACCTCAAGATCATAAATCTTGGTATCCTTCATTATCAAGGCCTTCTCAAGATTTGATGTATTAAACAGAACAAGACCTTTTTCTTCATTCCTCTTTAGCTCTTTATAAGAAAGTGTGAAATAGTTAGAGGAAAGTCCAACCGTTTTTGCAGTTGTGATTAAATTATTGGCAGCTTCAGGGAGCTCTTCAAATGTAGTGACTCCATCTATGTAGATTGAATTTAGTTCAATTTTTAAGTCGTCTTCAATATCTATTTGAAGTTTTTTAAGAATGGATGATAAATTATCACACTCCCCTTTAACCAAATATATGTAGATGTGCTGCTGTAAGATAAGCAAACTTCCATTCATTCTATTTTTTTTGAAATATTCCTCTATATAGTTTGATTCTTCGTTTGCAATGGAAATTAGATCACTGTCAAGATTTTTATAGCTTTCTGGATTTATTTGGATTACTGCAATTGAAAAGATTGTTTGTGGGTGATAGGTAACAAAGGAACTTTGATCGATGTTGCCTTTTATGTAGGAAATCAGACGTGCCTTTCGACTCAAGGATTTCTCCATTCTTCTACTTGTAAGATATATGGTAAGAATTGCAAGAAAGCAGATAATAAAGAATATAATTACAAGTTGATTTCTAAGCGTATTTATTGGAGTTACTATTTCCTTCATTGGAAGAAGATATACAAGACGCCAATTCATCTCACTCTGTGTTAACCAACATGCAAGATACTCAATTCCATCAGGATTAGTTATTTTCATTGTTCCAGAAGTGGAAAATTGATTATTTATCGTTTTAAATAGAGGAAAGCCTTCAATAGCTTTACCATAATATTCAGAATTTGGATGGGAGATAAAGTTACCATCTTTTTTAAACATATAGAAGTTAGCCATCGTTCCTTCTATATCGCTTGAAAACAAATCTCGTGCCTTTGATTCATCTAGATTTACAATTATTCCATACTTTAGCGTTCCATACTCATCATAGCTATTGTTGCAGATTGTAAATAAATTCAAGGGTTCTACATTATCGCCTTTAAATAAATAGCTATTGGCTCCTTTTACCTGTGGTACATTTCGTTGATATAATGTTGAATTCTTTGGCCTTTGCTTTAAAAATGATTCCAATGTGGGATCGGATAGAGTATCAAATCCCTCACTTCCAAGAAGAGAGGAAAAGTATCCATACTTCTCACTGTAAAGATAAACACTGTTTAGATAGCTATTTCGTGCAACTATCTTTTCAAGTGAATAATAAGCATCAATCATTGCCTGGTCTTTTCCAACCTTTGCAAATATATAATTTTGAACACTTTCTTCATCAAGAAGAGAGGATGCAATTGGAACCGTATTAAATCGCATCTGTTGATAATACTTTCCTATCATAGAAAGAGATTGAGTGTAGTTAGCTGTTATTAATTTTATTCCTTCTGAGGTAAAAGAGTAGGAAAAAAGCATTGCTAGTGAGAACAAAAAAACAAAAAAGACTACAGCAACAGGTACAAATATTTTGATTATTCTATTTTGATCCTTATTTTTTACTCCAAAAAATCTTTTCATCTTTTTCATAACACTCTCCCGTTTGTAGAGGGATATTAGCATGTTTTTTTAAAATCACATAGGAAAAACTAAAAAAATAGCGTTTTTACAAACTAAAAATCGTTTTTAAAAAAACTTTTCTCATTCTTCTAAATTGCAAAGGTGATAATTCTAGGCTAATAATTAAAGTACGAAATAAATAAACAGTCTTTTAGGAGGACGAAATGAAAAAAGGTAAATTATTACTTTTAACTGGAATTATAATGCTAACAAGTGCAGCATTATTTGCTAATGGAGCAAGTGAGAAATCAACTGCTAAAACTAAAGATGTGGGACCTGTTACCATATCTTATTACACCTGGAATGATGCATGTCATCAGGCAATGATAGATGAGTTCAATGCGACTCATACTGATATACAGGTTGAGGGTCATATTTTAGCATCTGCTGATTATGAAACAAAACTTACAACCTTATTATCTGGTCGTGCAGATATCGATGCTTTCTGTGAAAA
>CAYWGU010000019.1:0-37357 GCA_964457975.1 uncultured Spirochaetaceae bacterium | reverse complement strand
GGATGCAAAGCATGAAATTAATGAATACTATCAGATGTTATTTAATTTCAATCCAGCCTCTGTTGGTGGAACATTGTTACCAGCTGAGTTCTATCTATAGAATTTGGCCATAAGCATTAATAATCCCATATGTTTTTGGATTTTATTTCAAAATTTGTATGGGATTTATTGTCAACAAAAGTCTCAATAATTTACTTAAATCGCTTTACATCCCTTCGTGTTTTTAGTAAAGTTAGTACTGTATAACTTTTGGAGGTTTTAAATGAAAAAATTATTATCGGTTTTAATATTGTGTGTACTTATATTCACTCCTGTATTTGCTCAAGGAATCAAAGAGCAGAATAAGATTAAAGCAAATGAAATAACAGAAATTAACTTTGCTGTATTAGCAGGTCCTACAGGAATGGGTGCGGCACAGTTATCACAAAATGATGGAATGATATCTGATGATCTTAAAGTTAATATGAGAGTTTTTTCAGCAGTAAGTGACGTAACAGTGGAGATTCTAAAGGGTGAAGAAGATGTAGCAGCAATTTCAACAAATCTAGCTGCTATTTTATTCAATAAAGGTATAAATATAAAAATTGCAGCTACCATATGTGATGGTATGATGTATGTTTTATCAAGCGAGGTTGAAGATGTCTCTCAATTAATTGGTAAAAAATTGTCCCTAGCAGGTGGTCCTTTAGGCACTCCTAAATATTTGACAGATATAATTTTAGATGCAAATGGTTACAATGATGATGATATAGAATGTGATTATGGTGTTAAATCTGCACAACAACTTGCAAGTCTCGTAATTGCTGGTAAAATAAAGCATGCGATTCTAACAGAGCCTTTTGCAACTGTGGTATGCAAAAAAAATCCCAACGTTAAAAAAATCTATAGCCTTCAAGAAGGATACAAAGATGCTACAGGACTTGAAAACTATCCCATGGCAGTACTTGTAGTAAAAGATGAATTTGCACAAGAGCATCCATCTGAATTGAAAAGCTTCATGAACTCTTATAAAAAAAGTGTTTCCTTTGTGGTGAACAATCCTGAAGCTTCAGGTAAGTTAATTGAAGATTGTGGAATCATGAAAAAAGAAATGGCAGTTCCTTCAATTCCAAATTGTAACTTAACCTTTAAAACAGGTTCAATGGATGAAATTAATTCATATTATGAAAGAATATATAATTTTAATGTGAATTCAATTGGTGGTTCTGTTCCAACAAAGGATTTTTATCTATAATAAATAGGATTAGGGGAGGCTCATGAACAAGATATTAAATGCAATAAAACCATATTTTTTGATAATATTATCTATAGTGGTACTTTTTATAATATGGCAACTCGCTGCCGTGGCACTAGATTCAGAAATTCTCCTACCCAATGTATTTTCAGTTCTTAAAAGCTTTGTGGGTTTGTTTCAAACAAAAGATTTTAAGATGGATTTGGGTTTTACTGTTTATAGAGCTTTTAAGAGTTTTGTTATAATTGTTGTTTCTGGTGCTATTTTTGGTGTACTTGGAGGACGATTTAAAGGGATTGGCTTATGGCTTAGTCCTTTATTAACAGTGCTTAAATCAACGCCAGTAATGAGTGTTATATTGTTGGCTTTTATCTGGTTTGAAACAGGCACTGTTCCTGTATTCTCTGCTTTTTTGATGGCTTTCCCTATTATGTATCTCCAGATGAAAACTGGTTATTTTTCCCTTGAAGAGGAAATGAATCAAATGTGTGCTCTTTATGGTTTATCAAAAAAAGATAAGATGCTTCACTATGTAATTCCTTCTTTAACAACTTCCTTTGTAATTGGTGGAAAACAAACTTTATCCATGATTTGGAAGGTTGTGATTGCTGCAGAAGTATTAACAGTTCCACAATTCGGTGTTGGAGCTAAAATGCAACTATCTCAGATGCAGCTTGAAACAGGATCCGTGCTTGCTTGGACGATGGTTGCCATTGTTTTAACAGCTCTAGGTGATTTTGTTTTCTTCTTTATAAGCAATATTATAAAAAGCATCATTAATAATAAAAAAAGGACAAATGCTCTATGATAGTTAAAGATCTTACATTTTCGTATGCTGGAAATAAAATATTTGATAACTTTAGTGTGAGCATTCCCCAGAACCAAATATGTACAGTTATAGGTGGTTCAGGTTGTGGTAAGAGCACCTTATTGAAGTTGATTGCATCATTGATAAAAAAAGATGGGGGCGGAATTATATTTGAAGAAAATGAAAAGGGTGCTGTTAGCTATTTGTTTCAAGAACCTCGTCTTCTTCCAACAGAAAATGTATATACCAATGTTGAGCTGGTGCTTAGACCCTCGATTCCAGATAACAAGAAACGAAAAGAAAGAGTATTTTATTATTTGAATAGAGTGGGACTTTTTGAAGATAGAACAAAGTTTCCAAGTGAGCTATCTGGTGGTATGAAGCAGAGAGTTGCAATTGCAAGAGCATTTGCATATCCCTCAAAGCTTATATTGATGGATGAGCCCATGCAAGGACTTGATATAAAAAGTCGGCAGGTTGTACTTGGGCTGTTTTATGATTTATGGCAAAAAGACCCTAGAACGACTTTATTTGTAACACATGATTTAAGAGATGCAATAACAAGAGGGTCATCAATCTTAGCCTTGGGAAACCCTAAGAAGCCTGTGGATTTTATTAACCTAAATCACTTCAAGCCATTAGATGATGAAAAGTATGGAAAACTTGAGAATAGATTGTTAAAAGATATATTGGCATATTAAATAAATGTTGTGATTTTATATCATCACTATTTAGATATTTAACTTTAATTTTTAAATATTTTTAAATCTTTATTATTTTTTCCAGTACAATTTCATAATTGTTTTAATTCTTAATTGATGGCAGTTAATAATCACACAAACATTTTCTCATATTAGCATATCAATATGTCTTTTTTTTTAGCTTACTAGTATTTTAAGGACAAATAATGAATTCAATGATTTTTATAAGTGCTATAATTTTAATTATTTCCATCACCATGTCCATGGTTGGAAAGGGTGGTGGTAACTTTTATGTATTGGTAATGGTTTTATCAGGCGTTTCTATGTATAACGCAGCTACCACCTTTCAATTAATAATGATGGGTACTTCCCTTACTGCAATGCTTGTATTCAACAAACACAAGATGGTTGATTGGAAATTAGCTTTGGTAATAGATCCTCCGACAGATATCATGGCATTTGTTGGTGGTTACTTTGCTTAAAGTACTCCTGTTACAAACTTGAAGTTGATGTTTGCTATTTTGTTGGTCATTATTTCATTTTCAATGATGATTAAAGTAAAGGATAAAGAGACTTTGCAGGTTAATAAGTTTGGATATTGGAATAGAACCTTTGGAGTGTACAAATATAGTGTAAATCTTTGGGTAACTCTTCCAATTACTGCAGCTGTAGGTTTTTTTTGCAGGAGCAATTGTTATTTCTGGTGGTGCCTTTAAAATTCCTTTGATGGTAATGATTTGTGGTATTCCCATGGAAATACCTCGGCAGCTATGGTTGCAACTACAGCATTGATGGGATTTATAGGGCATAGCATCAATGGTGATTTTAATCCACAACTTGCCATTGAAGGTGGTTTGATTGGAAGCAAATATGCTATCAAGAGTAAGCCTAAAAATTTAAAGAAATTTTTTGCAGTTACAAATCTGGCAGCTGCTATAATGATGATGGCGGATATTTTTCTAAATTAAATTTATCCAAAGCAACACAAATACTATAAAAATAGATTTGAAATGGTTTTAAAACAAAAAAGAGGTTGTTACAATTGTCAACTAAGTTGGCAAGGCAACAACCTCCTATCATTTTATAGGAAGCTTTTAGTTTATAATGTGTTTTACAAACTAATTTTTATCTTCATCTATAAACTTATAGTACTTTTTTCCAAAGGCCATGTAGGTTACAGTAAGCATAAACTACCAAAGCTTTATCTCCATCAACAAGTGCAAAATCAGCTTCTGGTTTATCATTTGCTGATAATTTAATTCTTTGTCCACCATTTTTTGTCTGTAAGAAGATAAATTCAATAAGATGTTTTTCCGTCATTGGATGAATAACATCTCCAAGTACCACATGAATCTTGTTACCATCAACACTTACAATGGGTGTGTGCTTTTCATTGTATTCTGTGTGCGCTTCAAGTTTGGACATTTCGTCCCCACAACATGAAAGATTCGGTCCATTATCTACAGTCTTTACAGCAACATTACCACATTTTTTGCAAATATAAAATTCTTGTTCTGTCATAATTTTACTCCTATAAATTATTGTATCATCAATTAAGTAATAAGGAAAGAATTATTTTACTTATTGATATTAATTATCGTTAAGTTTGATAATATAATCAGTGCCTTTTTTAAATTATATGAATAAATCACACTTACGTGATTATTATTATAGGTTTTCTTTGATGTAGATGTGAGTTGGACATATGTAGTCATCAAATTTTTTTTTCTTATTAAATATAACCTCATATTCAAATATATGTTTTAACGAGAAATAACCTTGATTAAAAGGAGCTTGTGTTATTGTTACATCCACAATTCCTTGGTTCATATAATTTCGTGTTTCTTTAACTTTATCAAAGCAAACTACAACGGGTTTGTTGTTAAGGCGTTCTTCGATAACGGCCTTTCCTACACCTTCACTACCACCAGCTCCTAAATAAATTGTATTTATTTCTAGATGTTCTTTTAATGCATTTTTTGTTATATGATAGGCTCTTTGTATATCATCGAGAGTTTCATCTTTCTTTATTACAGTGTAATCTGCATTGTTTTTATTGAGAGTATCAAAGAATCCTTTCATTCTTTCATTATGACCATACATCTTGCTTGAACCATTTAATACAAGCATATTAAGGTGATCTTTTTTAATTAACAGGAGTATTCCAGCTACTGTTTGACCTGATTTATAATAATCAGCTCCTACATAAAAAAGTCTTCTTGATTTAGGAATATCTGTGTTTACACAGGCAATGCTAATTCCTTTTGCCGTCAATTCATTTATCTTTTTGACAATTAAAGGATGATCTAGGGTTGTAAGTAGCAGTGCATTACAGTTGTCATCAATAAGCTTATCTATTTCTCTAAGATGAGTTAGAACTTCAAAACCTTTGATGTGGGTTATCTTGTAGGTAAGTCCAAAGTCTTTATTTTCGTCATAGGCTTTTTCAAAGCCATGAATTATGCTTTCAAAGAAATTGTTTCCAATGTCTGGAAGAAGAATTCCTACTTTTAAGGGATTTTTTTTGACTGCAAGTAATCTTCCAGCACGGTTTGTTTTATAGCCCATTTCTTGTAAAATATTTTTTACCTTTTGGGATACTTCTTTATTTACGCCAGGTCTGTTATGGAGAACCCTATCTACAGTTCCCCTTGATACCCCGGCCTTTTCAGCAATGTCTTTTATTGTTGTCATAATTTTTATATTATAAATTATATGTAAAATAGAATACATCTATTTTACATATAATTATTTTTATTTAGAGGTTTGTCTTTTCTTTGACACAACATCAAAGATAACAGCTAATAATAATACAAGACCTTTTACAGCTTTCTGCCAGTTAGCATCAACACCTAAAATAGACATACCATTATTTAATACACCCATTAAAATAGCACCAATAATACAACCAGCTACTGTTCCTGTGCCACCATAAGCAGATGCACCACCAATGAAACAAGAACCAATGGCATCTAGTTCATAAGAGGTACCAGCTGTAGGAGAAGCACTGTTAAATCGTGCTACACATACAAGAGCTGCGATAGCTGATAAGAATCCCATATTTGCGTAAGCACCAAATAAAATCTTATTTGTATCAATACCAGACAATACTGCAGCTTTTTCATTACCACCCATTGCATAGAAGTGACGACCATAGATTGTCTTTGATGTAAAGTAACTATAAATTGCAATGATTACCAACAACCAAATTAATACTACAGGAATACCTTTATGGCGACCAAGTAAAGAGGCGAACCACATTGTAACTGCTGAAATAGCAACTAATTTTGCAATTATCAATTTCATTGGGACTGTATCATAACCTTTTTTTAGTTTATCATGTCTGTTCTTTAAATTAGTATAGATTAGGAACAAACACGCAATTGCACCGACAATCAAAGTCAATCCAAGGGTAAATGCATCAGTTGCCTCGCGGCCTGGGATATAACTTGTGAATAAGTTTAAGTATGTTTCTGGAAAGGGTGAGATTGTCATACCGTTAAGGATTACATTTGCAAGTCCTCTGAATAATAACATACCAGAAAGAGTTACGATGAATGCTGGTATTCTCATGTAAGCTATGAAATAGCCTTGCCATGCTCCAAGCAATATACCTAAAAGCATGCATACAACCAATGTTACATAGATGTTTATTCCATGATTAACTGTCATAACACCTGCAACTGCGCCTACTAGACATACAATAGATCCAACAGACAAATCGATGTTACCACCAGTTAATATACAAAGCAACATACCAACGGCAAGTATAACAACGTATGAATTTTGGTTTATCAAGTTTGAGATATTAGCAGGTGCTAAAAGCGAACCTCTATCTGCTGATACAATTAGTATTTGAAACAATGCCATAACTGCAACTAAGGCAATTAACATTGTATTATCTTTTAATATTTTTCTGGCGTTTATTTTTTTTATAGCCATGACTAAACCTCCGCGTCATTTTTAACAATCATGCTCATGATTTTTTCTTGAGTAGCTTCTTTTTGTGTTAGCTCACCCTTAAATTTACCTTCATTCATAACATATATACGATCACACATACCAAGAAGTTCTGGTAATTCAGAAGAAATCATAATAACCGCCTTTTGACGTGACACTATTTCATTCATCAATGTGTATATCTCATATTTAGCTCCAACATCGATACCGCGAGTTGGTTCATCTAGGAATAAAATATCAGGTTCAGTAAATAGACATTTACCAAGTAATACTTTTTGTTGGTTACCACCACTCAGTGTTGAAACTTTTTGTTCTTCACTTGAGCATTTTGTGTGCATATCATTTACATACTTTTTGGCAAATTTGATTTCTAAATCAGGATCGATTCTAAGTCCTTTAGATATTTTTTTTAATTGTGATAGAGAGGTATTTTCTCTAATAGATTGGTCTAGTACAAGACCGTTGCCTTTTCTATCTTCAGTTACATAGGCAATTTTATTATCAATAGCTTGTTTTGGAGTTGTCATTACAACTTCTTCTCCATCGATATAGGATTTACCTGAAATGAACTTACCATAGCAATGGCCAAAAATACTCATGGCTAGTTCGGTACGACCTGCACCCATCAATCCACTGATTCCTACAATTTCACCCTTATTTGCATGGAATGAAATATCATTACAAACCATTCTCTCTTGATAGAGTGGATGTGCTACTTTCCAATTTTTAACTTCAAATATTTTCTCTCCAATAACTGGTGTTCTTGGTGGAAAACGATTTGATAAATCACGTCCTACCATAGCTCCAATTATTTTGTTTTCATCAAAACCTTCTTCTTTAGTCATTGTTGTGATTGTAGCACCATCTCTAATTACAGTTACACTATCAGCAACATATGCTATTTCATTCAACTTATGAGAGATGATGATACTTGTCATTCCTTCTTTCTTAAATTGAAGTAGAAGATCTAGCAGGTTCTTTGAATCTTGTTCATTTAATGATGCGGTTGGTTCGTCTAAAATAAGGAGGTTTACACTTTTAGCCAATGCTTTTGCAATTTCAACAAGTTGTTGTTTACCAACACCTAGTTCTTTTATATCAACACGGGAGTCCTCTTTAAGTCCTACTAATTTTAAATATTTATTTGCTTTATTATAAGTTGCATCCCAATTGATGTTAAATGCTGTACCTTGCTCATTTCCAAGGAACATGTTTTCACCAATTGTGAGTAAGGGAACAAGAGCTAATTCCTGGTGGATTATAACAATTCCCAATTTTTCACTATCATGGATATGTTCAAATTTACATAAATCACCTTTGTATGTAATTTCTCCTGAAAAAGAATTATGAGGATATACTCCACTGAGTACATTCATCAATGTTGATTTTCCTGCACCATTTTCACCTACAATTGCATGTATTTCGCCTTCTTTAACTTCGAGATTAACATTATCTAGTGCTTTTACGCCTGGGAAAATTTTTGTAATATTTTTCATCTCAAGAATATTCGACGCCATTTTTAACTCCCTTTTAAAAGATAGGACAGGCCAAAGCCTGTCCTTATTTAATAAACTAAAAACTATAGTCCTAGTTGGTCTTTTGTGTAATAACCACTATCAACTAATAATTCTTTAACGTTAGCTGTTGTAGCGAATACAGGATTACATAGGAAACTAGGAATAACGCCAGTGCCATTATCATAAGTTTTTGTATCGTTGATTTCAGGTTCTGTACCCTTCATCAAAGCATCAACCATTGTAACAACTGCATTAGCTAGAGTCCTTGTATCTTTAAATACTGACATTGATTGTGTTCCAGCGATCATGTTCTTAACAGACGGAACATCACAATCTTGACCAGTTACTACTGGGAAGTTAGCTGAAGTATAACCAGCTTCTTTTAGTGCGTTTGTAACACCTTGAGCTGTTGAGTCGTTTGAACATAATACTGCATCAAGTGTTACTCTCTCAGGACCATAACTGTTAGATGTAATTAAGTTTTCCATTCTCTCTTGAGCTTGTTCAGTTGACCAGTTAGGAGTTGAAACTTGAGCTCTTGAAGTTTGACCGGAAAGAACCTTGATTTTGCCATTATCCATATATTGTTGTAATACGTCGATTGCACCACCAAAGAAGAATACACAGTTATTATCATCAGGAGCACCTGTGAAGAATTCCATGTTTACACTGTCAGTTCTAGTTTTAAGATTTAAAGATTTTTCAACGAATTCACCTTGAATCGTTCCAACTTTATAGTTATCAAATGTTGCATAATAAGAAACAGCATCACTGTTCATAATCAATCTATCATAAGCAATAATTGGAATATTTTCTTGTTTTGCTTCTTTTAATACTTCTGTAAGAGCTGAACCATCAATAGCTGCTATTACGATTGCATCACAACCACTCATGATCATATTTTCAACCTGGTTAACTTGTGTTGGAATATCATTATCTCCAGCATATTGTAGGTCAACTCTGTAACCAGCTGCTTTTAATTCTGCTTCCATGTTTGAACCATCTTGATTCCATCTTTGTAAAGATTTAGTTGGCATTGATACACCAATTTTCTTTGCATCTTTTGATCCACTTTCTGTTTGACCATTAGCAAATACTGCAGTAGTTGCAATAGTAGCGATTAGTAGCATTGTAAGTAATTTTTTCATTTCTTCCTCCAGAAATTCTTTGACCTTAAGGCCTGTTTTTTATGTGCTCGTGCACGAGTTAATTGTGCACGAGCACATAACACATTATGGCACATTTTTTTTATCTGTCAATAATTTTTTTTACAAAATTATTGTGAAGTAAAAAATATATTCTAGAAATTAATGATTTTGTTTCGGTAAAATTGGATATAATAAAAGTGAGAAAATATTGTGCAGTTCTAGCTTTGTAAAAAAAACATTTTTATAGTTTAAGGTTTAAAAACGTAGTTAAACGTTTGCAATGAGGAAATTTATATTTAAAATTTCGAAAAAGCAAAATTGAAATAATCGAAACAAATATTGATAGTTGGCAATTAAAATTTGTTCAATGTCTTGTTTAAAAAATTTAAAATTCAATAACTATTATTGCAGCAAAATTTTTTTACAATATTCTTTTCTAAGCATAAAATATTTTATTAGCTTAAATTTTGTTAACTATTTTGTCCCTTTTTAAAAACTTTTTGGGATTTTAACAATTCTTGTGAAAAATTAATTTTAATTTTTTTTTATTTTCTTATAAAATTGGGTTGATTTTTTGAATTATGTTTTCAGTTTGTTAGAATTGCATGTGGTTATTTTAATTGATTTTGTTGATGATTTTAACTCAATTTTAATTATGACGTTGATATCTGGTATAGGCTATATTAAAATGATTAAGACTAAAAAAAGCTCCAGAATTAATCTGGAGCCAGTATACTATCTAGGTTAAGATTTATACATATCCCTGAGCAATCATAGCTTCTGCGACTTTTAAGAAACCTGCAATGTTTGCACCATCTGTGAAGTTGTTGTGAGTACTGTATGTATCAGCTGCTTCACTAATATCATGGTAGATTGTTTCCATAATATTTTTTAGCTTTTTATCAACATCTTCTTTCTTCCATGATAATCTTTCACTATTTTGGCTCATTTCAAGACCTGAAACTGCAACACCACCTGCGTTAGCAGCTTTAGCTGGAATAAGTAAAGTACCAGCTTTCTTGAATACTTCTTGAGCATCAAATGTTGTTGGCATGTTGGCACCTTCTGCAACAAGTTTAACGCCGTTTTCTACCATATGCTTTGCATCATTTTCATTGATTTCGTTTTGAACTGCACATGGGAAAGCACAATCTGCTTTAACATTCCATAGTTCGTTATATTCTTCAGCCCCTGTTCTTGCAATATATTTAGCATTGGGGTAACGAGTAACGTATTCACTAATTCTACCACGTTTTACATTCTTCAAATTAATAACAAAGGCTAGCTTTTCTTCATCAATTCCTTCTTCATCGATCATAACACCGCTTGAATCAGACAATGTTAATGCTTTACCACCAAGTTGTAGAATCTTTTGAACGGTAAATTGAGCAACGTTACCAGAACCTGAAACTAGGCATTTTTTACCTTTTAGTGTATCACCTTCGCCATGAAGAACAGCATCTGCAATATAAATTAAACCATAACCTGTTGCTTCTGGTCTGATTAGAGAACCACCAAAGGATAATCCCTTACCAGTTAATACACCAGTTACTTCATTTTGAATTCTTTTATATTGACCAAATAAATAACCGATTTCTCTTCCGCCTACACCCATATCACCAGCTGGTACATCTGTGTTAGCACCAATGTGCTTTGAAAGTTCAGTCATGAAACTTTGACAGAATTTCATAATTTCATTATCTGATTTACCTTTAGGATTAAAATCAGCTCCACCTTTACCACCGCCCATTGGAAGACCAGTTAGACTGTTTTTGAAAACCTGTTCAAAAGCTAAAAAACGTAGAATTGATAGGTTTACAGAAGGGTGGAATCTTAAACCACCTTTATATGGGCCTAAAGCACTATTCTGCTGAACACGGAAGCCTCGGTTAACTTGTAGCTTACCGTTATCATCAAGCCAAGGAACTCTGAACATGATAACTCTTTCAGGTTCAATTAATCTATCTAGCACTTTGTGATAAACGATTTTTGGTTCATCGGCTACTACTGAATCAATAGAATTTAAGAATACCTTAACTGCCTGGTGGAATTCAGGTTGGTTAGGATCTTTTTGTAACATATTGTTATAAACTTTTTCGGTTGCTTTGTGCATAATTATTTTCTCCAAAATTAAGTATTTTACTGTATATATATACAGTATATGTATATATTAATTCAAAAACGATTTTTGGTAAAGTGGTAAATATGTTATAATTTTGAGAACAAAGATAAAAAAAGACATTATATTCTATGTTTATTACTATAAATTTCTAATATATATGTATATATATAAATTTTTATTATATTATTTTATGAATGCATAAATAATTGATTTATATTTTAAATTTTGGAAATATATACAACAATTATACTAAAACATCAAAATAATTATACCTTTAAAATTTATTAGGTTATTAAAGTTTTTATTTTTTTGTATTATTATACAAAGGTTGCCCGAAATTGCTTTAAAAATGGGTAAAAAAATACTCGATGTACATATTCAATGCAATCGAGTATTTTAGGAATTCATCTAAGTTTAATGTTTTAATTTTGCAATATTTTCTTTAAAAGGAGGATAGATTACACCTTGCTCTGTAATTATGCCAGTAACATTACCATGTGGAGTTACATCGAAGCTTGGATTGTAAACATCCATTTCAAGTGGAGCTACTTGAGTCTTTCCTACGAATCGTACCTCATCGGCAGATCTTTCTTCAATTGGAATGAAGGAGCCATCAGCAATGGAGAAATCAATTGTTGATACAGGAGCTGCTGCATAGAAGGGGATGCCATAGTGCTTGCATACAACAGAAAGGGTAAATGTACCTAGTTTATTGCATACATCACCATTTGCAGCAATTCTGTCTGCACCAAGTACAACTAAATCAATTTTACCATCCCTTATAAGAGATGCTGCGGCACTATCTGGAATTAACTTACTTGGAATTTTAGCCTGTGTTAGTTCCCATGCTGTTAGACGTGCACCCTGAAGTCTGGGTCTTGTTTCATCAGCATATACAAATATGTTTTTGTTGGCATAAAATGCACTTTTAATTACACCTAGAGCCGTTCCCCAACCAGCAGTTGCCAGGGCACCTGCATTGCAGTGAGTTAATATTGTAGCATTTTGGGGTACAACAGATAATCCATACTCACCCATTTTTTTGTTGGTTTGAATATCTTCTTCCTGTATTTCTTTTGCAAGATTTAATAGCAGGTTTTCAATGTTTTTGTTATCTTTATTATCTTCAAAGAATTTATACATTCTACTTACAGCCCATTCAAGGTTTATTGCTGTAGGTCGAGCTTTTATTAAGAAAGCACATTGATCTTTAAAAGCTTTTTCATTGCCGTTTGTTTCTTTGTATGCAAAGTAAACGCCATAGGCTGCTGTTGCCCCAATGGCCGGTGCACCTCTTACTATCATATCACGTATGGAGTACTCAATATCCTTGCAGGTTTTGCATTCGAATATTTCATATTGTGCTGGCAGCAATCTTTGATCTATTAATAAGAGCTTATTATCTTTAAATTCCAGAGTTCTAAATGATTCATTCATTCTAATTACATCCTTTTTATCTACTTAGTAAATCAGTCCAACATTCATTTGTATTTGAAATGATTTCTTCTATATCCAATGTTAATAATTTTCTGTTTTCCATTAATATTTTGCCTTGGCAGAATACTGTATCTACATCAGAACCTTGTGCACCAAACACAAGTGCTGATAGTGGATCATTTAATGGGGTTAGGTGAGTTTTGTTTATATCTACTAAAATTAAATCTGCTTCTTTTCCAACTTCAAGAGTACCAACTTTATCATCAATACCTAAAGCTTTAGCTCCATTGAGGGTTGCCATCTTTATGATTTGATAAG
Organism: uncultured Spirochaetaceae bacterium; assembly: GCA_964457975.1. Taxonomy (GTDB): domain Bacteria; phylum Spirochaetota; class Spirochaetia; order Sphaerochaetales; family Sphaerochaetaceae; genus Pleomorphochaeta. The sequence continues at coordinate 24,112 of CAYWGU010000019.1, read as the reverse complement.
GAGTTGTTGCCATTGGGTTCATATTTGATACATTGCTTATCATTGCAGCTAGATGCATTTCTTCAAACATATTTAGATTGTTGTTAGATGAGGAACCATCTGTTCCAAGACAGACATTTATTCCACTTTTTAGATATTTTGCAACTGGAGCAATACCACTTGCAAGCTTGCAGTTGCTGCTTGGATTGTGAACTATGGAGTAGTTATTATCAGAACATATCTTGATTTCTTCATCTGTTAGATGAACACAATGTGCAAGAATAACTCCTATTCCATCAAAAGCACCTTCGTCTTGAAGATATTTAAGAGGTTCCTTTCCAAATTCTTTCAAGGTCCCTTTAATTTCAGTCATTGATTCACTCATATGGGTATGAAGCATTGTGCCAGGATGTTCCTTTACCCATTTGTTTGCATAAACATAGGATTCAGCTGGTGTTGTATAAATTGCATGAGGTGCAATTGAGAAGGTAATTCTACCATCTCCTGCATTGTTGTATTTGTTATAAAATTTATTATTTGATTGCTCTCTCGCTTTGCATTCTTCAATCCCTGCAAATAAGGTCAAACCAATTTTTGCTCTCATTCCTGATTCAAGTAAGCCTTCACAGGTATTATCTTGTTTGAAGTACATGTCGTTAAAGGTTGTACAACCTGATTGGAGCATTTCCGCCATAGCTAATTTGGAGGCCCATTTAATATCATTGTCAACAAGTTTATCTTCCAAAGGGAAGATTTCACTTAGCCATGCCATCAAATCAGGAGCTGTATCTTTGTAGTTTCTCATCAATTCCATTGATGTATGGGTATGTGAATTGATTAAGGATGGCATGCAGATCATGTTTGTTGCATCGATTGTTTTATTAGCTATAAAATTAGGATTATCAGTAATTTTACCGTTTTCAATTTTGAGGTCGCCTCTGTAAGTGTAATTTTCTTTTGTCATTGGAAGTATTAAGGCATTTTTAATTAATGTATTCATGCTTTGATGATACCATGTGGTACTATTTAAGTCGAGATTAATATACAAAAAAGACGGCATGAATCCTTCTTTTATAATCAAAATATAGTATTTTTCTACCAACCTGATTCTGTTTAATTTTATTGAACATTCTCAAATTTAATGATACTTAAAATTGTTGTTTTTTTTATAGGTTTTGTATGTGGAAGGTTTGGTAATTATGTAAATTTATCTTATTGGAATTATATTATAAGGAATTAACTTTTGGGATAGAATAAAGTTTTGTTAACTTTTAACAGATCTTTCTTTAGGGAAAATTCTCTCATTATCATAAATTCCAAAAAGAGTTTTATATACAATGTCAGATACATCAATTAGCTCTTCCTTTGTATAACCTCCCCATTCAACACCAATCTTTAAGCTGGAATTTGCGCGAGTTGCATATTTCATATCAATGGTTGTATCCCCGATGAAGGCCACTTCTTCTGGCTTTAGATTGAATTTCTTGCAGAATTCTAGAAAGCTTTTTGGATTGGGTTTGCTTGGAAGGTGATCATCACGAGTTGAGGTAAAATCAATATATTGTTTTATGCCCATATAATATAGGAATATATCAAGAGATGCAGTACGATCTACTGTTACTATTCCTATTATGTAGCCCATATCCTTTAAAGTTTTAAAGAGCTCTTGCTGTTTTTTAAAATTTAATGATTCAAGTTTTTTTCCAATGTTCTGATCGTTGCATTTCATAATTTCTCGTGAAATTCTTGCAACAGTGTGAGGAAGCATCTTTGCTTTCCAAACAAAAATCGTGACATTTTTTAAAATAGTCCATTTATCATGTGAAAATATTGCACCTTCACTAAGAGTGTTTCCATGCTCATCTAGACCCATAAGTTGCATGATTAAATCTTTAATATGCTGCTTGTATCCAATCCCTTCCTTCTCAAATACAATATCAACAGAATTTTTTAACACAGAAAACCATACCCTTGAATAATCAAAGATGGTTCCGTCTTTATCAAATAATATTGCTTTTATCGGTTTTTTTTTGGGTTGCACATTCTTCAAAATATAGGAACTTTGTTTGTTTGGCTAGTAGCAAGCAGGTAAATTATTACCAAGAAATTGAAAAAGATAACTAAAATCCAAAAAAAATACATAATTATTTTATAATTTGATGCACAAGTTTTTTAAATTTTGTGCTGGTTTCTTAGTTGAAAATAATCGTGATAATAAAATATAGAAATTGGTTAAAATATGACTTTTGTTATAACTATCAAATAATTCAATTTAATATTCAAAAAATAAGGTAAACATAATATTTATATTACAAAATTGTCTTAATATTAAAAAAGCAAATGTTTATTGGTTTTAAAATTACCCTTGTTTGTTTTTTGTACTAAACAAATGTTTGTATTAAAAATGCATTGAAACGCATTTTATGGCAAAAAAGAAACAAATGGATAAAAAATTATTTTTTCCTTGCTAGATGCATGAATATGCAATAGGATAACGTCTGATAATCATTTTGGTGTTGCGTTTTGTTGCGTTTTTAAATGGTTAGTTATATTTAAATTTTAGGAGCGTTTGTTAATGAGAAACTCAGAAAATGAAGCATCTATTGAGAATATCTATACTTTAGAAGGCAGTGTTCCTCTAGGTAAGGCTATTCCTTTTGGTCTTCAGCACGTACTTGCAATGTTTGTATCTAATGTTGCTCCGATTGTTATTGTTGCTGCTTGTGGTAATCTAAGTTCAGCTACCACAACTGCTATCTTACAGAACTGTATGTTTATAGCTGGTATTGGTACTTTAATCCAATTATTTCCTATTCATAAAGTAGGTTCTGGTCTTCCTATTGTTATGGGTGTTAGTTTTACATTTGTTGGTATATTAAGTTATATTGCTGCTACTTATGGTTATGCAACGGTAGTTGGTGCCATTATGATTGGTGGTTTATTGGAAGGTTCAATTGGCTTGTTAGCCAAACATTGGAGACGTTTTATATCCCCTGTAGTATCATCCTGTGTTGTATTGGCCATTGGTTTCTCCCTGTTAGGTGTAGGTGCTAGAAGCTTTGGTGGTGGTTATGTTGAGGACTTCGGTAGTGCTCAAAATATGCTACTTGGTACAATTACATTGGTTTCATTGTTATTATTTCAAATTTTCGCTAAAGGTTTTTATAAACAATTAGCTATATTATTCGGATTGGTGGTAGGTTATATTGTTGCTTTATTCATGGGTGTTGTAGATTTTTCTGCATTCCAAGAAGTTAGAATCTTTGATCTACCTAAAATCTTACCAGTAAAACCTGAATTTAATTTAGGTGCTATTCTTTCTGTTGCTCTTGTCTTCATGGTATCTGCTACAGAAACTATTGGTGATACAACAGCATGTTGTATAGCTGGTGTTGGTAGAAAGCCAACCACAAAGGAAATTTCAGGATCTCTTGCTTGTGATGGTTATGTATCATCGATCGCCGCTGTGTTTGGTGTACTTCCTATTACATCCTTCTCACAGAATGTTGGACTTATTTCTATGACCAAAGTAGTTAATAGATTTACAATTGCAACTGGTGGTATTGCTTTGGTTTTAGCTGGTTTGTTCCCACCAATTGGTGCATTCTTTAATACATTACCTCAACCTGTTCTAGGTGGTTGTACTGTAATAATGTTTGGACAAATTATTGTATCTGGAATTGGTATGTTGCAGAGAGCAGGCCTTAATCAACGAAATAGTTTGATTGCTGCCTTAGCACTTTCTGTTGGTCTTGGTTTCACAGCTTTCCCAGATTTATTTACCATCTTCCCAACCATGGTTGCTGAACAATTGGCTAATAACTCTGTTGCTATTGTATTTATTCTTTCACTAGTTTTGGATCTAACACTTCCAAAAAATATGGAAATTAATAAAATAATAGGAACAAAACCAGCTGTAGAGGTTGAGTCTACAGAAACCAATGGTACAAATAATTAGTATAAAAATTGATTTAATATATTAGTTTTGGTTGTTTTTATTTTTTATAGTCGTCATTCAGAGATGGATGGCGGCTTTTTTAATATTAATAGGAAATTTTAAAGATATAAGGATACACTGCAACTGCTTATTTAAATTCGCTTAAATAAATTTTGATATTGTGTTGCAATTGGTATACTTTTTCCTGTTGTTTTGCTTATATGTTTGTTATTATATATAGATTGGATGGTTACATGAAGAGTTCAAATGAAAGATTGATTGTGAGAACTAAAAAGTTTTCAAGAGATATAGAAAAGGTTTCAGCTTTAATTCCGGAGGATTTGTTTGTATATAATCCTTTAACATATGCTGCGGACATGCACCTGCAGTTTATTGAAAAATATGCAGTAGAAAATACTAAAATATTGTTTTTAGGAATGAACCCTGGACCCTTTGGAATGACTCAAAATGGAATACCTTTTGGAGAGGTCTCCTTTGTAAAGGATTATTTTAAATTTGACGGAGTAATAAAGCATCCTAAAGAAGAATTGGAATCCAGGCCAATTCAAGGCCTTGATTGTCCTAGGTCTGAAGTAAGTGGCATGCGATTTTGGTCCTTGATGAGAGATCATTATGGTAATTGTGAGGCTCTTAAAGGGGAGATTTATGTTTCAAATTATTGTCCTTTGGTTTTTTTAGAGAGGACAAAACGGGCTAAAAATATAACACCTGATAAGCTTCCAAAAGAAATAAGGGATGTAATTACAGAATTATGTGATGATTATTTATGGGATGCTGTTGATATAATCAAGCCTGAAATTCTTATTGGAATTGGTAAATTTGCAGAGAAAAAGCTTAAGAATAAAGAATATACCTATTCTTCTATTCTGCATCCAAGTCCTGCTTCTCCTCTTGCTAATAAAGGTTGGGCGGTAGCTGCAACTAAAACTCTTGAGGAACTTGGGGTATGGTAAAAATTAGAACCATAAGAAGTAAAGCACCTGGAAAGATAAATCTACATCTTGGTGTTGGAAAGGTAAGAGCTGATGGATTTCATGAACTTCAATCTATTTTTGCTAGGATTTCTCTCTTTGATGATATTTTAATTACAATATATGAAGGTGAGGTTGGAGAAATTCTTGTACAAGGACTTGAAGCCTCCAATATAAAAGGTGAGGATACCTTAACAAAGGCTGCTAGACTTTGGTGTGATGCAACCGCCTTTAATTCAAAAATTGTAATAAAAGTTAAAAAAAATATTCCCTCTGAAGCAGGGCTTGGTGGTGGCTCCAGTGATGCAGCAGCAGTTTTGCTGTCACTTCAAAAGTTAAATTCCTCGATTGCCCTTTCATTTGATAAGTTACTTGATTTAGGAGCTAAAGTTGGCTCTGATGTTCCTTTTTTTCTTTATGAAGAAACATTTTGTTATGTTTCTGGTAGGGGAGAATTTGTTATACCAATTAGCGGTGTAGCTTTCGATTATAAGATTCATTTAATAAAACCACTTCATGGTGAATCTACAAAAGGTGCCTTCTTAAAGCTTGATAAAATAGATAGGGATGAATTCTACAGCAGAGATGAATTTATTTTAATTTTTAAAAGTGGTTTGCTTAATTGGAAGGATTGCTTTATAAATGATTTTGAAAGGGTAATTGAAAGTGATGTACTAACCCATTTAAAAAAGAGCAATAATTTCTGCTTGATGAGTGGCTCTGGTTCTACTTGCTATGAAGTACTTGATAAAGAGTCTGTTACAACTCGATTTAATGATGAAATTGAATTAAACGATATGTTTGGTTTTTATTAAAGGTGTTGAGAATTTATTGGGTGATTTGTACTTTTATTAAAGGGTTAATATTTAAAAAAAATCAAGAAATTTCTTGTAGTTTAACAAGTGCATAGAATTGTGTAAATTTTGATTTAAATAGAAAAAATAAAAGGAAGTAAAAGTGGTAAATCAAATCAACTTTGATAATATATTTGAAATGTTTGATTCATATGGAAATCCTGAATATACGAAGATGATAGAAGAGGTACTTGATCATTACAATAACAATTTACATTTTGAGAAGGAAGGAGCATATAATAATGGAGCAGATCATGTATTGCAGATGAAGATTGGTCTCTATTACACAACCTTTTCTTTCTTTAAAGATCATTTAAATTCCTATAAATTATTGGATCAATCAGGCAATAAAGATGTTGATAAAATAAATAATGATATAGTAGCATACATCTTCAATGCTATACGACATTGTTTGGTATCTAGTTCCACAGCAAATCATCCTTTGTTATTAAGATCAATTAGAGAGCTATATGAGATAGTTATAATTGGCATTGCAATAAATCAAATAAATGAGAAAGGACAATATGTATTGCTTTCTTCCTTTAAAGAGAGAGTTGACTCCATTTCATATAAATCATTTAATAAAAAATCATTTATAAGAGACCTTAAATCAAATTTAAAAAAAACCGTCGATGATAGAACCTATTTTAGCTACGGTGTAAATTCATTCACCGATGATTTACAATGGACCTATCCCTTATTTAAAATGATTGATCCTTATCATAAGAGGGTTAAATTAGAAAAGTGTGATGATTGTGATAGTTGGAATATTACGATTTCAAATCTAGCTCATCTTTTGGAGGTTAAAGGTTCCAATATTGTTGACTTTGAAACTGCAGCTTACAAGCATGTATCAATATTTGAGCATTTTTCAAATTCCATAAATCCCACCATTCATAGAATGGAGTTTGGTGATGAGGTTGGGGATCTTTATACTGCAAATATCAATAAAATAAGAGAGAGTTGTAAAAGTGCCAGTATTTGTATAGCTCAAGTTATTGATTCCTTTTTTTATGCAATTTCAATTCCTCAAAGATTAACCTTGATGTTAAGCAACCTAGTTCGTATTATAATATATTCTGTTTCAAATACACTTAAAGATGGAGATAATGATGAATTGGATGACCTTCAAGTAGTGTTATCTGGAATTACATACATTGATTCAAAGTTCATGGAAATATTAAAGAAAGAAATATATATAAAGAAAGATAAACAAAAGGAAAAGATAAACAAATACTTTTCTTGCTACAAGGATGACTTTCTTGTAACAAATGATGTTTTCAATATTGATAAGATAATAGACGGTAATGAACAATCTCTTAACAATATTGCAATAAAATATATGAGTGTATTTAGAAGTTTATTATTTGGATTGCGTTATTATCATGACAATGAATTACCAAGCTTGGTAACTGCAAAGAATACCTACATGGGCTATCCTAAATCAGTTTTACACAAGAAAACATTTTTATGTGATGAGGTTGAAAATTATATTGAGGATAGCTTTGATGCATTAACAATTTCTGAGATTCAAGGAATGGCAAATATATGCAACATGGCTTTGCTAGGTGATGATATTGCAATTCTTGATGAAGCCAGGGTTTTATATGAATCAATAATAATGAAAACCTACATAAATCTTAAAATAAAAGATGATAAATCCTTGAAGAAAGAAAAAATTGCAGAATATTTTGAAGCAGCTTCAAAGATTATAATGCCAAAGCAGAAGGTTTTGGCTATGAGAGATCAAATGCTTGAAGATGAATATAACAATCAATTCTCATCAGCTAGCATTAAAAAGAAGTTTGCAGCAAATACTGAAAGTTATACCTCCATGATTGATGATGATTTATTGTTTAGCAATTGTAAAAGTGATGGAATCCAGAGCTTTGATGATATGTTAAAATTTCTAGGAAAAAGAGATATTAATTTGCATTTATCCATGTTTGATAAGTTTTATAATCAAAGAGCCTTTGAAACTTTGCCTTATATAAACAGGTCAAAGCTATCTGATGATGAGCTTAAGTTAATCATAATGGATTTTTCACTGCTTATCTTTAAGAGTCTAAAATATGATTTTTTAGCTGATAGAAGTTGTGATGATACAATAAATGAAATAATTGGACTTGGTATTTACATGGTTGACTATGATTTAAATTATATGAAGAATTGATTATAAGAATGAGAGTTTAGGTAAATAAAAAGTTCATGGTTATCATTGTAATATAATGGTTTTGTTATAACTTTTAATAGATAAAGGTTTAAATTGGATTTAAAATAAATAAAAAAACGGCTATAGTTTATTATAATACAAATTTAAACGGCAGATACCAATGAACTATTTTTTGAATTAAATTTTAAATATTTCTAAGTAAATAAATTGAAATACTTTAAAAAAAATAAATATAAAGGCTTAAAGGGTAAATGATTATGGATTTTGATAATATATATGACTATTGTGATTATGATGAGGTTTGTTTCTCAGATATACTAGAAAGTGCTATTGCATCTAATTTTTTCACTACTAAATATGTTAGGAGCGATGATTCTATATCAATGGCTAGTGATGTGCTTGATCTGTTTACAGCTCATTTTTATATTTTTAGAGATTATGCAGAATCTCATGGAATATATAAAAGCAGTAGCAAGCTAAATGCACTTTATAACCGAACTAACAAATCAACTTTGGCCTATTGCTCTAATGCCTTACGCTCTCTCACCATGGCCGTCTCAACAGCAAATATTCCTCTTGCAATGAGGATAATGAGATCTCTTTATGAAACTTTGGTAATTAGCACTGCACTAAACTACAAGCTATCAAATCAGAAAACCTCTGTTCTAAATAAAAGTGCAACGAAAAAAGCTGAATCAATTTGTGGAGTAGATGAAAATGATGATAAATTCTACATTAATAAAATAAAGGAAAAGCTAAACAAGAATGATATTAATTCTACTCCCTCTCGCTTTTCTTCCTTTGACTGTTCTTTTGATTGGACAGCTCCTTTGTTTGAATCCTTTGATGAGAGTAAAATAAAAAGTGTTTTTAATAAGTCCCTTGAACAATTATTAGATAATATTGAAATTGAGGATATTACAAAAATTCTTGGTCTTTATGAATTTGATAGCATGCATCAAATGACAGATCCCTTCTACCATCATTCAATAATAGAAATTTATTCCAATAGCAAGAATCCTACAATATCACCCCTATGTTTTGATGACCCCAATGAGTCCGGTCTTTCTTATTATAGCAAGTATGAAGAGGCTTTTTTTTTAGATGAGATAAAGCAGTTGGGTCCTTTATTTTCTACATATTTTAGATCAACAGCACTCAAGAGCAAGAAGCTAATAAATAGATTTGATAGGGTGAATGAAGATATTGTTTTAAGTTCTTTTTCATATTATTCCGATGATTACTATCCAGACAGTGAATCGCCAAAAAGGGTTAAAAGAATTTCCTTTGAAAGTGGAAATGAATCATCTTATGTAAATATTGTAAAGAATTTTAAGCAACAAGCTAAGGATGGTATCAGCTATAATATTGACAAGGATGATTATTACAAAGATCTTGAAGAGTGCAACATAGATCCTATGTTCATAAAGATATTAACGGGTCTTACTAAAAGTGATAGTACAGAGGAGATGGAAAGCATCAATAATTACTTTTCTACTTACAAGGATAATTATATTGTTAGTGATGATGCTTTCTTTATAGATGAAAATAATCCTAGATGGTTTGATAAAAACAAACCTAGATTATACGGTTACTATGATGGATTGGTTAATGAAGGTCATAGCAGTGACTTGGCATACAAATGGCAAAATATATTCAAGAGCCTACTCAATGGATTAAGGTTTGATGATATAAAGAATCTACCAATTGAGGCTCAATACAAGTTTTTTGAAACATCTGATTATAAGAAGATATTCATAAATTACAATGCAGAGAATCATTATAGTAAGGAAGAGTCTGCAATAGCACAGTTTTTGATTTCAACCATTCAATCTTTTACAAATATATGCAATTTAATATTGATAAATGATGCATCAACTGCACTAAATGAGGCAAAGAAGCTTTATGAATCAATTATTATAAAAACATACATAGGAATAAAGAATAAAAAAGAGCTTAGTGGTATTGTTGAAAATCAAGATAATTTACCTGTTTTTAAGTTTTTATCAGAGGCTATGAATTATACAACAATAACTATTCAGCTGACCAATGATAAGAAAGAATTGATTGAGAGTAATTTGTTTCCCCAAAATGAGTATGTTGAGGAGAAGGCTGAAAAGTTCTTTTCAAAGAAGCATCCAAAGCTTATCAAAGATATGATAGACGAAACCAAACTATTTTCATTTGCAGCTGATGATGACTTACATAGCATTGATGATATTGCTCTTTATTTAAGCAATACGATAGGACTTGATGTAAGTGCTTCAACCTTTAACAGAATGTATCTATCTAATCTTTCTATCAATGTACCCTTTTTCAATGATGGGGATGCAAGTGATAATACTTTATCACTTATGATTCTTGATTTTGCATCACTTTTGAATAGAACTCTTTCATATGATATTATATCCGATTTAATTGCTGATGAATATTTAAATAAGGTGGTTGATGTAATTAATTTTATGATTGAAAAGGATTTAGATGAAATAGATGTTTAATTTTAAAGGTATGGATAATCTATATGCAGAAAGCTTTCTATTAGAAGATGAAGATTTTTTTAATAGAGCTGAAATTATATGTGAAAAAACAGGTCTCAATAACAAGATGTCTTTGATGATGGATACTGTAGCCCATGATAGCTATACCTTGTCGAAATATAATGCTGTGAATTTTGAAGAATACAAGGATTATTTGATAAAAAATAATTTATTAGATAATAAAAATGAAGATGTTAAAATTGTTAATATTTGGCTTTTAAATATACTAAGTAAGAATTATATCACAATAATGAATGCTTTGGCTTATAGAAATATTTCATTTGCAATGCGCATAATAAGAAAATCCTTTTCACTTATTGTAAAAGGTATTTTCTTAAATCTATCCGATGAAGATGGTAATTACATAACAATTGATTCTTTCAAGAGGTTTTGTGAAGAAAACAATGAGTGCTGTGAACTTGATAACTTTACTAATGGATCGCTAGCATGGGCAGAACCTGCTGCAAAGGCCTTAAATGAAGTATCGCAGGTAATTAAAAATATTGAAGGTGAGACTCTTACAATGGAGATGCTTGCAAGACTGCTAAATTTGCATGATTTAAAACCGTCACTTGAAAATGCCAAGCAATATTTAAATCATTCCATAACAGAATTATTTGCAAATGCAAAGAATCCTACAATTGAATATTATTTTTTACCGGATGAAGAGAAATTTAATTATCTTGGAAGCATTGAAAAAGAATATATGGATAATTCAGTTGTCAGTGAGGTATATGTATTACAATCGCTTAGTTGTTTGATTGAAAGTAGCATGGAAGTTTTAAATGTGTTAAAGCTTGATCAAAAATATGTTGAACCTTTTGTTTATTATTTAGATTCAATTCTTTCCTATGGAGATGATGAAATTGATGAGGATGAAGATTTAGAGGACCTTGAAGTGGATGAGCAAATTGAAGAAAATCTTTATGATGAAGGTTTTATTAGCTCAGATGAATTGGAGTATCCTTTTGATGTGAGATACAATGATGTCATGTTCTATAACGTTTTGAATAACAAAAATACAATGTCAAATGAAAATATAAATACATATTTCAATAATTATAGTGCTAAATATCTTGTCGCCTCTGATGTTGTTCTGTGCAATGAAGCTTTTCATAAAAATTCAACAAAGCTTGCGTACAAATACTTAAATGTATTCAGGTCTCTTTTAATTGGAATGAGGTTTTATGATGCTGAATTCAATCCAAAGGAAGTACATCTTAAGAATTCTTCTTTTTCTGAAATGATTGATGAGAATTATGGTGATAAAATAATATTTGATTCAACAGAGTTTGAGAGAGCAGTGCTTGATGATGATGAAATAAAGAGCAACATATTATTGATAACATTGATTCAAAATATGGTAAATATTTGCAATTCAATAATTTTGGATGATGTGTCATCAAGCTTTGTTGAAATAAAGAGTCTTTATGATATGGCAGTTATGAAAACATATATCAATGTAATGGGTGATGATTGTTTGAATGATTTCTTAGATGAATGCTTTTTCTTATCTCAAAAGAATATTCAGAATATCAAGATAATGGAAGAGGTTCTTGATGAACTTGAAGAGTACCAACCTTTATCACAGATTGAAGAGAAAAAGATGATTCAAATAATTAAAGAGGATGAAGACTTTGAAATATATGAATATCCATCACCCTTTGATTTTGCTCCAAATAATATAAATAGCATAGCGGATATGGTAGCTATATTAAAAGATAGGGTAGATGTTAATTTGGGGGCACTGAATATTGGTGATGTGGCTCTTCTTTACAAAATTCTTAATAATCCTTTTGCGGATATAAATAATAGATTTGATTCACAATTATCTTTAATGCTTTTGCAGGGCTCTCAATTAATTGTTGAAACATTGAAGGTTGAACCCTTGTATGAACAAAATAAAAACATGAAAGATGTTATTAATATTTGTGAAGCGCTGATTAATTTTGATTCAAAGGAAACCTTTGCCCGTTAATTATATGTGTGCTATAATTACGATATAAAAGAGAGAAAAGTTGTGAATAAAAAAAATAAAGAGCAGAACATATTTGAATGGGATTTTGAAAAAGCTGATTATTTAGATTTTAATTTTAAGTTATTTGAAATAATGATTGAGAACTATGATGACATAAAATATGTGGATTATGATGATGAAAAACTATATTATTTATTTGAAGAGTTATCCCTTTTTAATATTATTTATTATCAATTTGAGAAATATATTAAAGAGCATAATTCTTTAAATAGTGTAACTGAAAAAGAAATAAAAAGAGTGAATGAAAGAGTTATTGAATATGTATCTTCCTCTCTTAAAACCTTGAGAATGGCCTTATCCTCAGCTAATTGCCCCTTTGCAATGAGAATAACAGAGGGTATTTATAGAACCTTGCTTTTGGCTATTGCCTTGAATGTAAGAGATGATGAAGGAAGTTATATTCTACTAAATTCTTACTTAGAAGAAAAAAAATTATTTGATTTTTCGGATGAAAGCAATGAGGCTTATGCTAAACGAATCGGCTACAATTCAGGGGCTGTTCTGTCTTTTGATCTCGTTGATTTTAAGGAAAATAATTTATTTCATGATAATTTAAGTTGGACCTATCCTCTTTTTCAGTTTAAAGATCCTAAAAACTTAAAGTGCAACATAAAAGGAGAGGCGGATAAAGGAAAAATTACTCTTGATGAGATTTCCCGGGCTCTTGGTATGCATTCCTACGATATTATTCCTTATACTGCAGGAGCTTTTAATTCCTATTCAGTTTTTGAGCATTACTTTGATGCAAAGAATCCTGTAATTTCTCCCTTGGACCTTGCAGAGGAAAAATATTTTAGCTTCCATTTTAATTATTCTCGCCATTCCATTGGAGATATATTTTCTTCTGTTTTAACTTTGACCTCATTTATAGCTGAGTTTTTTGATGCAACTGTTATTGATGAAAAATTATCAAAAAAATTCAATGATATTAGCTTTGAAATTACAGAGGGACTCTATGATTTAGATGGTAGGATAGATGATATAAAAAATCCTAAAAAGTCTTTGATGAATGAACCTTTTGCTCCAAAAAATAAGAATGAGGTAAGAAACAATGATGATATGTTTGCTAGAATATTTAATAGAAAGGTAAAGGTTTCAACTGATAAGGAGAAAGAGGTAATAGATGAATATTTTACAACTTATCGTGATAAATATCTCGTTTCGAATGATGTTTATGGAGTGGATCATATATTTAAATCTTCCAGAATATCAAGTGAAAGCATAGCTCTTAAATATATGAATTGTTTTAGAAGTCTTTTAAATGGCTTACGTTTTTCTATGGATGACAAATATCCCTCAAAATCTAAATTTAACAAAAATGATTCCTTTTTAGATAATAATTCTGAAAATAAGATATTCTTTAAAGCTTCTAGTAAGGTCTTTAAATCGAAGGAAGAGAATATATCCTTTGAGAATATAATAACATCCTATCAAATAATGGCAAATGCATGTAATTCTGTAATAATTGGTGATAAAGCGAATGCAATAAATGAGGCAAAACATCTCTATGAGGTCATAGGTTTGAAAACTGCTTTATTTAGATGGGATATGGAAAAAACTTTTGATGAGGAATTGAATGATGAAACATCAAGCTATTTCAAATATCAGAAGGTTAGCATTGAAAATGGTCTTACAACTCTTTTGAAATGTGAGTTTACAAAGTTTATTGAATGCGAAGAAATACTTAGTGAAGTATCCTTTGATAAAGCAGTTGAAAAAAAATATAAGGCAGAATTTGTAAAGGAATCTGATTTTGATTCTTTTCCTCACTTGGATGATTTTAAATTTACAAATATTGATTCAATTAACAGCTATGAAACTCTTATAAAATATTTATCGGTTGAAAAAGATATGAATATTGTGTTTACTCAATTTGATAGAATGTATAAGCAATACAATAAATTATCCATGCCTTTCTTTGGTTCAGATGATATAAAAGATCAAGATTTGGTTCTCCTTGTTTTGGAATTGGCAGAACTTCTTATTAAAACAACGCTCTTTGATACAATTGAAATGTTTTTAAAGTATGAGAATTTTGATATTGCATTGGAAACGGTTCTTTATATGATACGAGGTGACCTTTCACGGATAGGAAAAGCAGGTTCTCCTTTTTATGATATATCTAAGGTTGATTTTAACTTTTAATAATTACAATATTGGACTATTTATATCTGGAATTCTATATTTTATAACACTAAATGCTGAATTAGATATTAAATACTTTAAAAAGATGAAAAATATTATTTTTTTTTATTACAGTGCTAGACAAAAGACTGTATTTACTATAATTTACTACTTGTTCGTTGGGAAGTCGCCAAATGGTTAAGGCTCTGGTTTTTGGTGCCGGCATCGCAGGTTCGATTCCTACCTTCCCAGCCTTTTAAGCACTTATCATTAATTTGATGAGTGTTTTTTTAGTTTCTTCTTTTATTTGTAAATGATTTCATTTTCTACTAGACAAAAGAATATATTTAATATAATTTACTACTTGTTCGTTGGGAAGTCGCCAAATGGTTAAGGCTCTGGTTTTTGGTGCCGGCATCGCAGGTTCGATTCCTACCTTCCCAGCCTTTTAAGCACTTATCATTAATTTGATGAGTGTTTTTTGTTTGTCCGTAGATAAAAGATATTTCTGGTGGATTTCTGTTATGGAGTTGCAAGTATACAAGATTATAGATTTTTTTATTTTTAAAAACAGATTAGAAAATACTAGAAGCAGCCAATAGTTAATGGTTAGTTTTTGAATAAATAGATCTTGATAGATGGATTAGTTATATTCTATTCAGATGGTTTGAGATGAAAGTCAAAGAATGAAAATTGGGTGAAAGTTTTTTTGCTGCAATGGAATTGATAATTAGTATTTAAATCTATTAAATATAATGTCTACAGATGAGCCGGTGTTATATAGTATTTTAACAGATTGTTGTTTTGCATCATTTGAAAAGGTGTGAGATGGTTTATTTTGTAAGTTTGCATTTTGCTTAAAAGTCTAATTTCTTAAATAAAGTGAATAATGAGGTAAAATTAGTTCCTTGCTCACTTGAATAAAAAATACTCTTTCTATAATATACGTCATGGACACTTATGTGTTCATATCCCATGGTAATTGGATTAGAATTCCAATGAGAGTATTTAGGAGAAATAATTATGTCTAATTATTCATTTGATGCAACTCTTCGTACTACTGATTTTGGTAGTGCTGGTTCCCGCCGTTTAGTACGTGCTGGAAAAATTCCTGCTGTTGTTTACGGCCACAAATTAGCACCAACACATATTGTTATTAATGCACATGCTTTTGCAATGTCACTTTCAAAATTGACAGAATCAACACTTATTACATTAAACATCGAAGGTGGAGATCAAAAAGAAGTTCTAGTTAAGAATTTCCAAGAAGATCTTCTTTATGATATTATCAAGCATGTTGACTTTTATGAAGTAAAACGTGGTGAAAAACTTCGTACAGCAGTTCCAATTGTTATCGTAGGTAATCCAGTTGGTTGTCGTATGGGTGGTATCTTAGATGCTATCTTACATGAAATTGAAGTCGAATGTTTACCAAAAGATTTACCATCAGAAATTAAAGTTGATGTATCAGGTCTTGAATTAAACACTCATATTTCTGTTTCAGATATTGTTGTTGGCGAAGGTGTTGAAATTTTAACATCAGTAAAAGAAGTTGTAGCAATAGTTAAAGCACTTAAAGAAGAAGTTGTTGAAGAAGATACAGATGCAAATGCACCAGCAGAAGTTATTTCTGAAGTTAATAGTGCAGATGAAGGGGCTACTGAATAGTATAGTTATGAGAGCAATACTTGGTTTGGGTAATCCTGGACAGAAGTATGGTAACACTCGTCATAATTGTGGTTTTTTAGTCACTAATCAAGTAGCAGCGTTTTGTCAGGTTAAACTGGCTAAGCGCTGTTTCCATTTATATAGGATGGGGAAAATCACAAAGGGCGACGAAGCTATCATATTAATCCAGCCACTGACCTACATGAATAACAGTGGAGATATCATCAATGAGATTGATAATTTTGTAAAAGAAGAAATGGTTGTAATCTGTGATCAGATGGATTTACCTGTCGGAAGTATAAGAATAAAGATGGGTGGTGGTGATGCAGGTCATAATGGACTTAAAAGCATCATAAATAATCTTGACGGTTTCAATGGCTTTACAAGAATATATGTTGGAATTGGAAGACCAAAGATGGGTGAAAGTGTAGTAGACCATGTATTGGGTGTTGAGGAAGATCAAGAATCATTTAACGAAGGTATCACTAAAGCAAAGGATGCGTTACTTGATATAATAAATGGTGATGATGTTTCAAATCTAATGCAGAAGTACAACAATAAAATAAAGAAAGTTATTTTAGCTGAAGATGAATTATAATTTTCACCATTTGGTAAATTGAGTGAATGTTCAACTATTGGTTGACGAATGTTTAAATTATGTTCATATTTAAATAAACATATAATAAAAGGCAGGGTTATGAAGGATTTTAATTCTTTTTTCCGTTTAAATCCAAATATAAATTTAGATAAAATAGCTATTGCCTTTTCGGGCGGTAGTGATAGCTTATGCCTTTTGTATTTACTTTCAAAGAAATTTGATGCTAAAAATCTTGTAGCACTTTATGTGAATCATAGTCTAAGAGGAGAACAAGAGCTCTCTGAAGAATCTTTTTTAAATTCTGATAACTGTAAAAAATTAGGTATAAAATATATTGAGCTACATTGTGATAAGGGCGAAATTGAAGAAATTGCTAAACTTCGCGATTCAGGGCTTGAAGATGCAGCTCGTGCTGCTCGTTATGCTAAGTTATTG
This sequence comes from uncultured Spirochaetaceae bacterium, assembly GCA_964457975.1. Classification (GTDB taxonomy): domain Bacteria; phylum Spirochaetota; class Spirochaetia; order Sphaerochaetales; family Sphaerochaetaceae; genus Pleomorphochaeta. The sequence continues at coordinate 6,777 of CAYWGU010000019.1, read as the reverse complement.
GGTTACTGCAATGAGCATAAAATAAATACTATTGCAACTGCACATAACAGTGATGATCAGGTAGAAACAATGATCATGAGAACATTTAATGGAGCTTCCCCCTTATCTCTATCTTGTGTTAAATCTGTTACAAGGTTAAATGGAGTTGATGTAATAAGGCCAACTCTTTCATATTCAAAAAAAGACCTTGAAGTAATACTTAAAGAAAACAATTTAAAATGGAGTGAGGATTCAACCAATGGAGAGCAAAACTATCTTAGGAATAAGATAAGATGGAATATTGTACCCTTAATAGAAGAGGTGTTTCCATCTGTTTCTCCAATAGTTCAAAGAAATGCTGAGCTACTTGAGGGCTTCTCTGTGCTAGTTATGGAGAAGGTTAACAAGCTAATAAAGAAAAATAAAATAAAAAAAGATGTTTTTTGTAACCAAGTCACTATTGTTCGATACAATATTATATTAGAATTAACAAAGCAGTATCAGATGGTGTCAATTAATCAATTAAAGCATATAGATAATGTTGTTTTTGATGAGATAGAAACGGTTATCAATTTTAATACATTTACTTTGGTAATTGATGAGGATGGTTTTATTAACTTTAATGAATTGATTGAAGACAAAAACTTTACACTCATCATTGAAGAAAAGGGAGATGGTTATTTTAATTGTCCCTATTCTACATTGCAAATAAATTCATTCTCGCAAGCTAATAAGATGCAGCTGCAGATAGCTGACGAGGATCTAAAACATCCATTAATATTTAGATCTGTTAAAAGCGGGGACCAATTGGTCACCTCTGGTGGTAAGGTAATGGTCAATAAATTAATTTCTTCTTGGAAAATAGATGAAAGTAAAAGGAAATTAGTTTATATTTTAGAAGATAGGAGTGGGATTGTAGCTGTCTTTGCTCATCATGTTGGTGGACGAGATAGGCTTGCAGTGCACTTGAAAAATACTCTTGTAGGAAAGAGTGTAAGAATATATAGTATTTTAAATAAGGAAATATAACGTGAAACTTTTTAATAATTCAAAAAATGCAAAATCCGGAGTTTATTTTGCTGATGATCCTAATAAAAAAAAGGATAGTCCAAATGATTTCTGGCAAGGACTTAAAGGCGGCGGTAGTGGTGGTCCATCAGGTAATGGTGGTAATAACAATGGCCCTCTAAAAAATCCTAAGAATAGATTATCTCTTGGTATTTTTGTCTTTTTGTTGTTAACTTTTGGTATTTTATTCTTTGATAGTTCAATGAATGGAGCTAGTCAAACAGTATCATATACAATGTTCAAGCAGTATGTTCAGTCAGGACAGATTAGCAATGTAGACATTGAAGCAAATAGCAAAATTACATTTATGGATTCAAATGGTATGAGCATGAATACTCGTATCCCATATACAGATAATGAACTTCTTCCACAATTACTTGAGAAAGGTATAATTGTAACTGGTTCAGAGCAAAATGTATCATTTGTTGCTTTATTGTTCCAATTGATTCCATGGATTATCTTTATTGGATTTACCGTTATGCTTTATAAGCAAGCAAGTGGTGCGAGTGGGAAAATGATGGGTGGAATTGGAAAGAATCTAGCAAAAGAATACAAGCCTGATGAAAATAGTACCAAATTTACTGATGTTGCAGGTCAGTTTGAGGCAAAGACAGAGCTCCTAGAAGTTGTAGACTTCCTGAAGCATCCAGATAGATTCACCAAGGTTGGTGCTAAAATACCTAGAGGAGCCTTGCTGGTTGGTCCTCCTGGAACAGGTAAAACATTGCTTGCAAAAGCAGTTGCTGGTGAGTCAGGTGTATCATTCCTTCATACAAGTGGTTCCGACTTCGTTGAAATGTTTGTTGGTATGGGTGCTTCTCGTGTAAGGGATTTATTTGAACAGGCAAGAAAAGCGGCTCCGTGCATCATTTTTATTGATGAATTAGATGCTGTAGGACGTACTCGTGGTTCAGGTGTTGGTGGAGGAAATGATGAAAGGGAACAAACCTTGAATCAAATTCTTGTTGAAATGGATGGATTCGATAGTACTTCAAATGTAATTGTAATGGCAGCAACCAACCGTCCAGATGTACTTGATAAAGCTTTACTTCGTCCTGGCCGTTTTGATAGACAGATAGTTGTTGATCTTCCAGATATTAAAGAAAGAGAAGCTATTCTAGAAATTCATTGTAAGAAGGTAAAACTTGAACCAAATGTTGATTTATCTCGTATTGCACGTGCAACTCCAGGCTCTTCTGGTGCTGATCTTGCTAACATGATAAATGAAGCAGCCTTATTTGCTGCAAGGCAGAATAAAGAAACCGTTTCTATGGATAATATAGAAATGGCAAGAGATAAAGTACTAATTGGTGTAGCTCGTGGTTCTAAATTTATGAGTGACGAAGACAAAAAGGCAACTGCATATCATGAAGCAGGACATACTCTTCTTCACTACCATTTAAAGAATGTAGATCCTCTTCATAAAGTTACAATTATCCCACACGGAAGAGCTTTAGGTTTGACAATTTCTCTTCCTGAAAGTGATACTTATACATTAAATAGATCAAAACTTGTTGATAGAATTAAAATTACAATGGGTGGTTATGTAGCTGAAGATTTAATATATGGAGAGACAACTACGGGTACTAGTAATGATATTCAACAGGCAACAAATATTGCAAAGAGAATGGTTACAGAATTTGGTATGAGTAGTTTGGGATTCATTAACTTAGGGGAAAAGGATGAACCTTTATTCTTAGGACGTGAAATAGCTCAACATAAAAACTATAGTGAAGAAACTGCAAGAATTATTGATACAGAAATGAGAAAAATTCTTGATAGTTGCTTAAATGAAACTCGTGAAATTTTAACTAAATACAGAGTTGAACTTGATAAACTTACTGATGAATTGGTACTTAAAGAGACTCTTGATGATGCTGAAATTAGAGAACTATTAGGTTTTGAACCTATTGCAAACACACTTAGCCTTAAGGACTAAAAATGGAAAATGATTATTCGTTGACACGAAATTTCTGTATAATAGCGCATATCGACCATGGTAAATCTACCTTGGCCGATAGGTTTATTGAAAAAGCAAAGCTTGGAAAACAGAGAGGACCTGCTCAGAATCAAGTATTAGATAATATGGATATTGAAAAAGAGCGTGGTATAACAATAAAAAGCCAAGCTGTAAGTATTCCATATGCCGCTAAAGATGGAAAGCTCTACAAGTTGAATCTTGTAGATACGCCTGGACACGTTGACTTTAGTTATGAAGTATCTCGTGCAATTAGTTCTTGTGAAGGTGCTCTTTTATTAATCGATGCTTCGCAAGGTGTTGAAGCGCAAACACTTGCTAACCTTTATTTAGCAATGGAACACAATTTGGAAGTAATTCCTGTTATAAACAAGATTGACCTTCCTTCTGCAAATATTCCTATGTGTCTTGAACAAATAGATAAAGAGTTGGGACTTGATTCTGATATGACAATTCTTGTCAGTGCAAAAACTGGTAAGGGTGTTGATGAATTATTTGAACAAATTATTGATTTTATTCCACCTCCTGAAGGACATGATGAAAATCCTTTAACAGCTTTGATATTTGATTCACATTACGATCCTTATCGGGGTGTTATAATTCATTGCAGAATCTTTGAAGGTTGCCTTAGATCTGGTGATTCAATTAGATTTATGCATGGAGGATCCGATTATATTGTAGAAGAAGTAGGTATTTTCAAATTGTTTAATTTCAAAGTTGATACTCTTCATGCAGGTGATGTTGGTTATATCATTGCAGGTATTAAGACCATCAGTGATATTAGAGTAGGTGATACTGTAACTCGTGTGGATAATCCATCTAAAGTACCTCTTTCTGGATTTAAGGAAGTTCAACCTGTTGTATTCTCCTCAATATATCCTGTTGATTCAAATGATTATGAAGAGTTGTTTGATGCAATTGAAAAACTAAAGCTAAATGATGCATCTCTTGTATATGAAAAGGATTCATCTGCTGCTTTAGGGTTTGGTTTTAGATGTGGATTTCTTGGTCTTTTGCATCTTGAAGTTATTCAAGAAAGAATTGAAAGGGAATTTAATCTAGCAATTGTATTTACTTCTCCATCTGTAGAATATAAGGTGTTTTTAAAGAACCGAGAGAATGATGAAGATTTTATAGAAATTGATAATCCTTTAGAATACCCTAATGAAATGTTAGTTGACTTTAGTAAGGAACCTTATATTAGAGCAAATGTTATGACACCAACAGAGTACATAGGTCCCATTATGAGCTTGTGTATGGAAAAACGTGGTGTTCAAACTAATATGAATTATCTAGATGAAAAAAGAGTTGAACTGCAGTATGAAATGCCCTTAGCTGAAGTACTGTTTGAATTCTATGATCGCTTAAAATCTTTATCACGAGGATATGCTTCATTTGATTATGCAGTTATAGGTTATAAGAAAACAAACCTTGTAAGACTTGATATCCTGGTTAATGGAGATCCCGTTGATGCACTATCACAGCTGGTATTTAAGCAGAACGCAGCCACTCGTGGTAAAATTGTATGTGAAAGACTGAAAGGTGAAATTCATAGACAACAATATAAGATTGCAATACAAGCAGCTATTGGTGGAAATATTGTTTCAAGAGAAACAATTACTGCATATCGTAAGGATGTAACTGCAAAATGTTATGGTGGTGATATTTCAAGAAAGCGTAAGTTACTTGAAAAACAGAAAGAAGGTAAGAAAAGGATGAAGATGATTGGTAATGTTGAAATACCACAGTCAGCTTTCCTTGCTGTTTTGAAGAGTGATGATTCTAGCAATAGTTAATAAATAAATAAATTTGAGATAGGTGTGTTACATGCTTATCTCTTTTTTGATAAAAAAATGAGGTAAAGCAGATGAAGATGAAAACCTTCGATACATTAGATAATGGTGATTTGGTTTTAAGTGTGACCCTAAATAATGGTCCATATGAAGTTGAAGTTTTAAGTCTTGGAGCTACTATTCATGCCCTAAGAATTCCTGATAAAGATGGAAAAGTTGAAGATATTGTTTTGGGCTATGACTGTGCTAATGAATATTTATTAAATACTACATATTACGGAATGACCGTTGGTCGTTTTGCAAATAGAATCAAAGGCGGAGCTTTTGAAATTGATGGTAAAAAATATCAGTTGGACCAAAATGACAATAAGGTGAATACCTTACATAGTGGAAAAGCAAGTCTTGCATGGAAAAACTGGGATATGGAGTTGGTTGAAAATGGTGACAATCCATCAGTCTTATTAAGTGTTGATAGTAAAGATGAGGAAGGTGGATTTCCAGGAAATTGTGTGGTAACTGCTCAGTTTACTCTTACAAAAGATGGAGAACTTGTAATAGATTACACAGCAAAATCTGATAAAAAATCTATCCTGGGATTAACAAATCATAGTTATTTTAATATTACAGGAAACCCTGGTAAGAAAATTCTTGACAATGAAGTTTGGCTTGATTGTGATGGTGTATTGGCTGTTGATGATTTATTGATTCCTACAGGTGAAATTCTTGATGTAAAGAATACTCCATTTGATTTTAATGAGTTTCATAAGATTGGAGAGAGGATTGATAGTACTCCAGCTGGTTATGATCATTGTTTTTGCTTTAAAGATGCAGATGGTTCCTTCAAGAAGCGAGGAGAAATCAAAGATAATGAATCAGGTCGTGTAATGAGTATTTATACTGACATGCCCGGAGTTCAAATGTATACTGCAAATTTCTTTGATGAAGGCTCGTGTGGAAAAGAAGGAAAAGAATATACCAAAAATGGTGGGGTGTGCTTTGAAACTCAAATGTATCCTGATGCACCAAATCATTCTAACTTTCCATCTTGTATTATTGAAGCTAATAAAGAATATAAATATAAAACAGTTTATAAGTTCTCAATAATTAAATAAAAAAGAATTATATAATAAATAGTTCCAATACCTAAAAAACCTGCATAAAAGATAAATTCAAATATGCAGGTTTAGTTATTTTATTATTAATCTGTCTTTATTTAGAAGTATTGTCTAATTCTTTTTTCTTAAGATATTTTTCTATTTCAAGTTTAGCTAGCTCTAGGTGTTCTTCATCTTCCTTTATAGCACTTTTAATATCACCTGTTAATATATAATCAATTATCTTCGAATGTTCTTCAACAGACGCCTTGAACCTGTCCTGGCTTATAAGGGATGTAACTCTAAAAGGAGTGATCATAATGGAGTAGTTATTATAGCACTCAGCTACAACATCATTACCACTACAATCTACAAGAAATTGATGAAAATGGGTATCAACTAATATGTATTGGTGAATTTTCGAATAATCATTTAATTCATTAAATTTATCTTTGAAATTCCTAAGGATTTTAAAGCATTTTTGGTCATTGTTTTCAATGATTTTTTTTATGCTGAAGTTTTCAATAAGTACTCTATATTCATATATATCTAAAATCTGCTTTGTTGATAGTTCCCTTACTCGTACAGGTTTATTTGGAGTGTTTTCTAACAGGCCTTCACCAATTAATTCATTTACTGCACTATGAACTGGAGAACGGCTTACATTCAATTGTAAAGCAACCTCTACCTCACTAATCTTGTCGCCAGGAGCGTACTTTCCTTCGATAATATCTTTTCTTAATATTTGATAAACTTGTTCTTTTATAGTTTTAACAATTCTATTTTTATCTTTTGTCATGTGTTTCCTCAGTAAGTATCTTATTACTTAAATATACTATTAAACAAAATAAATTGCTATTATTTT
>CAYWGU010000018.1:11703-38937 GCA_964457975.1 uncultured Spirochaetaceae bacterium | reverse complement strand
AAAAGTACACCAGTTTATTTAATAGATGAAAATTATAAGGAGATTTGAAGCTTTTAAAAAATAAATAATACTACTGAATTAACAGGAATGTTTAATCCAAAAAAAACAATTCTTTTTTATATTCACCAGGACTTATTCCATAATAAGATCTGAATACAGATATAAAATGCTTGGAAGAAGAAAATCCTATATTTATTGCAACATCCTGTACTTTGCTATTTGGACTTGATAATAAAGCTTTTGCTGTTTCCATTCTTAATTTTAATAGATATTTAGAATAGGGTTCACCGATTTCCTTGTGGAAAATTGTACTTAAATATGATGGTGTTATATCAAATTCATCCGCCAATATGGTTAAACTCAATCCCTCTCTGAAATGAAGTTGCAGGTACTCCTGTATTTTGCTTACCAAGGTTTCTCCACTTTCTTTATGTTTTTCACCCTTAATACTGGTCTTGCCAGATTTGAATGAAATATTAGAGAGAGCTGCAGATAGTTCTTCATCCCGAAGAGGTTTTAACAAATAATCAAATACATTTAATTTTACGGCAGCCCTTGCATATTCAAATTCATCATATCCTGAGATGATTATAATTGGGATTTCTGGATAATTAAAATAAAGGTATTTAGATAGTTCTATTCCATCCACTCCTGGCATTTTGATATCTGTTATTACAGCATCATAGGTGTGGTGCTGCAATAGCTCTATAGCATATATACCATCAGCGGCTACATCTTTAGTCATCCAATCACCATTAATATTTGATAGGTTTTCTTTTAAATACTCTCTCATCAAAATCTCATCATCTACAATAAGAGCTCTAAACATTATTTTGATCCTCGAAGGGCAGTACAATTATAAATTTGGAACCAACTCCAACTTCTGATGTGACCTTTAATCCATATCCATTGCCATATTTAAGTTTGATTCTTCTTGATATATTTGTAAGTGCTATTCTGCTATATTCTTTGGAGTAGTTTGTATTTTGATTTGCTAGTTTGTTTTTTAATTCATCTAAGGTACTCGCATCCATACCACATCCATTATCATCAATAATGATAAATAACATGTCATTCTCTATTTTACTGGTAATATTAATTCTACAATCATCAAGCTTCCTTGCAAATCCATGTTCCAATGAGTTTTCTATTATAGGTTGAATAATAAGAGCAGGAATTTCAAAATTCATTATTTCTTCATCAACCTTTATATCATAGGACAAATTTGTATATCGGATGCATTGCATGCTTAGGTAATTCTTGCAAACCAACAATTCAGAGCGAATTGAAATTGCAGTATCAGCATGAACCAATCCATTTAATAATGTTGCAAGTTTTTCAATATATTCAATGGCTTCATTTTTTTTGTTGCATTTTACCAGTAAGCTAATTGTATTTAGACTGTTGAATAAGAAATGAGGTTTTATTTGATTGCACATTGAAATATATTGAGCTTCCTTTTCCAAGTATTTAGCTTCATATATTTCTTTGGTAAGATATATATTTTTCTTCATGGTGCTATCTATTTTCTTTGTCATCTCATTGAAGGTTGTTGAAAGATATGCAATTTCATCATTTCCCTTAACCGGTGCCTCTACATTATAATCTTCCTTTTGTACTTTTTTCATTAAACCTGTGATTTCATATATTGGTTTTAAGAAGAGTTTTATCAATTCAAATGAAATCAGGATTCCTAGTGCACTGCAAATCAATCCTATTAATATGGATCTTATTTCAATCTCTTTGATTCCACTTAATAAAATTTCAAGATTGCTTATATAATATATTTCCCAGTCGATTTTTGAAATATCAATATTGGAAATTAAATACTGATTTCCCTCTTTGACTAATATATTATCGTCATTCAAATTCATCTTCGATATCAAGGAATGAAAATCAACAAATTTTTCATCCGAAAATTCGTTGCTGTTATGATAAATGATCTTGCTATCATTATTAACAATCATAAGGGCTTTACCTTTTGTATCAATCAATCTTTTGCAAACATTATCTATACCAGTTGTATCAATGTTCATTCTTAGAATACCAAGTATTTTGCTATTATCATTCATATCATAAATATTGCACAGCAAGCTAAAACAAAAATCCTCATTCTCTGGATATACCAGAATAGGGTACTTGCTTGATGCTACCTGTTGGATCAATTTTTCATTCAAATTTGAAGAAGATTTATATTTCTGTGTTCTCTTACTTGAATAGACCTCTTCTTGATTAAATATATAAACCTCTTGAATATCATCATGTGGTAATAGGATATCCTGCGATAGAAAATTTTCAATGGTTCTTTGCTTGTCGAGAATTTGTTTTGTACTTGTTGCATTTAAAGATAGCGCATTGATTAGGGATGAATTATAATAAGGGAGTACACACAATCTTTGGTAATCCAAGAGATAATTTTCAATATTGTGTGATAATTGTTGAAGTGTTATCTTTGTATCTTCTTTTGAAAGGTTTATAAGTTCTCTTTTATATGTTCGCAATGAAACTACAGTGACAATCATCACTGACAGGAATATTAATAAGCTAATGCTAAATAGTAATTTCTTTTTTATTGTCCACTTTATATTCATAAACACTTCTTTGTAAAACAATGATATATGAGATGAAACTTGAGAGCAAGAAAAAAAGTTATTTACCAGTGAAATCGTAAGAAGTTATACCTTAAGTGCAAAAACATGGTATTTCGCTTTTGCAAATTAGCATTGATAATAAACATATAGTTACAAAAAGGAGTAATGATATGACCAAAAAAATGGTAGTGGTATTTAGCTTTCTAGCTATTTTTACATGTGCTGTATTTGCAAATGGTAATTCAGAGGTTTCATTCTTTACTGGTAAGGTAGAGACAATTGATTTGATGAATGACATCATCAATGATTTCAATTCACAGGGAAATGACTTTACAGTAAGTCAAGAATATCAAAGAGATGCAAGCAATATAATCAAAGTTAAATTTGCATCAGGAGAGGTTCCAGATATTATGACAACTTATGAACAAGCATATGTTGATCAAGGTAAGTATTTGGATTTAAGTAATGAGGTGTGGTGGAATAGATTGATTCCTTCAATGCGCGATAACTGCACAGATATTATTTCAGGTAATCAGTATCGTGTTTGTACCAACATGACAATGGCTGGTTTGTTTTACAATAAAGATATTTATAATGAACTTGGATTAAGACCTGCTACAACTTGGGATGAATTTGTTAAAAACTTAGAGGTAATCAAGGCAAAGAAACCAGGTGTAACACCTTTATTTCTTCCTGGTAAAGAAGCATGGTCACTAGGTCACTGGATTGAGTTTGTTCCTCATGGATATTTAAAGCAAACCTTGGGTGCAATTCCTTGCAAGGTTGCAATGTTAAATAATGATGCACAAAAACTAAATTTTGCAGATCCAAATGGTGCAATGGTAGAATTTGCAAGAAAATTGGTTGAACTACAAGAAAAAGGTTTGATTAATGACGATGTATTAACTGCAACAGCTGATAATAGAACTGAAGCTTTTTCAAGAGGTGAATGTGCAATGTTCAGTGATGGAATGTGGGCACTAGGTGGAATTCTAGCTACAAATTCTGATATGAATATTGGATTTGCACCATATCCAGCATACATGCCTGGAACAAAACCTGTTGTTTTATCTGCTGAAGATAGTGGATACAGTATTTCAGCAACTTCTATAAATCAGCAAGGTGCAAAGAAATTCTTAAACTTCCTATTTTCAAAAGAGAATATGAAGAAATATTCAGAGGCATTGGGCTCTCCTAGTGCATTCATGGATGTAGATGCCAATTGGGCTTCTAAAGGATTTAGGGATGAGGTAACTCAAGTATTGAATACTGCCGTAAATGTTGGATTTACCAATGAAAAACCTGCTGGTTTTTCAGGTGATGATGCTGGTAGAATGGTTCAAGATTTATTAGCTGGTACATATACACCAGAAGAATTCGGTAAGGCTTATCAAAAAGCATGGAATGAAGGATTCTAAAAAAGTTATAGATTAACTGGTAGCAGGTTCTCTGCTACCAGTATATTAGGAAATACTTATGAATAAGAAAAATAGCTCATATCAACTGATGAGCATACCTGCTGCAACTCTTTATACAGTTTTTTTTATTGTACCTTTGCTACAGGGTATAAGATTAAGCTTTACAGATTGGAGTGGATTTGGGAAGGCTACCTTTATTGGATTTGAGAATTATGCAAAATTCTTCAAAGATGCTAGAGCTCTAGGAGATATAAAAACAACAATACTATTTGCAATTGGGAGTGCTTTGCTTTTAAATCTATTAGGACTTGCATATGCCTTGATTATGAATAAATCATTTAAATTTCAAGGTGTTATAAGGGTAATAATCTATCTACCAGCAATAATAAGTCCTCTTATCATGGGATACATATGGTATTTCTTATTGCAACCTGGTAGAGGTTTTGTCTACAGAGCCTTTGAATATTTAGGAAATCCAATCACATGGAACTGGATGGGAAAGTATTCATATACAATATTGGTACTTATTCTTGTTAATGTTTGGCAATATGCTGGAATGACAATGATCATATATCTTGCAGGACTAAAATCAATTAGTAGCGAATATTATGAATCAGCTAAGATAGATGGTGCAACCAAGCATCAGATATTTACAAGGATTACATTACCCTTATTGACTCCATCAATAAGAATCAATGTTGTAACAAATATAATTGGTTCCCTTTCTGTATTTGATATCATAATGTCTCTAACTGAGGGTGGACCTGGGTATGCAACAGAGAGTTTGAGCATATATATAATGAGAATGTGCTATGGCAATAAGACTGGCTATTCGACAGCAGTTGCAATGATTTTATTTATGTTGATTTTAATTCCTGTTTTAATTTCATTCAAATTAACAAAATCAAGGAGCTAATGATTATGAAAGAAAGTAAATTCTCAAATATAAAATTGGTAATAATATTGGCAATTATTTGCTCACTATGTTTGCTCCCTTTTTATGTATTGATTGTATTATCCTTAAATGATCCAGGTACTCTTTTCTATGATGGAAATATGTTTGTACCAGACTTTTATTTTCCAAATTATATAGAAGCCTTTAATAGATCAAAAATAAGTAGGGCAATGCTAAATTCAGGAATCATAACAATTGGTTCTTTGGTGCTAACAATAAGTGTAGCCGGAATGGCAGGATATTCAATTTCTAGGTTTAAGAGTAAATTAAATAAGATTATTTTTTCAGTGTTGATTGGTTGCATGATGATTCCAGGCATTATAAATACGGTTCCTCTCTATACCTTGATGAGGCATATAAACGGAGTTGATACCTTGTGGGGAATGATTATTGTAACCTCTACCTTATCGCTTCCTACTGGAGTGTTTATTTATACAACATTTATAAATGAACTTCCAAAAGAACTAAATGAATCGGCAGAACTTGATGGTTGTACTGGTATAAACGCCTTTTGGAAGATTATATTCCCGCTATTAAAACCTGCAACTGCTGCATTTGTAATTCTTAATGGATTTGGTATTTGGAACAACTATGCTCAAGCAGTATTTTTCTTGCAGAGCAATGATAAGCACAATGTTCCACAAGCTCTATCAGTATTTTTCCAACAATTTGCAGGGGCAAAATGGCACTTGGTATCAGCAACAGCAGCCATTGCAATATTACCTGTAGTTATAATCTTTTTGATATTTCAAAAACAATTTATAGGTGGTTTATCCGAGGGAGCAGTAAAAGGATGATTACAAATATTTATAGTGATAAAGCAATCTATACATCAAAGGATGAAGTTAGATTGATTATTGAATCGGATGGCAGTTTTAAAGGTGCAAGCATAGAAATTTACAGCTTGAACTCATTGAATAAAAAGATTTTACTAAATATAAATGAAGGATTTAATTCAATCAATCTTGGACAATTTGAAACTAAATTTGGTGGTTTTAAAGCACTGTTGATGGTTGACGGAAAGGTTTACTCGACCTCATTTACCATTGATGATGATAATAAAGTTATAAGATATGGTTTTTTATGTGACTTTGAAGACGAAGAATCAAATGAAGATGTTGATTGGATGAATAAATTAAATATTAATTATGTTCAGTTTTATGATTGGGGTTATAAGCCAAATCAATTGTACTCAAATGATGAAGTTTATCATGATTTAATGGGTAAGAAAGTAGATAAAAATATTGTAAAAGAAAAAATTAATTATTGTCGACAACATTCAATGAAAAGCATGGCCTATGGACCAATCTATGCAGCAGATGAAGGTTACTACAATCTTCATAAGGAAGATGCATATTATGCCGCAAAGAATAAACCTTTAACGTTTATTGAGAAATTCTACTTTATGAATATTTCCCTTAAAAGTAATTGGGTTAATCATATTGTGGAACAATATAATCAATGCATTGATAAAATGAAGTTTTCAGGTATTCATCTTGATACTTATGGTTATCCAAAACGAGCATTCGATAGTATGGGAAATGTCTGCTATTTGTATGATGATATACCAATCTTTTTAGATTATGTTTCAAAAGAACTAAACGATAATTCTTTGATCTTTAACAATGTGGGTGCATGGCCATTGGGAAAGGCATTGAACTTTAAAGGTGATGCTATCTATGTTGAAGTATGGTCCCCTTATGAGAGCTTTTATAACTTAAAGGAGATCATTAACAAGTGCAGGGAAGGTGGTAAGTCTACAATACTTGCAGCATACATAGCACCTTTTAGACTTGATAGGGAAAATGCTATTTACAGTGCTTTATTGACAACTTTTTATATAAACACTCTGGGAAGCACCCATTTATTTCTAGGTGAGAATGGATGTGCTATAACTCAAGGTTATTATAATGATTATACAAGATTGCTAGAATCTGAATTGAATATTATAAAGGATTTTCAGGATTTCTTTGTTAGCTATGAAGAGCTGCTTTTTGATGAAACCTTGTTGGATGTTACCCTGAGTAATTGTGGTGGTGATAATGAGGAATATTGCATTAAGGGTAATTATTCTTTGACCTCTGAATCTAATAGAATAGCAGTAACAATAAGATGCAATAAAAGACGTCATTTAATAAGCTTATTAAACCTTGAAGGTAATAATGATAAATGGAATGAAAGCAAGGTTGAACCTTCAATGAGTAGTGAGTTGGAATTTGAAATACTGACTTTTAATGATATAAATGCAATATATTTTGCAACTCCATATATGAAAAAACCTCAAGAGTTAGATTTTAGTTGTAAATTGGGAGAAAGAGGCCTTATAATAAAGATAGTTGTTCCTTCTTTTAAAGTTGGAATGATAATTTGGTTTGAGGAGGCTCTGAATGTTTCAAGTAACTGGTAATGAATATATATCACTTCCTGAAATAGATGAAAAGAATGGTAATGTTAATTATTTAACACTTCTCCATATGAATTCAAAAGGAATGCTACAAATAGATGGCAAACCCTTTTTGAAAACAAAAATTGTTGTTGATAATAAATATATATCTTTAAATAATAATCTAGTTTGGACTAGAGATAATTATTGGATTCCAATGGCCACCTTTAGCAATGAGAATGTAAGGATTAAGATAATATATCTGACTCCACTAAACCAAAAAGCAATTGCTATAAGAGTAGAGGTTGAGAATCTATCAAACCAAAAAATTAATGTAGAAGCATCAATTCAATTGGAATGGGTTAGCACACTGCATGTTGTTAATGAAAGGTTTCCTTTGGATACTACAATTAAGATGAAAAAAAGTAATTGGAATAAGGGAAATGTTTTTATGCAAAACATTGTTACTCCCTTAATTGCAATTGCACCTATGCAAGAAGGTGATGGTAAATTTACCTTAGATATCAATGAAGCTTCGTCATATGATTTATTTGTTGGATTTGGAATGGAAGAAGTATCGGCTTCAACTGCAGCAAAACATCTAAAAAGAGTTGGATTTGAAAAGCTATTTGATGAGTTTAGCAACTATTTGGGTGAAAAGTTAATTACATTCGATGTGGATGAAAGCATCAATAAAATATTAAATACCAACCTGTTATTTGCTTTGTTCTATTCAACAGGTCTTACCTTTGACACTGAGAGCCTTGTTTTGGTAACCTCACGCTCTCCTCGTTATTATGTATCTGCTGCTTACTGGGATAGAGATTCCTTATTATGGAGCTTTCCAGCATTGCTACTTGTTGATACTACTCTATGTAGAAACATATTGGACTATGTGTTTAAAGTTCAGATTAACAGGGTTGGAGAGCATAGTAGATATATTGATGGTACCTTGCTTGAACCAGGATTTGAATTGGATGAATTATGTGCTCCAGTTATTGCTCTTGAGCAATATATAAAAAAGACATCTGATAAAGAAATATTAAAAAAGGAATATATCTTAGAAGGTCTTGAAAAAATACTAATAAAACTAAAAAGTAAAAGACATAAAGATGTTGCATTATATGAAACCTTCTTGATGCCAAGTGATGATATAGCAAAAGAGAAATATCTAACCTACGATAATGTTTTGGTTTGGAAGAGTTTAAATATATTGGCAAAATATTTTAAGAATGATGAGCTATCAATTGAAGCCAAAAAGGTGAAGGATTCCATCAATAAATATTTGGTAAAGGATAATATGTTTATATTTTCAAGTGATTTGAATGGTAATACTTCAGTATATGATGAACCACCTGGATCTCTTTTATTGTTACCTTATCTTGGGTTCTGTCCAAAATCTTCAAAGAAGTGGATTAACACTGTAGAGTTAATAAGATCCTCTGATTATAAGCTATCATTTGCTAACAGCAATATAAAAGAAATTGGATGTGAGCATGCACCTCATCCTTGGATTTTATCTCTGTGCAATAGTTTGCTCTCTGGCTTTGGTGAAGCTGCTATGGATAATTTAAGCAAGGTTAGCATGGATAATTATATCGCCTGTGAAAGTGTTGATGAAGAAACCGGAATCTGTGCAACAGGAGAAGCCTTTGCAACGTGTGCAGGATTTTTATCATATTCCTTGTATACCTATTTAAATGATAAGGAATAGTTCTAATCTAATGTTTATAAGTTTCTTTAAAAGCTTTAGATAAATATTTAAAATTAATTTATGAGATTTAGATATCTTATTGTCGAGTACAAACCAGTTATGGTTTGTACTTTTGTGCATTATTCAAATAGTGAGGTGTGGAATGGCTACTACAATTGATGATAACAATGAATGTGATTTAATCTTGAATTTATCCAAACTCCACACAACAGCCTTAGGTGATGAGCGGATAAGAAGAAATTTATCTTTAACCTGTGATGATGTTGGTGAGTGGTGTGGTAGAAAAATATTAAATTCTAATGCCACAATAAAGAGGGTTGGTAAGAATTGGTATGTATCTGTAGAAAGTTATATGATTACAGTCAATGCTTATAGCTATACAATCATCACAGCTCACATGAGTAAAGATATCTAATTCTAATACTATTTACCATTCTTGTTTTTATTAAAAATATTTGCTGATATTTTTAATCCACCACACTGACTTCGTGGTATAATAAAGAAATGAAAAGAAAACTAAGATTTGATGGTTCGTGGTATCCAAGTGATTTGGAAGAATTAGAACAACTTATTAAAGTTATTCCAAGCCTCGATAATGAAGATGTGTTTGGTGTTGTACCTCATGCTGGTTTGTACTATTCCAGCAGCTTAATCAAGCTGTTTTTTAATACCTTAAAACCAGAGGTTAACAAAATGCTTTTGATAACCCCCTCTCATTACTATGCTCTTGAAGATGATGTTGTTGGAGGTGGAAATATAGATAGCTTTGACTGCAGTCTTGGAAATATTCCAGGTTTTACAATTGCATCGTTACAATCAGGGTATGAAAAGGTAACTGAGGCTGAACACGCAGTGGAGATGATCTTGCCATTCATAACTCAAAGGCAAGATATGAGTCTTTGTTGTGCACACGTAAATAGATTTACTGATGTAGGTGTAGCAAGTAAATATGCCAAGATGTTGCTATCTGAAATAGATGATAAAACAGCAGTGGTCGCTAGCAGTGATTTTACTCACTACGGAAATAACTTTAGATACACCCCATACGGAAGCATTGTAGATGATGATTTAGTTGATAAAGTGAGCGCTTATGATAGAGATATGGCAAATCGCTTTGCATCTGGTGATGGAAAGACCGCCTATTTAAAGGCCACTGGTAGGGATAAAGCTACCATATGTGGAATAGCACCAATGTTGCTTGTAAGCGAGATGGCACGTCTCAATAATATGAAGGGTCGAATTTTAGGTCAATCCAATTCTATTAAAGGACGCATCAAAGATAAAGATTTTGTATCATATTTAAGCATTGCCTGGAGGAAATAAGTATGCAAGAGGAAGAAAAGAAAATATTATTAAGTTTGGCACGGAATACAATTGCAAAGAGCTTGGATCTTCCTTATGAAGAAGTTGATGCCTCTATGTATGATGAAAGAAGAGGCTCCTTTGTTACTCTTAAAAAGAAGGGGAATCTAAGAGGTTGCATTGGATATATTCTTGCAATAAAATCCTTGTACATGCAAATAATTGATTTATCCCTTGAATCAGCTTTTGACGATCCACGCTTTCCAAGCCTTGTAAAGGAAGAGTATCCCTTTATTGAAATTGAAATATCTGTAATGTCAGTTCCAAAGAGAATAAATAATTTATCAGAATTTGAATTATCACGCGATGGAATAATATTGACTGTTGGATCTAATCATTCTGTATTTCTTCCTCAGGTAGCAGATGAAACAGGCTGGAATAAAGATGAAATGTTGGCAGCATTGAGCCGTAAGGCAGGACTTTATCCTGATTCATATAAAAGAGCTGATGCTCAATTCATGACCTTTACGGCCGAGGTGTTTTCATGATTTGTAATTTTTGCTATCGACATTGTGATATAAAAGAGGGGGGCGTGGGCTTCTGCCGTGTAAGAAAAGTTAAGGATAATAAATTTATCAGCACTGGCTATGGGTTGTTGGATGCTATTGCAATTGATCCTGTAGAAAAGAAACCACTCTATCATTTCCTCCCTGGAACAAGAACTCTATCTGTTGCTGAAGTTGGTTGTAATTATCACTGTGATTTTTGTCAGAATTGGCAGCTCTCTCAGAGTGAAAAAAGTACTTCAACCTATGTAAAACCCAAAGAACTTGTAGATTTGGCCTTGAAGCATGAGGTACCCTCAATTAGCTTCACCTACAGTGAACCAATAGTATGGCAAGATTATGTAATTGATACCTCTCGTCTTGCAAGAGAGAAAGGTCTCAAAACAATAATGGTAACCAATGGAAGCTTTAGTAAAGAATCTAGAGAAAACCTTGCTCCTTTAATCGATGCTTTCAATATTGATTTAAAGGGAGATGCTGAATACTACAAGAAAGTATGTAAGGGCAAAATAGAACCAGTACTTGATGGTATAGATTATATGATAAGAAATTCCTGTCATGTCGAGGTTACAACCCTTCTTATTGAATCAATTCATACGAGAGCTATTGTCCAGGAACTAGGAAAGGCTTTAAGTGATAGAGGAGTGCAGGTATGGCATCTAACTAGGTTCTTTCCAAACTATAAAATGAATGATATACCTGCGACCAGTGAGAGGTTTTTATCGGAAATGATAAATGTAGCAGAGGATTCTGGAATTCCCCATGTCTATGGTGGAAATACCACAAGAGTTGATCCCACCCGTTGCTACAAATGCAAGCATGTATTGATTAAAAGTCACAATGACTCAACTGCAGTCAAAAGAGATTGCAATCAAAACCTACAAGGTGGTCGATGCATCTACTGCAGTTCTCCCCTCTATGGTGTTTTTGAATAAATTGTTTGTTATAAGTAAATTTTTATAAAATTTTGGTGATTTTATAATCTGAATATACAATCATTATAGAACTTCATTCATCATAAAAAGTATGTCTTTTTTATCAAAAATCATTGTATTCAAGAGGATACCAAATGCTATCAATATTAAGTTGTCTACCAGTTTTGATATTATCTAATTTATCATCAATATAAACTGCAGTTGAGGGGTCAATATTGTATTTATCAAGTAATATTTTGAAGATTTCTTTTTCTGGTTTGCATACTTTTACTCTAGCGGAAACAATCTCTCCATCTACTTCTTGCAAAAATTTATAATATTTTTTGGAATTTGCGAATGCTTTATCACCATAGTTTGTTAATAAATACACCTTTTTCCCTGCTACTTTGAGGTCTTTTATGGTTGAAGAAAGAGGAAGAGGTGGACATACCTCACAAAAATTATCCATCATATTTTGAAACAATTCTTCATCACCTTTTAGATTATATTTATTGCATATAAGTTTTGAACTCTCAACTGAAGTAATTGTTCCTGCATCTAATTCAAGCCATTGCTCCATAAAGAAAGGTTCTGTTACATATTTATGAAGTCTCAAAGGAAGCATCTGCTTTGCAACATCGTCCATATGAAAATCAATTAAAACTCTTCCAATATCAAAAATAACTGTTTGTGCTCTTTCCAATCTTTTATCCATAAAGTATTGCCTGCCTTATTCTAAAATTATAGTATTTATTGCTATATTATGAACCTACAGTAATATTATATCAAAATCAACCTTTGATTTATTCGTTGCTAAGACGATATCTGTAATACAAAAAATATAGATTTAGTATTTGCTCATTAGTCGCAAGTTCTTTCGTATATTTTCTGAAAGTGTGTATTTCATCAAGTAATATTCTATAAAAACACCCCCTGTTTTTTATATTTAGTATTTGTGAATATAAGAAGGTTTAGTAACCTATTTAATTAGAATTAAGGATGTTTTTATTGGATTTTATAATTGATTAATTCTTTGTTAAGAGGCAATTAACTTGATTTTTCCACTAACAAGTTTGCAAATTCCCGCGCAAGTTGTAACGAGAATCATACAAAAAATATTTATCTTTCTGTATGATACGCTTTTAGAAAAATCCATTTTGTTATTACTTGTATAAAATATAATGGGTTAAGGCAAAAAGGAAGATACTATCAAGGGGATTATTTGTAAATTTAGTAGTAGTGTTAATGATGATAATATTGTTATATTCTGCATGGAACACCTAATTTCTGACACCCAGTCCACTTCAACTAGCCATCCTTACAACGAACTTAGGTCACAGTTTTTTAAATAATGGTATTCATAGATAACAATCCATTTAGTCCATGGTTATATAGCACTTAGTCCACTGTAATTGCACAACTTAATATAATTAATACCAGACATGTTTATAGCAACAATATCACCTATGCCATGCTACACACACTCATCCAATATCATAGTCAACTATTGATTATTTACTTTCATACTTTAGCATGTCTTTCACCAAACCTATGGCAATATAACACCTCACCTTTGCATTTATAAGTGTTGATTTTAAGGCTTTATTCATCTGATTTTACCGAAGTATGTATAATTAGATGTTTTCTGGTTGGAGAAGTTCAACCATCCAGAAAGTTGCTATAAACTTGATATCATTGTTGATTGTTACTTTTACAAGTAATCTTCAACGATTGATTTTATATTACCCGTGTCAGCTGGGTATACAATCTTCAAAGATAAGACTGTTAGAGTGGTGAATTACTGTCAGGTTCATTTTGATACAGATCTATATAATTTTATGAGAAAGATTTTAAGAGCATGTGATACCATTTTTTATATAAATCTCATCCTTAAGTGAAAAAGTATAAGTGACTTAAGTTCCAATCTGCATGATTCCTTTCTAAGAGGTATCTTGCTTTCACTGGCACAAGTGATTTTGGTTTATAAATACGATTTGAGCTGTTACTATGGAATATGTGATACTGGAGAGTTGTCTGAAATTAGGTGTTCCATGCAATATATTGAATTTATACCAGAAGTTCAAAATAAAACCGGTTATGGTGTTGGCTATCGTAGAATGACTGCTAGGATAAATAGAAAGTTTGATGTTCAAGTCAATACTAAACGCATAAGACGTCTTATGGATGAGAATGATAAGTTATCAGTTGTAAGACGTAGCTGGCTTATAAAAGAGCAATATAAGCGTCGTAAGGACCAAAAGGACAACATTTCAAAGGACCCACTCAAGATGCATTTTATCTCTGGAACACCTAGAAAAATCTTTGTAGAGGACATTACCTATGTTTTCTCTTTTGAGAAAAGGTTCTATTTAAATACCATTGAAGATGTGTTTAATAGAGAGATAGTTGTTTGGTGCATTGGAACAAATCCCGATGCAGATTTATGTGTTTCAACTGTTTATATCTAAAAACTAATTGACTTCTATTTGATTTTTATGATTCTAGCAAAATTAAATTTTTTGGAAACTTGATCTAAATTTAACCTTTTTTCATTTAATAATTAACATTTTGTTTTTAAATATTGATATCACAATTGTTATGTGTGAAATATTTATGTTGACAATTTAAACTTAACATCCATTGCTCTAAGTAAATCTATTGTATCTATATAAGCTACACCAAAATTATTGCAAACATTGGGAATTTTGATTTTCTTTTTTATATTTGGATCTAATTTTTCTAAAGTTACTATTGAACAATTAGTTGCTATAGCTTTTGCTATAAGCCATGAGTCTGCCACAGATAGAAATTCATTTTTTGCTGGTTCTTTAAACTGGGAATTTGGAGAGTAAACCCAATTGATTATTTCTCTATAAGCCATTTGTGTAGCCTCATCATCCACTTTTAAAAAACAACTAGTATTTTTATACTTAGAAATCCAAGTTTTTAATTCATCGTTACCTTTTATTAATTCTTTAAAAACAGGCGTTATAGAATGAATAGCACCACTTTTCATATCTCTTTCTAACCATTGCCAAAATCCAGGAAAAATATCGAAGGGATATTGAATGTTTTTTGCTTGAATAAAAATATTACTATCTAATAAATAATTCATTAATTTATTCCCAATATATTAGAATATTTTACTAATGTTGCTGGCATTAAATCTAATAACCTAGCACCATCTCTCATCAATAAGTTTTGAGAATATACGTTTTGAACAACATCATAAGAAAAGGTGTTCCCATTTTTTATGGGAATCAATTTATAAAAAGAAGGGCCACCTTTATTTTCTTTCTGTTTTTCTTTATTTGTTTTCCAAAGTTCTAATAAATCTTTATAATAATCAAAAAAAACATCACTATCTATTAAATTTAAATCAAATGCTCTTCTAGCAATAACAATACTACTAACTTTAAAGTATTTGCAAAGAATTTCAGAATTTGTATTTACCGGTAAATTAGTATCCCATTTTCTTTTAATTTGATCTTTAGGAACCAATATTTCTGCTGTAATTTCATTACATTTCTTTTCATAATTATTATAATTATTCTTTTCAATTCTAAAATCAATATTAGATACTCCACTACTATTAAACCATAAATGGACGATTTCATGAATGAGCGTAAAAATTCTAGCAGCTTTAGAATCAGCACCATTAATAAAAATAACTGGAGCTATAGAATCAGATATTACAAAACCTCTAAATTCTTCAACATCAAGTATTCGATGTGTATTATTTTTAACCATGCTAGATTGCATAACCCAAAGTCCAAGACTTTCTGCTCTTTTAATTAATAGAGAATAAAATTCTTCCCAATTCCTACAATTTTGTCTATCATCTAATTTAAGATTTAATGTTTGAGAAATATCATAAGCTATAATTTTACTATCATCATCAAAATTGTATTTTCCAATGAAAGGAATTTCGATATCACCTCTCTCAATTTTAAATTCTCTATACCAATTCTGTTTAAATTTTACATCAGTAATAACATCTTTTAAATCAACACTAAAATTATCAAAAGGGAAATCTGTTATAGTTCTTAAATCAGGTAAAACTTGATTCTCTGCAGGCGGGGTATCTAAAAAAAGGAAACCAAAAGGAATATGTAAAACATTTGCTATCTTTTGAGCTTGGTTAAATGTAGGTTTAGAAAGGCCTGCTTCCCATCTTTCAATCTTTTCAACTTTAACATTCGCTTTTTTTGCTACAAGTTCTATGTTACAATTTGAGCGTAATCTAGCCCATTTTAACATATTAGAACTAATTATTGCTTGGCTACTCATTTATTACACTTCTCCTTGTTTATCTATTATAATACAGAAACATAATAATTCATATTAAATTTTTTATTTTTTTGTATCATTTAAAAGTACTCTAAAAAAATTATATAATATATTAACGAGAGCTTCATACCACCCTCCAAAAGACCTGAGTTAGCTATTTTTTTAAAATAAAGGCTATGTTTGCATCTAATAGTTGGAATTTAATTAAAATGGTGATGGCCCACTAAATAATTTAAATTCTTCATCATATACAAAACTATCTTTATAGTCCAATAAACCCACTTTATCTTCTGTATTTGTATTAGGTTAAGTGGTATTTATATGTATTGAATCAGTGTCCCAACTAGGAACACAAATATTTGGTTCATTATCTATTGATTGAGACGCTTCTTTTTTATAGAAGAATTCCGGATATCTTTTCTTTTTATATCTGAATATTCAATAGGTTTATCAACCTCCGTTAAACACTGAATATTCAATAGGTTTATCAACCTCTTGTAATATATTTAGTAATTTTTCAACTTTCTCTTCCTTTGATAGAGAAGAATTTATGTGTTCAAATATTCCTAATGCAATATAGTTTTCTAAGTGTTTAGTGCTTATGCCGTGGTAATGTTTATAAGAAGCTCTAAGCTTGCTATGTAAACTATTTACATTATTTATATGTTCTTCTTTATCTCCTTTTGCAACTTGGTTAACAGGAATATTATGGTCTACTGCAAATTTATGTGTAGATTTTTCATGATCTGTTATCATTACTACATCTAATCCAAAAAGATCTTCTAAAATATTAGTAACACTGGATGTTGAAGGTTTTTCCAAATTTGAACATTTACCGATAGCTCCTGTCGCTGGTACATTAAGTGCTGTAACAACACATACTAATTCCTTACTTAATCCAGCTTTCTTAACCGACTTGCCTCTTTTATGTAATTTTATACTAGGTCTATATATGAGATAAGCAGATTTGTTATTTGTTTCTTTTTCTTTTGTTACAAAGTTCTTTAAAGCATTCACATTTCCTGTAAAATTTAAAGGGAAATATATTTCATCAACTTCAACTCTTCCTCCAAATACATTGTTTTTATCAATTGAGTCTTTTAATACTGTTAGTATTTTGTGTCTCCAATTAAAGGCTACAGGGTTGCATATCAAACTGTTATACTTTCAAAACTGGTTACCATCTCCTACGCAAAACATCATACCACTTCCAGATGGAAAGTAATGCAAGTTGTAGAAGCAATATTCTGCTATTGATTATTCCACGGAATAAGCACCAGTGATATCTACTAGAGCACCGATATTACTCAAATGTATAAATAATTAGTTTCTTTTCAAAAGCACCACTGTTCTCCTTAATAACACCAGTCTAATTAATAAGATTCTTTAATAGAGCACCATCAAAGTTATTAAAATTCTTTATCAAAGCACTATATTTAATTTTATGAATATCCACCAATAGCACCATAAATATCTATTAGAGCACCACTTTATTTTGGTTATAATATTCATTGGGCACCATTAGTATTCATCAGAGCACCACTTAAACAAGATGAAATACGCATTGGAGAACTTGTTATATTATTTAGTAGAGCACTATTTTATAAAGCTTTTTTCGCTATTGTGCACCAGTAAAGGTAGTAGGGCATAAGCTATGTATCAATTAACGCGTACTAAGAGAAGAGCATTGTCTTGAAAGAACTGTTCCTTTTGGATGGGCAAAATCAACTATATAATAGATAGAAAACTTAAACCTTTAGATATTTGTGATAGCCTTTAAGCAAGTAACATAAAAGCAATTACAATACTACAAGCAAGTTCAACTAATTCTGCAGTACATCCTAAAATATCACCTGTTATGCCACCAATCTTTTTATAGCTTATTCGATTTACTGCTACTGTTGTAAAGATCATTGTTATAACTAGTGCAATTGCAATATTGAAATGTCCCACTGCATATAAAAAATAGAACGGTATGGATAAAAATATAAGATTTACAAATAAATGTCTTAGCTTTGCATTATTACAAAGTTCCTTTGCAAGGCCATATTCTTTGGCGTAATTGCTTATATAGCATTGCAGGGTAAGGGAAGATCTTCCAACCATTACAACAGCAATTACAATCAAGATATTTATTTCTACAACATTAGATAATGCTACAGATTTAAGCATCAAAAGACAAATCAATGCAGCCGCTCCAAAAGATCCAATTCTTGAATCTTTCATGATTTCCATTATTTTATCCTTGGAATAACCTCCGCCAAAACCATCAAAGGTATCAGCAAGTCCATCAAGGTGAAAGCCTCTAGAACCATAGGCAAGGAGTGCAACAAACATTGTTGATTCCAATAACTTTGCATTAGTGTTCAAGCAGTATATTGAATGGAAGATAATTAGATTAATTATTACAATAGGAAGGAGTGCCATGATGGATAAAAAGGCTCCAACAAGGGGATACCAATAAAGAGCAGTTGATTGATCTTTGCAGTCCTTTCCCTTCATGTAGTATCTAGTAAGACCTCTCACTGCAGTTGCAAGTCCCAGTCCATATTTTCGTGCTTTCATTTATTGGCCTCTTTTATTTTAGTTTTAATGGAATTCCTGTTACACAGAAATACATAGAATCGGATAATTGAGCAATACTTTTATTCAATTCTTCAGATCTTTTTATAAAGATCAAACTCTCCTCATCATCTTTAGGAAATATTTCAAGGTTGGTCTCATTGCTTACAATAACCACAGGACAGCGTACTTTTTTTAGAACTCTAAGTAAGGATTCTATTTCATTATCCATAAACAACTCTCTTTCTTTTTTATCCGATTCACTTTCATTGATTTTAAAATGATAGTATAGAATATTACCAAGCCACACTGAAAGACATTCTATTAGGATACAAGAGGCATTGTTCTCTATGTTTTCAATAGCTTTTGAAAGGTGTATGTTCTCTTCAATTGTAACAAATGAATTGCCCCTTCTTTGTTGATGCTTTTTAATTCTACTTTTCATCTCACCATCAAAGGCCTCTGCAGTTGCAATATAGTAACGGCTCTTTTCATCCGAGCTTGCTTTTTTAGCTAGCTCTTCTGCAAAGGTACTCTTGCCACTACGTCCTCCACCAACAACCAATGTAACATTATGCATGGGATACTTCCTTTGGCTCTGTTAGGTATTTAATTGAATCTAGAAGTCTTTTTTTGTTGAATACCTCCACTGTAACAACAATGTCTTGATGGCTGTAATTCTGCAAAAGATGAATGAACTCCTTTAAATCAAAATCAGTATTTTCGATAAGACTTTTATGATCGTCTCCTTTATTTATTCCATGTAGGTGTATTATTCGGGTGTACGGTAAAAGAGACTTTACTTTATCGAGGCTATAGGTATTGAATCTAACCATATGTCCAACATCAAGTGCTATGCTAAGATTTAGTTTTTTTATAACTGGTAGTAGTAACTCAAAAGGTTGCTCTAAGGTTTCAAGGCATAGCAAATCAGAATCAATTTG
Source organism: uncultured Spirochaetaceae bacterium (assembly GCA_964457975.1). GTDB lineage: Bacteria > Spirochaetota > Spirochaetia > Sphaerochaetales > Sphaerochaetaceae > Pleomorphochaeta. The sequence continues at coordinate 19,298 of CAYWGU010000018.1, read as the reverse complement.
GGTGTCACTCAATATTTTTTTGATGCTGTCCTCCACAAGAGCTATGCTTTTATTGGAGTCTTCTCTCTTACTATCTTTCATGATAAAAGATACTTCATTATTTGAGTTATCAGTTGTATTCTCAGCTATGTGTATGTGCCCTACATATCCATGAATGGGTAAATCCTTTGTTAGGTTTATAAAGGTTTTCCAAGTTTCAATTGCATCTACTCTTTCATCATAATCAGAGCTTGCAACATCAACATCGTAGGGAAGATGCACTGTGTACGATATACCATATTTTGCAGCTGTTTCACCTAATACTTTAATGGTTTCAAGGCTTGGTATGCTATCCTTCCATTTGCTTTCAAAGAACACCAACTCAATGTCTTCAATATCTTTTAGACCTGTTAAATATTTTAAATTATTTTCAATGGTATCCGGGAGTATGTAGCTTGTGGTACCGAGAGGAAAAGGTAGATCAATGTGAGGATGAACATTTGTAACTCCATCATGATAGCAACTTCCTAAGAAATTAAACAAATTGCAGGCACTTCTTATTATTGGAACTGCTGTAAGTGCTCCTGTTCCTTCTCCTAGTGACATGTTTAAATCCAATAAAGGAATTATATTCAATTTGTTATTTATAAGGTCCTGAGTTGTCTCTCCACTTTTGGTACAAGCTATGCAATTATCAACACAGTTTGGATTAATTTTAGTAGCTATTAAAAGAGCTGTTGTTGCGATGAATCCATCGATTAAGACGCAAACCTTTTCTTCATAGCTTTGTAAAATTGTACCTGCTAAGAAGGCAATTTCAAGACCCCCATAGCAGGCAATCGTATCATAGATATCCTTAATATTTCTTTCATGAAAAGACTTTGCTTTTTCAATTATCCGTATTTTATTCTTATAAACTTCTTGTGTTGCACAAAGGGCTTTATTTACACAATTTTCAGCTGGCTCATTTAATATACTTGAGGTCAAAAGTGAACTTGTGGAGGTGTTTCCAATCCCCATTTCTCCAAGAATGATGGTATTGCATCCTGTGTTAATGATATCCTTAACTGCCAATATACCATTATTAATAGCGTCAATTGCTTGCTTTCGTGACATTGATAATCTTTTTATTGGATTATCATCACAGCATCTTACGAAGTACTTATTCTCTACATTCAAGCTATTATCAATTTCATCCTGCATGCCAATATTGTATATATTAAGCTCTACATTGTTCACTTTCGAAAGGATAGCACATGCGCCACCTCCGCCTTGGAAGTTTCTAACTTGTTGATAGGTTATTCTAGAAGTAGATGCCGATACACCTTCTTCAATGATGAGGTGGTCTGCACATGCCAAGATCAATGTTGGTTTGCAAATCTTAGGGTTTAATTGATTTTGTATCTTTACGATCTTAATTGCAATCTCTTCCAACCGACCTAATGAACCTGGTATTTTTGCCATGTCATTTAGGATATGTTGAGCTTGTCTTTTTAGTGAAAAATTCTTCATAAAATTAAGCATATGAGAAAAATTAAGACAATGCAAGATGAATGTTTATTTTGATAAAATTAGGCAAACAAAATAATTTTGTTTAGAAATATTAATATTGTTATAGAATAATGGCTAATAAGAATGTACCATAGGGCATTATAAAGCACTTAGGAAATGGAATCAGGTTAAAGTCCTGAACAAGGCCGTTGCTGTAAATCATAATGAATTAAACAATTTGTCACTGGTATTTTTTACTGGGAAGGCGTTTAATTTTTGATAAGTCAGAATACTTTTCCCCTGTGTTAAAAATCAATAATTTGCGTAACCTAAAATAATTGATAAGTTTATGATGTACACCTTTACTCGGGGTATTGTTGTGCATAAAACTTTTCTTTCTTTTAGAATTAAAAGGAGAGTTTTGTGACTAAAGAACCGCTATTAAATGCTTTAGATGATTATCATCAATCTACAGCACTTTGTCACACAGTAAAGCTTATTTTCTCCATTCTTTTGCTTCTTCTAATTGTATTTGCTGTTAACAATGGTGCAATGGATAGCAAGCTTAAAGATGTTGCATCAATCCTTTTAAATAGAAATCTTGATAATTATCAACAAAGTATAATTACAATCATAAAGCAGATTAGATTACCTCGTATTTTAACTGCCTGCATCGTAGGTTCAGCACTTGCTATCTCTGGTGTAATATTTCAAGCTATTCTACAAAATCCTCTCGCAGATCCTTTTACAATTGGTATTTCAAGTGGTGCTGCATTTGGTGCATCTTTAGCTCTCTTGTTAAATATGATTTTCGCATTATATGTTCCAATAACTCTATTTGCACTAATATTTGCTCTTATTACTCTTTTTATTGTAATTCTGATATCTCATCGAGGTGGAGGATTGGAGAGCTCAAACTTAATTATTGCCGGTATTATCATCTCATCAATCTTTTCTGCTGGAATAAGCATGATTAAGATGGTTGCAGGTGAAAATGTTGGAGCCATTGTATTCTGGCTTATGGGTAACATAGGGGCAATGAGATGGAGTGATGTAGGAGTTTTATTCGTAGTAACTCTTGTTGGTTTTATCATTGCTTTATATTTTTCAGAAGATTTAAACATCATGTCACTTGGAAACCGTACAGCATTATCTCTTGGAGTTAATGTCAAAAAAACACGTTTAATTTATCTGTTGATTGCATCCACTTTAACTGCAGTTTCTGTAGCTTATTGTGGAATCATTGGTTTTATTGGACTTGTTGTTCCTCATTTATTAAGATTTGCATTAAAAAGTGATAACAGACATTTATTACCCCTATCAGCTCTTCTAGGAGCTTTGTTGTTATTGGCTTCCGACACCTTCACAAGAACAGTTTTTGCAAGTGAGGTTCCAGTTGGTGTATTTACAACACTCTTTGGTGGACCCTTCTTTATTTATATATTCCTTCATAGAAGGAGCCAGAGTTATGAGTAAAGAGAACACAATATTAGAATGTCACAACCTAGAATTCAAATATGGTCGAAGAAAGGTTCTTCAAGATGTATCCTTTTCAATTGAAAAGGGTACCTATACTAGTGTAGTTGGACCAAATGGAAGTGGAAAAACAACACTGTTCAATTTGTTATCTGGGTACCTACCTTTACACCATGGTGAGGTGTTTCTTGATGGAAAAAACTTAAATAAACTAAAGGTCGATGAGAGGGCAATCCTTTTATCAATCATAAATCAGAGCTCTGATATGCGGTTCCCTTTCACCTGTTTGGAAACTGTACTAATGGGAGCACATCCTCATCGAAGTCGATTTCAAGGTGTAGATGTTGGATTATTACAAAGTGCAAAAGCCTTAATGGAAAAAACAGATACCTACCAATTTGCATCAAGAAAGATAACTGAATTATCTGGTGGTGAGGTTCAACGAGTTCTTATATCTAGAGCATTAATGCAAAACCCCAAGATCCTTTTATTGGATGAGGCAATGAGTGAGCTGGATGTAAGCAGCAAGTTCATAATTGGTAATGTATTAAGACAATTAATTGATGAAGAAGGTTTGACAATCATATCAATTCATCATGATTTATCTTTGGCTTATCGTTTTAGTGATAACCTCATTGTCTTCAAAGACGGAAAGGTTGTTACAACTGGTAATCCAGATGATGTGTGTAATGAGGACTTCTTTGAGAATGTCTTCAATGTAAAAGCAGAAATATTTCCACATAAAGGATTTATCATACAAGGTGAATGCTAGCGCTTCTTGAATATAAAAACTTATAGGTGGAATGAATATAAATTTAGGAGATTGTTTTGAAAAAAATAACAAAAATAATGACCATTTTAGTAATGGCAGCTTTGGTTCTAACTTCCTGTGCAACAGTAGATGGTACAAATAAAACAGAAAATACAATGGAAGAAGCAAAAATGGATGAATCAGCAAAACCCGTTATTCTAGTGGTTAGCTTTGGTACAAGCTATAATAGCTCACGTGATAAAACCATTGGTGCAATAGAGCAAAAAATAGACGAAGCTTATGGTGATGACTATGATGTAAGAAGAGCCTTTACTGCTCAGTTTATTATAAATAAACTTGCAGCACGTGATGGTTTGATTATAGACAACATGGAAGATGCTTTACAAAGATGCATAGATGATGGTGTTAAAACTCTTGTTGTTCAACCTACCCATGTAATGGCAGGTCAAGAAGATGATGATATGGTTCAAACTGTTAAAAAGTATGCCGATAAATTTGAAAAGGTATCAATTGGTACTCCTTTGCTAAGTACTCAAGCTAACTATGAAGAAGCTACAAGTATTTTAACAGGTGTAACCTCTCAATATGATGATGGTAATACTGCCATTATTTACATGGGGCATGGTACAGAGCATGCTGGAAATATAACCTATGCTAATTTACAGGGCTATGTTGATAATGCAGGATTTGGTGATAGATATTTTATTGGTACAGTTGAAGCTCACCCTTCACTTTCTGATATGATAGCTAGAGCTGATGTTTCAGGTTTTGATAGAGTTGTTCTTCGTCCCTTCATGATTGTTGCAGGAGATCATGCAAATAATGATATGGCTGGTGATGAAGATGGTGCCTGGAAAACTGAATTCAAGAGTGCTGGTTATGATGTAGAATGTGTTATTGAAGGTCTTGGTGAGATTGTAGAAATTCAAGATATGTTTGTTAAAAAAACAGCAGAAGCAATTGCAAATCTTTAATTAAGATGCTGAGGGGATTGTTAAAACTTCCCCTCAATCTTATATCTCAAAAATAGGAAGTATATGAAAAATTTATTGAAAAAAACTTTATTAACCCTCTTGATTTCAGCCTTTGTCCTTTCGTTTGCAACCGCAAATGGTGCAAATGAGACTGTGCCTTCAGATAAAACGACAAAAGATGCAAAGGGTAGCTTTGCTATATCTTTTATAGATGATGAAGGAAATCTTATAAACCTAGATAAACCGTGTGAAAGAGTAATAGCTTTATATACTGCACATGTTGAAAATATCTATTATCTAGGGGCTGGATCCCAATTACTAGGTGGCTATACATCAGCTATATATCCTCCTGAAGCACTTGAAAAAGCAAACTTCACCTACAGGGGAGATGCGGAGACAATCATTGCAGCAAATCCTGATTGTGTTTTAATTCGTCCCTTTATTACAAGAAAGGCTCCTAATTTTGTTGAACAATTAAAGATGGCAGGTATTCCTGTTGTCTCTTTATATCCAGATACCTTCGAGCAATTTGATTCCTATATAGAGCGACTTAGTATGCTTTTGGGTAAGGAAAAACAAGCAAAGCTATTGCTTTCTGATTTCTACAATAACCTCGATGAAATACATGAGACGACAGTCAACATTGAAGATAAGCAGACAGTATTCTTTGAATCTACAGATAAAAATGTACGAACTGTCTCTCCCTCTTCAATGCCAGCACGTGCTATTGAAATAGCAGGTGGTATTAACATTGCAGCTAATGTTGTGCCAATGTCAGAAGGTGGCTCAATTGCATCTTATGGAGTTGAGAAGGTTATTTTAAATGCATCAAATATTGATGTTTATATCTCACAGGTAGGTGCTATGAATGCAGGTGGAAACATACGAACAGTATCAGATCGTCCTGGATTTACAACAATTAAAGCAATAAAGAATGGTAGGTTCTATAACCTTAGTGAAAAGCTAATATCATCACCAACCTTTAGATATTATAAAGGTGTTCGTGAGATTGCTCGTTATCTATATCCAGAGGTACTTGATGATGTATTAGCTTATAAAAATGATAACATCTGCAATAAAGCAGACTATGCCAACATAATAATGATGATGAATCATCTGCCTTTATATACACCAACTTCCTCCAAGTATTATCGAAAGAACATCCTTGGACATACTTATGGCTTCTTTGAAGATTTAAAGTGGAAGGATGATAACTTTGATGCAATTGAAACTGCTGTTTATTCAGGTTTGGCTCCATTTACTACAATTGGTGAAAAGGAATATTATTATCCTCTTGATGAGGTAACTCGTGATCAATTAGCGTCAACACTTTACCTAATGGGTGAGTTCCCTACAGTTGATGAACATCAAAATATTGAAGACCTTGGCAACTGTGCAGTTCCAAAGATTGTTCAAAAGCTTGTGGACCATAAAATAATGTTCCTTGATGAGAGTGGTAATTTTAATCCCAAAGATACTCTTACCAATCAAGAGGTTATTGATGCTATTGAGTTAGCCTTGCAGGCTAAATAGGAATATACATGGATAGATTTTATAATGGAAAGTTATTGAGAAGTGGTTATACCACCGGAAGCTGTGCAACAGCTGCTACAAAAGCAGCTCTTGTGATGCTTCTTACCAATGAGACTGTGGAAACTGTGCAAATCACAGTTCCGACAGGACAAATATTGTCCCTTGATGTTTTGGAGATATCGAAGGGTAATGGAAGGTGTAGCTGCGCGATTAAAAAGAATGCCGGCGATGATCCTGATGCCACCAATAACTTACTTATATTTTCTAGTGTATCCTTTATTCCTTCAACCTCAAATAACAATTGCAAGATCATCATAGATGGTGGAGAGGGTGTTGGGCGTGTTACCTTAAAGGGCCTTGATCAAAGTGTTGGAAATGCTGCAATAAACAGTGTTCCACGAAAGATGATTAAGGAATCCGTTCTTGAAGTATTAAATAAAACTGACAATTCCTTGATTCCTGTAGGGGATGTTCAGATTATTATATCCATTCCTAATGGAGAGGCTGTTGCAAAGCGTACCTTCAATCCTCATCTAGGAATTGTTGGTGGGCTTTCTGTATTGGGTACCACAGGTATTGTAGATCCCATGAGCAGCAAGGCATTAATTGCAACCTTTAAAAGTGAGCTAAGTGTTTATAAAGAAAAGGGTATAGAAGACTTTTTATTGGTACTTGGTAATTATGGACTTGATTTTGCAAAAGATGAATTGGATATCGAAGTAAAGCCTTATGTTATGTGCAGCAACTATCTAGGTGACACCCTTGATTCTGCCATAGAAAATTCAATGAAAAATGTCCTTTTAATTGCTCATATCGGAAAGTTGGTAAAATGTGCCATTGGTATTTTAAATACTCACTCTCGTCATGGTGATGGTAGGATTGAAGCATTTCTACGCTCTGCATTGGTATGCAATGCACCGTTAAGCTGTCTTAAGGAAATTGAAGTGTGTGCAACAACAGATGCCGTCTTGGAAATTCTTGTAAAATATAAAATCATGGAAGATGTTCTTGAGAATATAAAGTTGAGAGTATTAAATACCATCAACAAACGCTGCAGTGGTTTTTTAAAGGTTGAGGTCATCTGCTTTACAAAGGTAGAGTTTGATAGGTTCAAAAGAGCTGATGGCAACTGTAAAAATCTTGATAAGAATAACAAGGTTTTATTCTATACAGAAGGTGCTAAATCTCTGTTGCATGTTAATTCCAATTAATAAAGCATTAAGAAATAGTATTGAGAAATCTAATAAAAAAATAGAAAAGAAAGAAAAGAAAGAAAGATAATAAAGAAAAGATAATAGATAAAGTTGTTCTCCTTATACCCCTTATAATGGAGAATGAGAAAGGAATAAATAATGGTAAATATAGTTGGA
>CAYWGU010000018.1:4979-11603 GCA_964457975.1 uncultured Spirochaetaceae bacterium | reverse complement strand
AGAAAGGGCAAATAAAGAAAGGCGAATAATAAGAAAACACGAATAATAATTAAGGAAATAAGAAGAAGGGTTAATAATGATAGATAAAGAGGACTTGAGTATTGCAATCATCTACTTCTCAAATAGAGGAAAGGATTTAGCGCTAAAAATTCAACAAAAGGTGATGGGTACTTATTCTGCATCCATCTTTCGCTGTCCTTCTGGAGGACTATATGATATTACAAAAGAGCTTTGGAGTTCTCATAATTCTATCATATTCATATCTTCCACAGGCATTGCTGTAAGAGCAATAGCTTCCAATATTTTATCAAAGTTATCCGATCCTTCAGTACTTGTAATCGATGAAAGAGCAAATCATGTAATATCATTATTGAGTGGTCACTATGGTGGTGGAAATGCACTAACTACCTTGATTGCCGAAAAAATAAAAAGTCATTCTGTAATTACAACAGCGACAGATATAAACAATATCTTTGCCTTTGATAGCTTTGCTAATTTGAATCATCTTAAAATGAAAAATTCAGAACTAATAAAGCATATTGCACGACATATGATAGATAGAAAGGATGATCAAAATAAAACAACTGAGTATAAAAAAGGCATTCTAGTGTATTCATCTTTTCCTGTTTTGGGTGATGTCCCAAAATATATAAAGCTTTGTGAAAAACCTACTAGCTGTGATGTTTCAATTGATTTCAGAGCTAGTGATTATGCTACTGATGCTGCTAAGGTTTTGTGCCTCATTCCAAATAACCTTGTTCTTGGAATTGGCTGCAGAAAGGCAACCTCCTTCAAGAATATTGAAGAGGCTTTCTTACAATTTATGGATTTGAATAAGATCTTTATTGAAGCTATTGGCTCAATTGCATCAATTGATTTAAAAAAACATGAAGAGGGTATTTTAGAATTTTCAAAGAAAACTGGATTGCCTTTTTATACATACAATTGTGAAGAGTTAAATACAGTGAGTACTACTTGTAGCTCAGAATTTGTTAAAGAAACCACTGGAGTTGGATGTGTGTGTGAATCATCAGCCATTTATCATGCAACGACTTTAGGCAACAGTAATTTAATTGTTGAAAAAACTGTAATAAATCATATTACATTTGCTCTATGCAAAGTAGATGTAAATCTTCACTGGAATAAAGGAGAAAAATAATGAGCTCACTATATATAATAGGTCTTGGACCTGGTAATGAAAATGGAATGACAAAGGCAGCTTTTAATGCTTTGAGTAAATGTACTCTTATAATGGGATATAAAACCTATATAAAGCAGGTTCAGAAGATCTTTCCAGATAAAGAATATAAAGACTCTGCAATGCGTCAAGAAGTTGAACGTTGCAGAGAAGCCGTGAAAGAAGCAGAAAATCAAGATGTTGCTCTTGTCTGCAGTGGTGATAGTGGTGTTTATGGAATGGTTGCTCTTGTATATGAGGTAAGAGAGAACAACAGTGATGTAGATATTAAAATTATTGCCGGTGTTACAGCTGCAAATAGTGGTGCTGCCTTAGTAGGATCTCCATTAACAAATGACTTTGCTGTTATAAGTCTTTCAGACTTACTTACACCGATGGAAGTTATAAAGAAACGTGTTGAAGGTGCAAGTATGGGAGACTTTTGTATTGTTCTTTACAATCCTATGAGTAAAACTCGTCGTACACAATTAAAAACTGCTTGTGAGATTATGTTGAAGTATAAGAGCTCTGATACTGTATGTGCCATTGCACATGCTGTAGGTAGAGAGGATGAATGGTACAAGCTAATTACTCTTGAAGAGTTAAAGGACATTGAGGTTGATATGGTATCAACTATATATATTGGTAATACTCAAACCAGAATTATAGATAACAAGATGATAACAAGAAGAGGTTATCGTGGTGTATAGTGTATTTATATTTGGTGGTACAACAGAAGCAAGATTGCTTATATCCTATCTTATAAATCAGGGAATTTCTTGTACTGTAACAGTTACAAGCAATTATGCCAAAGAACTATTAACAAGTTCTCCCTTACTTGATGTTAAAATCAAGAGACTTAATGAGTATGAAATGGAAGATGCAATTAAAGAAGTAAATCCATCTTTAATCGTGGATGCAACGCATCCGTATGCATTTGAAGTATCACAGAATATAAAAAAAGCCTGCAATAATCTTAATCGAGAATACATAACAGTCTCCCGAGATATTGGGAGTATTGAGGGAACAACATCCTTTGATAGCATGGAGTTGCTTGCATCTTTTTTATCAGATAATTGTGAAGCTGATGAAATGGTCTTATCGACATTGGGTATAAAAGAAGCTCAATCTTTATGTGATAATTTTGGCAACTACAAAGAGTCCATTTATTTAAGAATTCTTCCTTCAATGGAGAGCTTAAGTAAGGCAAAGGAACTTGGCTTTCCTTCAAAGCATATAATATGCATGCAAGGTCCTTTTTCAAAAGAAATGAATGTAGCTCTGCTACATGAAACAGGAGCCAAATACTTACTTACCAAGATAACTGGTAAAGTGGGTGGTCTTGAAGCAAAGATTGTAGCTGCGAAGAAATGTGGGGTTGAGGTATTGGCCTTAATTGCTCCAGATAGGGAAAAGGGTTTGAGCCTTGCAGAGGCTAAAGCCTTAATTAAGATGAAAGTTAAAGATGTCTAAAGAGCTAATAAAAAAGAAGAGGTGGTCCACTGTGAAAGGTAATTTTTATATCGTTGGAATGGGTATGGGATTTGTTTCCTTAACTCATGAATCTTTGAGGGCCATTGAGATATCATCAATTCTTATTTTTACCTCCGAGCGTTTGTTTAACTCCTATAAAAAAAGTAGTGACAAAAATATTGAGGCAGAATGTTTTGTAACCTATAAAGAAGAAAAGATAAAAGAAATACTTAAAGATAGAAATAAGGGAGCCATTATTTCAATTATTATATCAGGTGATGTAGGTTTTTATAGCTTTGCAGCACACTATAAAGATAGCGATGCTATCTTTATTCCTGGTATTTCATCATTCTCTGCACTTGCAGCACATTTTCATCTTGATTATTCACAACTATCCTTTGTATCCATTCATGGAAGAGACGAAAGAACTGCAGTTTCTACGATAAGACGGAATGAGCATTCATTTATTCTCCTTCCAAAAAGTATTCAAAGTTTTGTAGAGCTATTAACTTTATACAGCTTTGAAAACCTTACAGCCTATGTTGGTTCCGATATTGGAGGCGAGAGAGAAAGCTTTGAAAAATGTACTGTTAAAGAGCTGAAGGATTTAGATGATTATCCACTACGATCCATTATCATAGAAAACAATGAATTTGATTCAAGAGTTAGAACAGGAATCAAAGATGATTTCTTTATAAGAGAAAATAAGATTCCTATGAGTAAAAGGTCTGTTAGAGCGATGGTAATTAGTGCCTTGGATCTTAAACCTACTGATGTTGTTTGGGATATTGGTTGTGGTAGTGGTTCTGTTTCTGTTGAAGCTGGTTTGTCAGCATATGATGGTTGGATATATTCAATGGACGTAAAGGCAGATGCCGTAAGTCTAACAAAGAAAAACATGATCAAAGCAAAGGTTGCAAATGTGGGTGTTGTATTAAACAGTGCACCCCATGGACTTGATGATTTTAAAACACCTGATGCTGTATTCATTGGTGGAAGTAACGGCAACATAGACACAATAATTAATTCAGCCTTAAAACGTAATCCTAAGGTAAGATTAGTTTTAACAGCCATATCTCTTGATACACTATCATCTGCAATGGCATTACCTCTTGATTGGGATATCATGCAGATACAATCCTCTTTCTCTAGAAAAATAGGAAAGCATCATATGATGACTGGTGAAAACCCCATCTACATTTTATCCTGCGGAGGTAGAGATGAATAATATGATGCGTCTTGCCATTGTTGGAACCAACAGTGGTTGTGGAAAAACAACCATGGTTCTAGCTCTAGAAAGTGCTTTTATAAAACGAGGACTTCCTGTAACTGCGTTTAAATGTGGACCTGATTATATTGATGGTGCTTTTCATAGAAGAGTCCAGCACATAGATTGTTACAATCTTGATTCAATCTTCTTGGAAAAGGAAGATCTAAAAGAGCATTTTGTAAAACATGCAAATAATAAATTCTCAATTATTGAGGGTGTTATGGGTATGTTTGATGGTGTTGGAGCAGAGGGTAAGGGAAGTTCTTTTGAAATAGCACAAACTCTAAATACTCCGACCGTATTGGTTGTAAACGCTCGTGGAATGAGCTCTAGTGTACGTGCTCTTATAAGAGGCTTTAAGGACTATTCAAACAATACATTAAGTGGTGTTATTTTTACAAATATTTCTGCAATGATCTATCCAATAATGAAGGAATACTGCAAGTCAGAAGGTATAAAATGTTATGGATTTCTTCCTCGAGATGAAAAAATAGTACTTGAATCACGCCATCTAGGATTGATTGGAAGTGGTGAGATTGAAAACCTCAATGATAAAATAGAATATCTAAGTACGCTGGCCGAAAAGTACATTGAACTTGATGAGTTAATGGAACTTGCAAATTCAGCACCTCCTATTGAATTGATAAAAAAGGAACTTAAAGAACAAAAGTTTAAGGAAATTGTTCCTTGTAATTTAAGAATTGCCATTGCACGAGATGATGCCTTTTGCTTTACCTATCAAGAGAATCTTGAGCTAATGGAGGATATGGGACTTGAGTTGGTCTTCTTTTCTCCTCTTCATGATAGATGTTTACCTGATAATATCAGCGCACTGTATTTTCCTGGGGGTTATCCTGAATTGCATTTAGAAGAGTTATCTTCCAATAAAGATTTATTAAAGGAAATTAAGGAAAAGATAGAAGGTGGTCTTCCAACTCTAGCTGAGTGTGGAGGCTTTTTATACATGCATAGCAGTGTTGATGACAAAACCCTTGTATCTTTATTTGATGAGAGTTGTGCAAAAGAAAATCGTCTACAGCACTTTGGTTACGGACTTCTTGAAAGCAAAGAAGACAATCTTTTATTTGAAAAAGGTGAGAGTACACTTGTTCATGAATTTCATTATTATTCATCAACGGATGAAGGAACGGGCTGTGTGGAAACAAAGCTCTCTAGTGGTAAGAAACATAGCTGTGCTATAACATCTCCCACGATGTTTGCAGGGTTTCCACACTTTTACTTTCCATCCAATCCAAAACTACTTGAAAGATTTATTACCAAGATGAAAGAATATAATAAAGAAAAGAAGAAAGGAGAGTCAATTTGATTAATATAATACTAAATTACCACATCCTTATTTCCCTTGTCTTCGGTTATTTTCTTGATCTTTTAATTGGAGATCCTAGAGGTCTCTATCATTTTGTGCAGTTTGAAGGAAAGCTTATTTCCCTATTTGATAAACTTTTAAATAGACATCCCGATAATAAAGAATACTCCCATTTTGCAGGTTTGATTTTATGGATTTTATCTGTTGGGATTACATTCTTATCAATTGCAGGAGTACTATATTTGGGTTATCAAATAAACCTTTATCTAGGCCTTTGTATTGAGGTTTTCTTTGTTTATCAGTGTCTTGCAACACACTCTCTAAAGAAAGAGAGCATGTATGTTTATCATGCTCTCAATGATGGTGATATTGAGCTTGCACGAGTTAAACTTTCTTATATTGTTGGGCGTGATACAGCTGAATTAGATGCAGAGGGCATAATAAAAGCTGATATAGAGACCATAGCAGAAAATACCAGTGATGGAGTTATATCTCCACTATTTTATATAGCTTTATTTGGTGTTTTTGGTGGTGTTTTATGCAAGTGTGTTAATACACTTGATTCAATGGTTGGATACAAGAATGAAAGGTATCAATACTTTGGAACTTTCAGTGCACGAATGGATGATATAATTCAATTCATACCTGCAAGATTGACAGCGTTACTTATGATGATTGCATCCATCTTTCTTCACTATGATACAAAGAATGCATTTAAGATTTTTAAAAGAGATAGATATAAACATGCTAGCATGAACTCAGCACAAAGTGAGGCGACTGCCGCTGGTGCATTAGATATTCAACTGGCAGGTGATGCTATTTATGGTGGTATTGTAAAAGAGAAACCCTTTATGGGAGATCCTATAAAACTGATAGATAAAGATGATATTGTAAGAGCTAATAGACTCTTATATATGACATCCTTTATAGCTTTTTTCATTATTGCCTTTCTCCTTATAGTTATTATCCTGATTGCTCCTAAATTAATTGAGGTGCTTTAAAATGGAAAAATATAATCACGGCGGTATCGACTTGGTATCATATGATTTTTCAATTAATCTCAACCCTTTGGGGGTTATGGAATCTGTAAAAGATGTTTTAAAATCCTGTGCTAGCAAGGATGAGTTCTATATGAATTATCCTCCTTCCTATCCAAGTGAAGTTGAGAGTGCCTTAGCACGATGTAATAACATTGAAGGTGATGAAATAAGCATTGGAATTGGTGCTAGTGAGTTGATTGATAGATTGATTCGTATAATAAAACCCAAGAGAGGTTTGCTTCTTTCTCCTTGCTTTAGTGAGTATGAAAGATGTCTTATAAATCAAGAGAGCACAGTTATTTATCATAACTTATCTAAGTATGATGACTTCATTGTT
>CAYWGU010000018.1:0-4879 GCA_964457975.1 uncultured Spirochaetaceae bacterium | reverse complement strand
GTTGCACCATTTAAGGCACAAAATATGGCTCTTAATTCTTTTATAACAAAAGAAGGACTAGAGATGGGAAGAGCTCAAGTTGTTCAAGCAGAGGCTGCTGGAATTGAGCCTAATTGTTTGATGAATCCTCTTCTGTTGAAGCCTCTAAGTGATGTAGGTTCCCAGGTAATTGTTAATGGAAAAGTGCTTGGAAATTACAGTGCTAAAGAATTCTATAAAATTAAGAAAGATATGGTTACTCCTATAATGGCCGCCTATGATGAATTGGCCAAGGATTATGATTTAATAATAGTAGAGGGCGCCGGATCTCCTGCTGAAATAAATTTAAGAAAAGATGATCTTGTAAATATGGGACTTGCTCTTCGTATAAAAGCTCCAGTCTTCATCGTAGGTGATATAGATAGAGGCGGTGTTTTTGCCCAACTTTATGGAACAATGGAACTAATATCTGAGGAAGAGAGAGCTCTTGTTAAGGGTGTTATTATAAATAAATTTAGAGGTGATGTTGAGCTTCTTAAACCAGGACTAAAGCAACTTGAAGATTTAATACATACTCCAACCATTGGAGTTCTTCCTTATCAATTCCTTGATATTGATGATGAAGACAGTCAAAGTGAACGACTTGATTCCCCATCAGATAAAAGCTCACTTTTGGATATTGCTGTAATACGAGTAAAGCACATGTCCAATTATTCAGATTTTACATATCTTGCCGCTCAACCTGAGGTAAGCTTGAGATATGTAAGTACTCCCATAGAACTTGGAAACCCTGATTTAATAATTCTTCCAGGTTCAAAGAATACCATTTATGATTTGAATGCTTTAAAGGAAGACCATTTTAATTTATCACTTACAAAGGCTCATGAGAGAGGTATTCCTATTGTTGGTATATGTGGTGGATATCAAATGCTAGGAGCTGTAATATCGGATCCATTAGGTGTTGAAGGAGTTGTTGGTGCAAGGACCACGGGGATTAATTTATTACATACTCAAACAATACTTGAAGGAAGCAAGGAAACAAGACAGATCTCTGGTATCATTAATAGCTGTGGTGGAGATTTAAAAGGTCTTTCTGGTAGTCGAGTGGAAGGCTATGAAATTCATATGGGTAAGACCAGTTTGTATGAAGGTGATGGTAATGTATTCATCAAAACAGATACAGGTTTTGATGGTTTTGAATGTGATGGAGTATATGGAACATATATTCATGGTTTCTTTGATACCAATGATGTGGTTCGCTCCATCGTAAAAGATCTATGTGAGAAGAAAGGACTGACTCCTTATTCAGATGATGCTACAGGTAGCAACTACTTTGAATACAAAGAAGAGCAATACAACAAACTAGCTGCATCAATGGAAGAGTGCTTTGATGTTGATGAGATCATTAGAATTATAGAAGAGGGAAATTAGTAATGGAAATAGAATTTGTAGAGCCCAAGAATATTGAAAAGAGAAGCTTTGAAATAATAACAAAAGAATTAAAAGAGGATTATGATACAATTTTAGATGCAGAAAAAGCACCTTTAATATTACGTGCTATTCATACCTCAGCAGATTTTTCATATGCTAAAACACTTTATTTCTCACCTGATATCATAGATAATGCAAGAAAGGCTCTTGTTGAGGGCGCAACAATTGTAACAGATACAAGCATGGCTTTATCAGGGATCAACAAGAAAGTCTTGAGTGATCTTGGAATCAATTATCATTGTTTTATCGCCGATGACGATGTAGCTCGTGAAGCAAAAGAGAGAGGTGTAACTCGCTCAAGTGTTTCAATGGAAAGAGCTGCTAAAATTGATGGACCACTTATCCTTGTAATAGGAAATGCTCCAACTGCATTGATAAAGATAAGAGAACTATATGATGAGAAAAAGATTGATCCTCAATTGGTTATTGGCGTTCCTGTAGGTTTTGTTAATGTTGTACCTGCTAAAGATTTGATTGTTGAATCAGGTATGCCCTGCATTGTTAATCGTGGTAGGAAAGGTGGAAGCAATGTAGCAGCTGCTCTAATCAATGCTTTAATTTATACCTTCAGAGCAGAAAGAGAGGCTTTAAAATAATGAGTATAATTATGAGCATCACTGGTAATGGTAAGGGTAAAACAACAGCAGCTCTTGGCTGCTGTGTAAGAGCCTTAGGTCATGATAAGAATGTGGCCGTAATACAGTTTATAAAACATGATGTTGAAAGCTATGGTGAGTACAGATGTTTAACTAAACTTGGTTGTACCTGGAGATCATTTGGTGAGGGATTTACCTGGAATCAAGAAACACTTGATCCATCAAGAATTAAATGTCAGGAAGGATGGCAATTCTTCAAGCAATGCCTTGGAAGTGGTAAATATGATCTCATCGTATTGGATGAATTAACATATACCTTTAAGTATGATTTACTTGATGAAAAAGAAGCTCTATCTTACCTTAAAGAGAAAAAGCTGGAACCAAACTTTCCAATGATCATCATTACAGGTCGCGGAGCAAGTGATGCTTTGATTGAAGTAAGTGATACAGTTAGTAGCATTGAAAATGTGAAGCATCATTATAAAACACTTGGACAATCAGCAGAAGTGATGATTGAGTTTTAATTTTTTTAAAAAGAATCACACCTAGTCTTATTAAATTAGCAAAGTTCTAAACTTAATAAGACTATTAATCGGTCCTTACTTATAGCTATATTTCTTTATAATGGTGGAATATTAGGAATATATTTTCTTATATTTATTCAATATAAGAAAGTCCATTAGTATCATCTTTTTCTATGAACCTCTTTAATGTTGGTTTTTTGATTAGTATAGGATCAAAATCCTATGAAATTATTCCCACTCTGTGCTAATTGTTTATCACATAGTATTTTAAATGTTAAATCGTACCATTTATACCAAATATTTCAAGTCATTTCACATATTATTAAAGAGAATTAAAACTTTTGGTACAGTTTTTGTACAGTTTTTTTTAAATGAAACTATAAATATATGAATAAAAAGCTATCATTCTTTTAAACTAACTTAATCAGCCCAATAATTCTCGTATTTTTTTTATAAGCAGGTCTTTTCGTGAATTATAAAAGTCGTCAAAATCTTCTATTTCAAGCGAAACATTTTGCGAAATCATTGCCTGTCTATAAAAGATATTCTGCTGTTCCTTAT
This sequence comes from uncultured Spirochaetaceae bacterium, assembly GCA_964457975.1. GTDB lineage: Bacteria > Spirochaetota > Spirochaetia > Sphaerochaetales > Sphaerochaetaceae > Pleomorphochaeta. The sequence continues at coordinate 1,728 of CAYWGU010000018.1, read as the reverse complement.
TCATATCATTATAATAATCAACAAGGCGCATACTAGATTTACTACCATTACTTCTTCCTTCTAACAGTTGTATATTAGGAAGGCGATTCCGTAAACTTCTCCATCTATTCCAATCCTCTGAAGAAATTGAAATTGGTTTTCCTTGATTAAATCGACCATCGGGATGAAGATGATCTTGCTCATATTTAAAGGTTTTATTTATCCAATCAAGATTCAAATAGTAAAGTAATTCTCCTGCAACTCGGCTACCTTTTTCATAGTTAAGCAGGTCTTCAATTTTTCCTTCTGTAACTCTCAAATCATTCATCTGATTTAACATTTCAATTGTAATTTCATTTGAAAAGCTATTAATATTACTTTTCATTTGTTGAAGTTTGCTTGTAGTTCCAGATTGAAAATAGGTAAAAAATATAGCTCTAGTCAAATAAGCCCTAATGCTAGATATGTTTTTATCATAATCAGAATTATAGTGAATATAATATATAATAGGCAAAAGTACATTCCAACTACTAGAAAATCGTCTTATATCAATTTTCATTTGTTTAAATAATTTTTCTAGATTATTTAGTGTTTTTTGGAAGGCTTTCCAATCATTTTTCATGCTACTAGCTATTTGTTTGTTAATGTTAGCTTTTACGACATCTCCATATAACATCATTGAAGAACGTACAATAAAATCTGATCCAAATCCTTGATATGAATCAACAAGAGCTTTTCCAAACTCAGTTTTTGCACTTGGCCAATAAGCCTCAAGAATAGACATGGTTATTTCAGATTTACGAAGCACTTTACCGCCACTATTGAACCTTACAAACATTTCAAGAGCAGCATCTTGCTTCATATCTGCAATTTCAGTATACCTTATTAATTTTTCAATATACAATTTATTACATAACTTGTTTAGAATCTTTCTAGCGTAAGTCTTACTGTCTAAAGGAACATTTTTTATAGCGTCTTCAATTGCTTTTTCTCTGGTATTTTTATCTTGGAAATCTTTATCAATTATTGCTTTTACATCAAACTGAGTTGGACTCAATTTACCAACCTTATCACTGAATTTGATATCATATTTCTTAGTATTATATTCTTCTTCATCAACTGATATTTTATTATGATTTAATTCTATCAATAATTTAGTAATAATTCTATTTCCAGAATTTTTTCTTGCTTGTTTTGGTCGAATACACGTATCGCCAAATAACGATAAAAAAAGAGATGTTAATCTTTGTTGCCCATCTAATACTGCAGTATTTGTATTATCCAGATTGATATTAATCAAATCATAATTTGCACTATCAGGTTGTTTTCTACTATTAAATGTAGTCTTTGATAAAAACTCACAAAAGTAAGTATCACTTGAAACATTTGAATTATCAACATTCCAAAATAAAAAGGTAGCAATAGGGTAATCAAGTAAAATGGAATCCCATAATTTTTCAATTTGCCCCATGCTCCAAACAAATTGCCTTTGAAAAGCAGGCATTACATATTTCCCTTCTTGAATTTTTTGCATTGCCTCATATATTGTTACACTGTTATCTATTATTCTACTCATTATAATATTACCTCTTATTTTTTAAATTTTTTCATAGAAAATATTAATATCCCATGTTTCATGACTAATTCTTAAAATATTCCTCATAAAATAATGATATTTATCATAATCAGTTTTTAAAATTATAAACTATTTTACGACACTGTTTAGTTGTTATATTTGCGAATAATACT
>CAYWGU010000017.1:35810-39185 GCA_964457975.1 uncultured Spirochaetaceae bacterium | reverse complement strand
TTGCATTTACTTTTCCAAACAGGCTTTTAGTTGCATTTAACTTTTCAATTAACCTTAATAGCATTCTTGAATATAAATTCTACGCTTTATGCTTGTATTTAGTTACAATTTTAATAATTATCTACTTTTTGTAACCAAATTCATGACAAAGCATTTATTTTTAGTTATTCTACAATTCAGAGGTATTAAATGGTAAATCAAGATTTGATTATTGCTAACAACATTGTTGAAACGTTAAAATTTAAAAACATAAAGCAGTCAAAATTAGCTGAAAACTTAAATATTCCTCGTCAGACAGTAAATAAGATGTTAAATGGAAGCAGAGGAATCAATGCTTCTGAACTAAAAGATATTGCCATCATTTTGGATACTACAATGGATAAACTCTGTAAAGTCTCAGAAAAAAATCTCGAAACCAATGTGTTTAGAAAAATTGTAGATAAAGTTGATGAAGAGGATGCAAAACAAACAATATTGATTGCTGATGAACTTATTAACATGCTTCTATTCCATAGAAATGCAGCTAAAGAATTTGAAAAAAAGAAAAAGGTAGTAAATGATAATGAATAGTTCGTTTCAAAATATTTTATTCCACAACTTTCCATCAAAATATCTATTATTAAAAAGTGAAGTCAAGAAATTCAATACAATCTATAATGGTAATACAATAATTCAAAATAACATATTTCAGGTTATGGATAACTATTGCAAAAAAAATAATAGAATATTGAACATAATCAAATTACCTACTTCAGATGACAAACTAACATCATTTTCCTGCATTCGAAATGGTGAAATTTTCATTGTAATGAATTCCATGCAACCGCAAAGTAATTTGATATTAGCTGGAGCACATGAACTTTTCCATATTTTATGTTACATCACAGTAAAAAATAATTATTTATTGCTGAATGGTTCATTAATAACCACATCCATTTTGGAGGATGTTTTAGTTGATACTCAACAAATGAGTGCAAATGAATTTGCAAGACTGCTGCTGGTTTCACCAACTTCTCTTTTAGAACAAATTGAAGTTTATGGAATTGATAAAAATAATATAACAACTCTTGATTGTTTAAAATTAATGGATATTTTTGCAGTTCCTTATAGAACTATAATTATAAGATTATTTGAAGAATCAATTGTAAGTGAATATAAGGCAAAGAAATTGTTGAACACAGATCAGGACAAAATTGATACAATTATTGATAATATTACAATATCTCATAAATGGAACAAACATAATCAAGATTTGATTAACTTGTGTGGACTAGAAGATCTTTTACTGACAAATAGTTTGAATAAAGCTCTACCCGAAAGTCGAATTAATGGTGATTTAGAATTTGTGCACCAAACATTTGATAGGGTTAATAATTTAGTTGAATAATTTGAACGAAAAAAAGCACTGGCTTATTATTAGAGTTCAGAAATAATGGCTAGTGCTTGTGGTTCAATCATGCATAATACACACATGAATTTAAGTTAATGTTTCAAAGTTGATAACTAGTTAAAGCCTCTACCTCTTCCCATACCTCTACCGTTTGCTGGTGTTAAGCCTCTTCGACCCATACCTGCTTGACGACCTCTGCCAAGACCTAAGCCTTGTCCTCTACCGGAACCGTCCATTAAACGTCCGCCCATTCCTCTTCTTAATCCTAATCCGCAAGGACCCATTCCTCTTCCGCGCTGTACTGTTGTTGTTACTTCTGTGTTGTTCACTTGTCTACCTCTTCCATAAAATCCCTGGTTTTCAATTAATCCAGCATTTCTTCCTTCGCATACTCCATCTTTCGATGCTCCTAATCCTCTTCCTGTTAATTCGCCCTTTCCTTCTGGGCCTGTTCCGTTAAATCTTGGCATATAAAACTCCTTGTAAAATCTATTTTGTTTCCGACATATGTCGAATACACTTATAAGATAGTACAGTTACTGGCATATGTCAATAACTAAATGAAAAAAACATCCCTTTTCTTTTTTTATTCTTATCTAAAAAAATCTTTTTAGTCAAATTTAGTACTACATCTAGTTTCAATATGAGCCATTCTAACTTACTACATTCGGTGCAATTTGTTTGCCAATTCAAGCTCAAAACAAACATGTCTTATTATAAATACTTATTGTTTAGTAAGTTATTTAAGTATTGGTATGGTAAATTATTTTAAAATTTTTAAAATTATAATTAAGAATCTGTTCTCTTTAAATTCCAATAAGAATTCAACCCATAAAGATATAGATTTTTGTGATTTTAATAATTAATGCCCTAATAAATGGTTATCTCCAATCAAATTTAGAGACAAATAACTTTGAATGATTTTGAGGATAGAAACATTTTCTTATCTTTCTACTACTTCAAATAAAAATTATTCTAGATTGTATGCAATGTTTTAAAGCTATAAATTAAAGCTGTAAAGGAAATAGTTCCTCTGCAAGAAAAATCTTTAATTTTAAAATTGAATTTAATTGTAAAAAATTCCAAGCAAGGAAATGTAGAGACTTTTACATCTTACCTACACTACCAACTTGGAATCATTTTTAAATAAAATATTAAAAATATATTTTTTTATCAGTTGTGGATTTAAAAATAACCCATATTGCTCCAGAACCACCATCAATGGCTTTAGGATTATATGCTTCTCTAACAATACCAGAAAGTCTTATTTCTGATAATACAACGTCCTGCAATACTCCCTTACCATCCTTACTGTGTATTCCTTTTCCAGTAATTATGCTTACTTTCTTCAGTCCTTTGCCTCGAGATTGCTCCAAGAACTCGCGAGTTTTAAGCATTGCCACATCACTAATCAAACCATGAAGATCTAGTTCAGCTTGAGGACTCATAGACCTAAGATAGGAAATAGAAATACCTTTGTTTTCTTTCTTATCCTTATTCTTTTTGGCTTCAGCTATGGCTTTATCCTCTTCATTTTGGCTACTCCAAGTTCTGTAAATATCACTGAAATTCCATTTAGAGGGAACATCATCGTCTTCAGGTGTAGAGGATACAATAAAAGGAGCTCTTTTTTTAGAGTTTTCATTTTTCTTGTATTCCTTATTGTTTTTTTTATTTTTAACAGTTTTACTAATGTCGTTTTTCTTATTATCAAACTTCTTTGGTTTATCAACAACTACAACTTCTACAACTTCTATCGTTTCGTCTTCATCTTCTTTACTATATTTATCGCTTATCTTGGTATCTACATTCCATGAACAATTTTTATTTTTAGCCTTATCCTTTTTTTCTAAATCTTTTTCTAAAACTTTATCAATTAGCTGAGCAGTTTCTAATTTAACTACTTCTACTTCTACTTCTACTTTAGCAGCTTCTACTTTAGCAGCTTCTACTTTAGCAGCTTCTACTTTAGCAGCTTCTACTTT
>CAYWGU010000017.1:0-35710 GCA_964457975.1 uncultured Spirochaetaceae bacterium | reverse complement strand
TAGCAGCTTCCACTTTAGCAGCTTCCACTTTAGCAGCTTCCACTTTAGCAGCTTCCACTTTAGCAGCTTCTATTACTTCTTCATGCGATTTTAAAGTTTCCTTTACTATTTTAGTATCAAATTTATCAAATTTTTCTATTTCCGACTTCTTATTATCATAAATCTTCGTAAAGGACTGCGCTCCATTTTTATTACTAATTTTAGTATTCTGTTCATTATTTATCTCTTTTACCGTATTACGGTTCGTATTTTCAAATTTATTGTTTTTATTATTTTTGATATTTTCTTTTTGCTTTACAGAAGCACTTTGAGAAATTATTTTATAATTCTTTGGTAATTCTGATAAGTTTTTAACTTTATTATTCGTTTGTTTCTTGTTCTGATTTTTATTATTTACTTTATCACTTGTTGAATCATCTTCATCTGTTCTTTTTAGAATTTGATTAACATCCGTCCTCTTCTGCACCTTATGGTTATCACCGTGACTTTCAAATTGTTCAAGCAGTTGTCCGAAGTCTTTAGTTGGTTTGTAGTTATTACTCTTTTTAGGTGGTGTCTTCTTCTCCTTAGGAGCAATTCCTTGTGAGCTTTCCCATTGAGCAAATACAGAAGCAAAATCCTCATCCCCTTGTACCGTAGATTTCTTAATGTTTTTTGATTTTTTCTTTACATTATCAACAGATCTACCATTTTCCCAACTTGAAAAAATATCCTCAAAAGTTATATCTTTTTCAAAAGTTTGAACCAAGGGTGTCTTCTTAAGATTTGGATTTGGTGGAGCTTTCGCTTTCTGGGTTTGCTTATTTTTATTTGTCGCGGGTTTTGCTTTAGTTACGACATCCTCTTTCTTCAATCCTTTAAATGGATTGTATGTATCTTTTTCGTCGGTTAATACAGAAAAACGACTGTCACCAGTCGTTTTTTTGGTATTTTCGTTTCCGACTTTTTTTCGTCGTTTGCTCATTATACCTCCTGAACATTTAATATCTGGCTTACAAATGGTTTGATTATTTCAATAACTTCAGTCATTGATGCACCCTGTACCTTCATGGTTAGAATTGAATTTGATGGATCAGTTCCCATAAAGGTTCCAAATGTAATGATATCGATTCCTTTTTTTTCAAGAGCAGCTGTGATATGAGCAATTGTGCCTGGTTTATCTTCAACAAGGTATGATACTCTAACACCAAAGTGACGAGCACCAAATAATTCTAGTAGAATTTTAAACATATCAGTTTTGGTTAGAATACCAATGAGCCTTTCATCTTCTAGAACAGGCAAACAAGATAAACTTTGATCAACCATCATTCTAGCAGCTTCCTCTACTGTTATTGTTTTATCTATTGTTACTACTTTTTTATTCATTATTTTTCCAACAGTCAAACGGCTTAATAAGTAAGCCATTTCATGAATGGATAAACTACTTGCTGGAGAAGGAGAAGCATGTAAGAGATCTTTTTCGGTAATAATACCTATGAGTTTTTTGTTTTTATCCAAAACAGGCAAAGTACTTACTTTCTCATGTTTCATAAGAGAAGAGGCATCTGCCAAAGACATTTCAGCATTACAAGTTATAGGATTTCTAGTCATTCTGTGTTCAATAATCATTAGTTACTCTCCTTAATATATGTATTTTAACTCAATTTATACAAATTTTCCACAAAAGTTGTTAAAAAATTTTTACAACAGTCTTTATAAGTAGCATCAAACACCATCTAGTGTTTGATTATTCAACAGATAAAGGTAAAACACATATTTAATTATCTAAATAATATATATCCAATAATATAAAAAAATTATATATCAAAATAGAGTGAGTATCAAAGGAATTAGTTAAAAATACAAATATATTGGCAGAAAGAAGTGACCAATCAAGAAAATGATAATCATTATGTATTTTTATTACATGAATACTCATAAAACGATTAGTCAAATAAGAATATCCAGGTTTTGTTATTTATTTAACAAAATATTAAAAGCCGTGTTTTATAGTTTTTTGTAGGATTTTAAAGCTCAAATAAGGATAATCCACTTTTTTGTCGTATTCAGTACTTTTTTCTCTTGTTCTTCTTATAGCCTTGAATTTACAATCGAAGTGTAACAAGCTTAGAATGTAACAATTAAATTGCAGTTGGTATATTTTATAAAAAATAAAAAACTTATCTAAATAGAAATTCATTTCAAAATATATAGAAGATACATGGTATCACATGATATAGAGAACTTAATATTCAGATCCAATCACCATTATAATAGTATTTGGAGTTCCAGATATCCTTCAAGATATTAGATGAGTATTTAGCATATAAGGGAATTCTTATAGGATAATTGTGAAAGCAAAATATGCTACATAGAAGTTGTTAATTAGGTTTATTGGTACTCCTGCAGAAAATGAGAAAGTTAATACGGAGAAAATATGATAAAACAGAAAATATTAAAAAATAATCATGATTATGAGATTGCATTAGAATATATTGAAGCTCTTATGGAAGAACCTGAATCTAAATATACCAATGATGAGATTGAAACTTTAACCTCATTGATTACTATCAATGAGGATTAAACCTTTCCTGTTAATCTACCAGATCCTATTGATGCAATCATCTTTGTTATGGATCAACAGGAGCTAAAGGGAAAAGACCGTAATCAAATCATTTGGGGCCAGAGTATAATTTCTGAGGTATTAAATCGAAAACGATTTCTTGAGTTTTCGATGATGCTAAACTTGCATAAAGAACGTCATATACCTGCAGAGGTTCTTCTTCAGAATACGCAAAATAATGGTGTTCCAAAAACATAATTCTTGTATAAAGATTAACCCTTTTCAGTGAAGTTTAAATTATGATATTTACCAAATCATTACAAAAATTCTCAGGAGAAGGGGTATTTTGAAGAAATTATGTCTGAATTGTTCATCAGTTTTATATAGTACCCAATCCAGTTTATTGTTAACCATCAAATAGAAAATACTGTTATCAAAAAGTCAGTTTTTTCATTGCTATAAATTATTGAATATTTGTAAAAAAGAAGGCCAACAATGAATATTAAAGTTCACCATTGGCCTCATATATCTATGACAAATTTGTTACATCAATTTTCCCATAAGTTCTATAATTTCTTTAGAAGTTAATCCGCTACGAATCATGTAATTATAAGCAATTGCGCTTAAATTTTCATCTGTAACTTCCATCCCATTTGAAATTGCATCTAACATTTTATAAGGAGTATCCGCAATATAATCATATTGCAAGGTACCTTCTTGAACATCAAAGTAGTTAAAATAACTTAACATGTAATCCTTTGTAATCTCACTTAATGGTGAACCCATCAAGGATTCTAAGAGAACACTAGCAAAACCGGCTCTATCTTTTCCTTCATTGCAGTGAATTAAAAATGGTGCCTCACCTGCTGCCATGAATTTAAATCCCTTTGCTAGAGATTCACCAAATTCTACACTAGAATAATCTACATCCATATCAAGTAAAATAACATTGCCAGCATCATACATAGTTTTGTACCAAGAATTAGGATCAAGGGTCTCCAACAAGGATTCTTTACTGTCAGCCATGTTGATGATTGTTTTGATTCCAGCTTTTTTAGCTAAGGAATCAGCATAAGGAGCTCTTGCATCACCAAGGGAAGGACTACAAGATCTATATAATATACCAGGTGTTATATTCTTTGTTGAAACCTCTCTGAAGTTAGCAAAAACTGCATCAGAGGCATAATCATTTCTTACTTCTGTTCTTACTAGATGTCTAGTTTTATATTCAAGTAAGTAAGCACCTGCACCATTCATGCTAATTGATAATGGCATATTTGCTTCAGCACCTGTTTTCTTTTCACAGTTACCATAGTTAATTGATAAATATACTTCATTGTCCTTTACTCTAAGTAAGAATTCACCTACATCAACATCACTATATGTTGAAACAATAGGACAGGTGTATTTAACTCCATTAACACTAACATCAACTAAGTCACCAAAAAAAAGGCCTGCATTCTCTAATTCAGATGCTTGAATGGATGTTAACATATTTCCATATTTATCAGGTGAAACAAAAACACCTTCAACCAATTCTGAAGCAAATTCATGTCTAACTGGATCCGCTACCATTACATCTGTAGTAGCACTCTCTACCATTTCTGGTTGCATATCTGCTATTGCAGTTTCACAATCACTGCCTTTATCATAAGTAGTACAACTACTAAATACAAAAGTTATTGCAATCATCAATAAAATCAATGAATTTCTAAATTTTCTATTCATATTTCAAATCCTCCAATTCTTAATTACAAATATTATCAATCCGAACTTAACAGTAAGTCAAGAAAATATGGAGCTAAATCAATAAATCCGGCTATTTAAGCATTTACAAAAACTCAAATGAAATAAAAAAGACTTAAATCTAATAAAAGAAATAAGTCTCCGTAAATATTAAAACAAGTTATTTTTTAATTAAGCACCAAGATATGCTTCTTGCACCTGCTTGCTATTCAATAGGTCATGTGATGATCCCGATAGTACAATTCTACCATTTTCCATTACATATCCTGATGTAGATGCTCTTAATGCCATTTTAGCATTCTGCTCTACAAGAAAAACTGTAATTTTTTCTTCTTTATTAATATATGCAATCTTTTCAAAGATATCTTGAACTACCAATGGAGCAAGTCCCAAACCAGGTTCATCAAGTAATAATAAATTAGGACCACTCATAAGAGCTCTGGCAATTGCCATCATCTGTTGCTCTCCACCAGATAGAGATCTTGTTTTTTGATTGCGTCGTTCACCAAGAATTGGGAAGAAATCAAACATCTCTTCCTTCTTTCTTCTAATCTTTGCATCATCTGTAACAAGAAAAGCACCCATATCAAGGTTCTCCTCAACAGTCATATCTGCAAAAACATGACGGCCTTCAGGAACAAGTGATATTCCTAATCTTGCAATGTTTTCAGTTCTGATGCTTTTTCTTACATTATTAGTTGCAAGAATATTACCAGAGTATGAAATTTTGCCATTTACCAATGGTTCAAGTCCTACTATTGCTTTTAACAGTGTTGATTTTCCAGCACCATTTGCACCAATAAGACTTACAATATTACCTTTATTAACACTCATGCTAACTTCTCTTAATGCTGTGATGGCACCATAGTTAACACTGATATTATCTATTTTTAATAATTCTTCCATTCTAGTCTTCATCCTTTCCAAGATAAGCTTCAATTACCAATGGATTATTCTTAATTTGGTGTGGCGTTCCTTGAGCAATCAACAGGCCATAATTCAATACTGTAATGTTATCACAGATATTCATGACCAATTTCATATCATGTTCAATTAATACAACAGATACACCAGTATCTCTAATTCTTCTGATTGTAGCCATCAAGTGTTCTGTTTCTTGAGGGTTCATACCAGCAGCTGGTTCATCCAAGAATAAAATTTTTGGCTCTGAAGCCAAGGCTCTAGCAATTTCTAATTCTCTTTGGTGACCATAAGGAAGGTTTTTAGCAAATTCCTGTGCTAGCTCTTCAATACCAAAGAATTGTAAAAGTTTTAAAGCATTATCATACATAATTTCTTCTTCCTGTTTCATTTTGAAATATGAAGAAAAAGCATTCTTTAATCTACCAGTTTTATGATCAGGATTTCCTGTCATATAATGACGTCCAATCATTACATTTTCAATAACACTCATTTCTTGAAACAATCTAATATTTTGGAAGGTTCTAGACATTCCTAAACGAGATAATTTATGAGAGTTCATTCCTGTAATATCCTTTCCTTCAAAGTAAACTTTACCAGAAGAGGGAACATCAAGGCCTGTCATGTTGTTGAATAATGTTGTTTTACCAGCACCATTTGGTCCAATAAGACCTGTAATCATGCCCTTTTGAGCAACAAATGAAACTTCGTTTACGGCTATAACACCGCCGTAGGCTCTAGTTAATTCTTCAGTCTCAAGCAAGTTCATCTGCTACCTCCTTGTTCCCTTTTTTAATTTTTCCAACCATGTAGCTTCTAATACCAATAATACCTTGTGGTCTCCAAATCATCATAACAACGAGGATTGCACCAAATAATACTTGTTTGAATTGTGGTGGAATAACACTAGACAAACCAACAAGTTGAGGAAAATAGCTTATTAATTGAATAATAAATGTACCAAGAATAACAGCAGCAAAGTTTCCCATACCACCAAGAACAACCATGCATAATACCAATACAGATATCATAAAAGTATAAGAACCAGGAGTAATAGATAAGGAATAAACAGCCTGCAAACTACCTGCAACACCAGCTGCAGCAGCTCCAATTGCAAATGCCCATACTTTATATTTTGTTGAGTTGATGCCCATGGCTTCAGCTGCAATTTCATCATCTCTAATGGCCATCAATGCACGTCCCATTCTAGATCTACCAAGTCTTTCAAACATAATATAGAAGAAAAGAACAAAAAGCCAAACCATAATAAGGAATGCTATTTTTTTATAAGGATTGATTGTAAAACCAAATATGGTAACCATTGGAATTCTTTGAATACCCATAGGTCCACCTGTAAGGCTATCCCAGTTATTTAAAACATTTCTTACAATTTCGCCAAAACCAAGAGTTGCGATTGCAAGGTAATCACCTTTCAGTCTTAATGTTGGAAGACCAATTAGAACACCGAACAAAGCAGCAAAAATAGCCGATACAGGAATTGTAGCCCAAAAGGTCCATCCGTATCGTGTTGTTAAAATTGCAGTTGCATAGGAACCAATTGCAAAAAAACCTGCCTGACATAAACTTAACATACCGGTATAGCCTGTCATCAAGTTTTGTCCCATAGCCATCAATGAATAGATGCCTGTATATATTACAATAAGTAAAAAGAAATTTAGCATACTAAACTTTCTCCCTTACTACTTTTCCAAGTAATCCTTCTGGTTTCAATAATAAAACCAAAATTAAAATTCCAAATGAAATTGTATCTTTCATAGCTGTTGGAATGCCAAATACTGCAACACCAAAGGTTTCAAGTAGTCCTAATAAGATACCACCCAACATAGCTCCACCGATATTTCCAATACCACCTACAACAGCAGCAACGAAGGCTTTAAGTCCGAGCATCATACCCATTGAAGGGTAACACTTGTAATCCAATGCAATTAACATACCACCTGATGCAGCTAAAGCTGAACCGATAGCAAATGTCATGCTAATAACTTGGTTAACATTGATTCCCATAAGTCTTGATGTATCTTGATCCAAACTTACTGCTCTCATTGCCTTACCCATTCTTGTTTTATTTACAAAAAGGATTAGGACAATCATCATTATAGCAGCAACCACAAGAATCATAATCTGGTGAGGAGTTATAACAACTCCACCGATATTAAAAGGAGTATTATCAAATGGATAATTTAATTTTCTACTTTCTGTGCCCCATAACCATGCAGCACTATTTGAAAGGATAAAGGAAACACCAATTGCAGATAGCAAAGGTGCCAATCTACTGGCCTTTCTTAAAGGTCTATAAGCAATTCTTTCTGTTAATACACCTAATACAGCAGTTGCCATCATAGAAACTAGCATTGCAAGGAAGAAGGAAATAAATGTCCATGCTCCTAAAGGTGCGCTTCCACGCAATGCATCAAAGACAAACAAGCCTATATATGCACCAAACATTAGAATATCACCATGTGCAAAGTTGATGAATTTCAAGATACCATATACCATCGTATAGCCCAAAGCTATTAACGCGTATATACCACCTAAAGTAAGACCATTCATCAAATGTTGAAAAAATTCTGAAATCGAACCCACAATGAATCTCCTTTTTTAAGTATTTACTTTTTACGCCCGTAAAGGCTAAAACATATAATTCAGTTTAATGAATTATTTCGTCATGCCCTATTTTATTTACATCCAAAATAGGAAATATTTTTTATAATGCTAAAGCCGGCAAATCACTTTGCCGGCTATTATTGAGGTTTTTCGAAACTAATTACTTAGTTATTTTTTGTATTTTACCATCAACAACAGTGAATGCACCTTGATATACAGGAGTTGTTCCATCAACTTTATATACACCCTGGAAAGCTTCTAAATCACCATTTTCAGCAAAGTTTACTAAACCACTTACACCTACATAGTCTTTTGTTGTTGCAATTTCATCTCTAAGAGCTTTTCTTGAAACATCACCCTTTTCAACACATCTTGTTAATGCTGCCATCATTAAGTTGGTTGCATCATAAGCGTTTGTTGCAAATGAATCTGGAGCAATACCATATGAAGCTTCATAAGCTGCTGCGAATTCTACATATGCTGTACTTGCTTCAACTTGAGCTGGAGCGATATAAACAACACCATCAGTGAAATCACCAGCTAATTTATATATTTTTGCATCTGAGAAACCATCACATGATAGGAATGGAACATCAACACCAAGCTGTGAAGCTTGTTCTAGAATCTGTGCCATTTCAACTGTGTAGTTTGGAATATAAATTGCTTCAGGTTTAACTTGTTTGATTTTAGTTAATTGAGTCTTTAAGTCTTTATCACCAACCATGAAGGATTCAGCGTCAATTATTGTACCACCAAGTGCTTCAAAGGAAGCTGACATGCTTTTGTATAACCCCTGTGAGTAGTCATTCTTTGCATAAAGAACAGCGATGCTTCTATAGCCAAGTACTTCATAGAAATAATGACCTGCAACTTCACCTTGTAAACCATCAGAAACAACTGTCCTAAATATCATGTCACCAATATTTGTTATATCAGCGTGTGTAGCAGAACCAGTAATTAGTGGAATGCCTTCATTCTGACAACGAGCACCTACTGCAAAAGTAGTTCCTGTAAATACAGGTCCAATAAGTCCTGTAATTTTATCTGTATTAGCTAATTTTTCAATAGCAAAAAGACCTTTTTCAACTGTACCTTCACTATCTTCTGCAATAACTTCAATAGGAGTACCGTTGATACCACCATTAGCATTGAAATGTTTAACAGCTAATTTAGCAGAATCTCTAGACATGATACCGTAGTTAGCATTATCACCTGTTAGAGGTCCAATAAAACCTAATTTATAAGACGAAACTACACCGTTTTTTTCTTCTTTGTCACCACTAGCAAATGCCATTGTTGAAGCAACAAGTGCAATTACCAAAACTAATAAAAACTTTTTTTTCATAATTTTTTTTATGCCAAATTAATTTTGGCATTCTCCCGTTAAAATTAACAAACCATAAAATATTTACGTCGTTTAAAAATATTTTTATAATTTGCTGAATACTATATACAATAATTTGCATGAATATTCAACTTATTTTCAGAAAAACTACAAAAGTTATCGAAAAAGTTCCAATTTCTATGCTTTTTGTACTTTACACTTGTTTATTTCGTAATAAAATCATTGTATATTGATTTTTTTTATATCCATCAAAACTCATTAACAAACTTAACTTTTATAGTTGCATTTTAATTATTATGAGTTGATACTATGTACCGTTATAGAGAAACAGCATAGGTAAGGAGAATTTAAATATGGCGTATAAAGAAGAAGAAAAGAGAGATTCTTTCTCCAGTAAGTATGGTTTCATTTTAGCTTGTATAGGTTCCGCCGTAGGAATGGGTAACATTTGGCTTTTTCCAACTCGCGTATCTGCATATGGTGGTGGATCATTTCTTATTCCTTACTTCCTATTTGTAATCATATTAGGTTTCAGTGGAACCATTGGTGAGATGGCTTTTGGTCGTGCTTCACGAAAAGGACCAATGGGTGCCTTTAGGTATGCATGTGAACAAAGCGATCGAAATGGAAATATAGGTGAGGCAATTGGTGTAATTCCAGTAATTGGCTCTTATGCTATGGCAATTGGTTATACAGTTGTTGTTGGGTGGATTATAAAATATGTATTCAAGGCATTTTCAGGATATCTAATTTCCAACCCAGATATTGAAAGTCTTGGTGGATTGTTTGGTACCACTGCAGTTGCAGGTGGAAACAATATATTTCAAATCATTGCAGTAATATGTGTTGCGATCATTGTTATTTTGGGTATTGGTAAGGGTATTGAGAAAGCCAACAAGATAATGATGCCTTTATTTTTCTTAATGTTTGTTTGCCTTGCAATATACATCAATTTCCAACCAGGAGCTAAGGAAGGTTATAAATATATGTTCACAATAGATCCTGTATTAATAAGAGATCCTCTTACCTGGGTTTATGCTTTGGGGCAGGCGTTCTTCTCTCTTTCATTAGCTGGTAATGGAACCCTTATATATGGAAAATATCTTGATGATAACGTTGATATATTGGATTCAGCTTGGAAGGTTGCACTGTTTGATACAATTGCTGCCATGCTTGCAGCCCTTGTAATCATACCTGCTATGGCAACTACTGGAACAAAATTATCCCAAGGTGGTCCGGGCTTGATGTTCATCCACCTTCCTCATCTATTTTCAACAATACCAGGTGGTTCTATTTTGGTGATGGTATTCTTTGTAGCTGTACTTTTTGGTGGTATTTCCTCACTAATAAACCTCTATGAAGCACCTATTGCAACCATGCAAGAAAAATTCCATCTAAGCAGAAAAACATCCTCTTTAATAATCTTAGCCATAGGATTGAGCATCAGTCTTGGAATTCAGGACATTGTTAGCCCATGGATGGACTTTGTAACCATCTATGCTTGTCCTCTTGGCGCAGGCCTTGCTGCTATAATGTTCTACGTGGTTCTTGGTAAAGAGAAATCTAGAATAGAACTTCAAAAGGGAAGAGAGAAGGTCATTGGTAGTTGGTTAGAAATACTTGCTAAATTTATATTCATACCAATCTCATTGATTGTTTTTGTTCTTGGAATTGTTCTTGGTGGTATTGGTTAAAATCATCAAAAGCCATTAACAAACATTATCTAGAGTCTTTATAATAAATGTGATAGTCTATCGCGTATGAATGAAATAAAACTAATTTGCACAGACATAGACGGCACTCTCTTAAATGATAAAAGTTTATTAAATGACTTCGATAAAGAGATGCTTAAAAGAGCATATGAAGAGAAGAATATTCCAACCATCTTGACTTCTGGTAGATTCAAGGTGGGTCTTACAGGCATTCAAAAAGAGCTTGGTTTTCCAACTGGATATTCTTGCTTCAATGGATCCTATGTGGAATTTAACAATGAAATCTTAAAAGATGTCAGAATTGAATTATCCGCTTTAGAAAAACTCATACCCATTATTGAAAGCAATAACTCGTATCCTGTAATCTTCGATCTTTACAATTCATATATGAATGAAAAAGGTCCCTGCTTTAAATTGCAAGAAGAATGGATGCCAAATACTTCAATTGCAACTCCACTTCTTCCTTTAATAAAAGAGTGGGAAAAGAAAAACTACCGTCCTTTCAAGTTGCTTGCAAGAGATGAAGATCCACAAAATCTTTTAAAAACTAAAAAACTAATAGATGATGCAAATATAGAAGGAATTAACACCTTCCTATCATCTCCAATATTTTTGGAAATAGTTCCAACTGGAGTTTCCAAAGGTTCTACTGTTGAAATAATATGTGAAAGCTTAAATATTAATAAAGATAATGTTATGAGCTTTGGTGACTATCATAATGATCTTGAATTAATTGCAGCATCTGGTTATGGAATTGCAATGGATAATGCTATTGATGAGGTTAAAGCTGTGGCTTTTGATGTTACAGATACAAACAACAACAGTGGACTTGGTAAGGCTATTGATAAATATGTATTCTCAAAAAACTAAAAAGAGTGAATTACCTAAAATGAAAGAAATAAAACTAATTTGTACAGATATCGATGGAACTCTTCTCAATGATAAGAAAAGAATGAACTCCTATGATAAAGAGATGCTCAAAAGAGCATATGAAGAAAGGAACATTCCAACCATTCTAACCTCTGGTAGGTTTAAAGCAGGTCTTGTAAATATTCAAGAGGAATTGGGCTTTCCAACCGGTATATCGTGCTTCAATGGTTCTTATGTTGAACTTGATAACAAGGTAATTAAAGATATCAGAATTGAATTATCTGATCTTGAAAGAGTAATACCCATAATCATGAATAACAATTCATATCCAATAATATATGATTTACATAAGGCATACATGAATGATAGAGGCTATTGGTATGATGTTCAAGAAAAAATTACAACGGGTTCTGCTGTAGAGGCACCTTTGATGAATTTATTAAAGGATTGGGAAAATAACAAATACAGTCCTTTTAAGATTCTTGCAAAGGATAATAATTATGAAAACCTTCTTAACACAAAGCGGCTAATAGATGCTGCTAATATTAAAGGAATAAATACCTTCCTTTCCTCACCAGTTATATTGGAAATTGTTCCAAAAGGTATTTCCAAAGCATCAACAGTAAATATCATGTGTGATAGCTTAAATATAGATACCGATAATGTTATGAGCTTTGGAGATTACAACAATGATATTGAATTAATAGCAGCATCTGGTTATGGAATTGCAATGGACAATGCAGTACCTGCAGTTAAAGCTGTAGCATTTACAGTAACCGATAATAACAATAACAATGGTATTGGTAAGGCCATCAAGAAATATATATTTAAAGAAGAATAAAGATGGAGAGTACAATGAGTATATTAATCATAAACCTGAATCCAACATTTCAAAGAACCATGATTTTTAAAAACTTCCAAACAGGAGAGGTTAATAGAAGTAAGAGAGTTTTATTCGATGTATCAGGTAAGGGAATAAATATAGCTCGTGTGCTGTCTCAAAAGAATATGAGATGTGATGTTCTAACTCATATAGGAAAAGAGCAATCTGATGAATATATAGCTAAATGCACAGATGATGGTATCAATCTGCTATATGCCTTATCTGATGGTACTAACAGAACGTGCACCACCATTATTTGTGACAATGAAAATCCGACTGAACTTGTTGAAGAAGCCCATGCTGTTAATTTAAACTGCACTAAAGAAATAAAGGATATCTTTTATTCAAATCTTGATAATTATGAAATTATAATCATAACAGGTACAAGGGCTCCAGGTTATGATGATTTGATCTATGCTGATTTCATTAAGGAAGCCAAACATCGAGGTAAGTTTGTAATACTTGATATATGCAAGAATGAACTTCTAAAAGCACTGCCCTACAACCCCAATATAATAAAACCCAACCTATCTGAATTCTGCATAACCTTCTTTGATGAAGTGGTAATGGAAAACGAGGATACAGAATATCTAAAAGATAAAATATCCTCAAAGATGCAGCAATTATATGAGATGCATCAAATCAAAACAATTATTACCAGAGGCAAAAACAACACCTGGGTATTTGATGAATCAGGCTTCTATGAGATAGATGTTCATTCTGTTGATAATTGTGTTAATACAATTGGATGTGGTGATACATTTCTTGCATCGTTAGCTTTCAATCTATCAAATGAATTATCACTTAAAGAATGTATCCTAAAAGCATCAGTAGATTCATCCCTAAATGCTACAACAATTCGACCTGGAAGTTTAATTTAAATTTCAAAGAGTCTTTTATGTATCTATTTTCAAACTGCAGTAAAACTTTCTCAAGAATGTAATAATTTAAAATAATCAAAAAACCAAACGATTTTTTATAGCTGTAGCTTTTATTGGAACAAAAAGAATTTGTTCAAAACCATCACCAATAAATAAAAATACCCCATTACATTCTCTTGGAAAATAACAGGGTATAATTTAACCATTAAGGTTTTATAGTTGTCCTACCTTCTGTTCAATTAGGGTTTCTAGGACAGTATCTATTTTTAAAGTACAAAGTTTTTTAGAATCACAATTCCTACCATTTTCTATCATTCCTTCATAGGCATCACAAATAGCTGTTACAGCTATATCAGTATCAATGTATCCAGTATTAAGAACCAAATCAAAATCATTGGTATCATCATAATCTCTATGAAAACCATCTGTTAGAAAGGCTTTACGAGCTTTATCATGTTTTTCTACATATTTCTTAGCTTCCTTCTTTGTTAAGTCATACTCAATCATTTTGCGGCCTATTCTAATTTCTTTTGGAGCATCAAGTCTTACGTTAAGTACATCACAGTAATCATTGAAGATTTCAAAACCACCACGACCTACAATAACAAGATTGCCATAATGACCTAAAGCTTCAATTACTTTTATTGAAAAAGCTACTGTATCAACTCGTACTTCATTGTAGCGTTCCCAAAAGCTTGGAACATTATCATATATTTCATTAAATCGAGCAAAACCATATTCTTTCATTATCTCTGCAATAAAATTTTTATTGACACATTTCATTCCTAATCTAGAAGCAACCTCGTTTCCTACAACAGACCCCAAACTACCCATTTTTCTCGAAATTGTTATAACTCCCATATATTCCTCCTAACTTTGTTTATCAGATTATGATTGCCATATAACATATAGCAAATATGTTTTCCATTTACTCCAATTACATTCTTAATACTAAAAGACCAGCTCTTATTACAGATAAATGTAACTAAATCTATAAATAGTACATCTTGATTGCCTCCTGGTTAGTAAACCAATAATGAAATTTTCTATTACGAACTTATTCTATTTCCTACCTATATTATAGCACATTTATTTTTGCAAGTAAAAAAATTAATTTATAAATATTAAAACTCACCTTAAAGTTAATTAAATAACTAAAAAGCCAATTACATCAAAGTACATTAGCATATGTATTAAATTGAAATTTAAAAAATATAAAAAACTTTTCAAATATTTATTATTGACACTTTTATAAAATATGTAAAAATAGTATGATGCTAATAATAATACACACAAAATGGAAATTTAGTGTAATAAAGGAGTTAAAATGAAAACTTTTAATTTTGATAGTATGGTAGGTTCATTAAAACAAATTACTCAAACAGTAGAAAAGAGCTTCCCTGTCAAAGAAATTATTAAGCAATTAGACTTTAATAATAATAGTAAGAAAAAAATACCCCAATTAAAAATTGGAAATCATGTAGCATCTTTACCTATAGTACAAGGTGGAATGGGTGTTGGAATCTCTTTATCATCATTAGCAAGTGCAGTTGCAAATGAAGGTGGAGTTGGTGTCATTGCTGCAAATGGAATAGGCCTTCTAGATAAAGATTATTACAAGGATGGCGCCTTATCCAGTGTAAAAGTATTTAGAGAAGAAATAAGAATTGCAAGATCAAAAACCGATGGCATCATTGGTGTTAATATTATGGTTGCAATTAATAATTTCAAGAAGATGCTTGATGTAGCTATTGAAGAAGCTGTTGATGTTGTATTTATGGGAGCAGGCTTACCTATAAAGAATATTCCAGTTAAGAGAATGAGAGAAAATAATATTGCAATTGTTCCAATTGTAAGTTCCGCTAGAGCTACCAATTTAATATTTAAAATGTGGTCTAAAATCTACAATGATATTCCTGATGCTGTTGTTCTTGAAGGTCCTTTAGCAGGTGGTCATCTCGGATTTGAAAAAGATCAAGTCGACAAGAAAGAATATCAACTCCCAAATCTTATTGGTGAAATTAATGAAACCCTTCATTCCTATGAAAAAGAATATAATAGGAAAATACCTTTAATTGCTGGTGGTGGAGTTTATTCTGGTAAGGATGTTTATGATGTTTTAGAAGCTGGAGCAGATGGTGTTCAAATGGCAACTCGTTTTGTTGCAACAGATGAATGTGATGCTGATTTAAAATTTAAATTAGCCTATGTGAATTGCTCCAAGGAAGATATTGGATTTATCAAAAGTCCTGTAGGAATGCTTGGTAGAGCTATAAGAAACAGCTTTATAACAGATAGTGAAGAAGGTAAAAAGCATAATTTTAATTGTACTTGGAAATGTTTATCAACCTGTAAAGCTAATGATGCCAATTATTGTATTTCAGTTGCACTTAATAATGCTAGACTTGGAAAGATTGATAAAGGTTTTGTTTTTGCAGGAGCAAATGCTTATAAAATAAAAGAGATTGTTTCTGTTGCTGATTTAATTGCTGAACTTAAAAGTGGTTATTTAAAAGCCCAGAATACTGAAATCCTAAAAACCTTTAATTCTTCATTGGTAAGCTTAAATAAACTTTATCAGAAATATGAAGACAAGCTACAGATAGAAGTTGCTTGTAAAAAAGCTTATGAAAAAGCTTTAGTTTGTGTTAATGATATGGTGATGGATGAATTAAGAGCCCAATACAAAAAGGCTAAAATCAATACATTAAATGTTCAACTTATGCTAGAAGAAAAATTGCTTGGTACATGGAAAGTAATTCCTCAAGTATAGACTTCTAGGATTCTTGATTATTGGAGAGCTATAATATTTATAAATCTTTTTTTACAAATATTTAGCTCTCTTAATTAAATTCGATGTATCTTCTTTTATCTCAGCTAATAATTGATAATCGTCAACGTGGTATCGCTAAAGAACTAGCTGATTTAATAATAGTTGTATCAAACATATTTGAATATAATACTTTATAAGCCATAATAGTTTTTCATCTCTTCATGAGGAAAAGAAACTTCTTTGTCAGGATCACTTTTGTATTCTTTTAATAATTTTAAATCATATTCATCTTCTAATTTTTCAAAAGTTAATCACTTCATCAATGTAGTGACTTTCATATTATTAAAATCTGAAAAACTCATTACACAAGCCATTCAATCAGTCAATACCTTTATATAAAATTATGAAATAGTTTAGTATTCCGATAAATCAAAACTAAACTATTGCTAGTATCCTTAGCTTAATTCATCATAATCATATCCACCATAGGATAAATAGCTTTTCATATCATCAAGAGTTTCTTCATATGCCATCGCATTAAAGGCCTCTACATAGGTTGTAATTTGAGGTTGAGTGTTTGATCCTCTTATAAGCCAAAACCCATCATTGCATTCAACTCTAACACCATCTATTTCATTGAAGTCACGACCATCTTTCGATAGCTTTTCTCTAAGTTTGATTACCAATTTTTCTCTATTGCTACTTTCCATAAATAGTCGTATCTCACCCTTGGTAATTACAGGTGGAATTTCATCTACCATTGCTTTAAGGGTTTTATTATTCTTGTTATATATTAAATCCAATAGCCGAAGAGCAGCATAGGTTCCATCATCCTGACCATTATTTTCAAGATAAAAAACATGACCACTTGTTTCCCCTGCCAGTCCAATATTATCAGAAAAAGCCTTCTCTTGTTGCATGGTATGGCCAACCTTCCACATTACAGGTACTCCCCCAGCTTTTTCTATTTCACTGTAGAGAACCTTGCTAGCCTTAACCTCACTCATAATCTTTGCACCAGGGTGAGTTAGTAAATAATCCTTAGCTAGAATCAACAGTAATTGTTCTCCTGTTACAAAGGTTCCATCCTCGGTTACACAACCAAGTCTGTCACCATCACCGTCAAATGCAATTCCTAAATCTGCTTTTTTTTCAATTGTTGCCTTTTTAAGATCCATCATATTAGCTTCTTTACTAGGATCTGGTTCATGATTTGGAAAACTACCATCCACTGTATCACAAATAATGGTATGAGCACCTGGTAGTCTATCAATTAATGATTTAAGCATGAATAAAGAAGCACCATTTGAAGCATCCCAAACTATGTTTGAATTCTTTAAGCTATCAAGATTAATTACCTTTAAAAGATTTTCAATGTAATCTTCTATAATATCATGGAAGGAAAGTTGTCCTTTAACATTGGGTTTAATAAAATCACCATTTAAGCAGATTTCATCTATTTGATTGATATATTTTGTGGTGAATACTTCACCATCAATTACAAACTTGCATCCATTGTATTTGCCTGGATTATGAGAGGCACTTACCATGCAGGCTCCGCCTGTTTTTAGATGAGTCTGTGCGAAATATACTCCAGGAGTGGAAACAAATCCTAAATCTACAACATCAACTCCGCCCTCAAGCAATCCATCAATAAGGGATTTAGTTAAGGAGGGAGAGGACAATCTTCCATCACGACCAACAGCACATATTTTTAAATTCTTTTCATCTAAAATTGTAGCAAAAGCCAAACCAATATAATAAAAATCCTCTTCAAATAGATCCTCATTATATATACCTCTTATATCACAGGCTTTTAATATATCTTTATTAATTGTATGTTTCATTTTTTATCCTTATTTATTGGTAGTAAAACAATAAAGGTAGAACCTTTATTAATTTCACTCTTAACTTTGATGTTTCCACCCATTTTGATAACTAAATCCTTTGTAATGGACAGTCCTAATCCACTTCCAGCAATTTTGCTATTCCTTGATTTATCGACTCTATAAAACCTATCAAAGATATGCTTTATATCCTTCTCGGGAATACCGAAACCTCTATCAATTACCTTAAGATAATAATTATTACTTTCAACATTCTGGTTGATGATTATCTTAGAATTATTTGGTGAATATTTAATTGCATTGCTAACTAGGTTGTTTAAGATTTGATAGAAAAACAATGAATGGCTATTGATGCTAATTTCTTTGAAATTAACATTGGTAACAATTATAATATTTTTACCTTTTGCAATTCCTCTTAGAGCTACCATTGATTTTTCGACCAAATCAAAAGGATTGAAGTCCTTAAAATCATTCATTCCTCTGTCCTCATTTATTCTTGCAAGTTCCAATAATTGTGCAATTAAATAGGAGAGTCTATCTGTTTCTTTGTAGATGCTGTTAAGACATATTTTTCTATTGGCATCACTTAAGTTATTCTCATCACTTAATAATGTTTGAGCATATCCACTTATAACGGCCAAAGGTGTTTTTAGTTCATGTGATACATTTGATACAAATTCTCTTTGAACCACTTCCAGCGCTCTTAGCTTTGTAACATCTCTTATCATCAAAACAACACCAGAAAATTCATATGGACTATATCTGTTATAAAAGGGTATTCCTTCAATCTCTAGAATTTTATCATTTTCAACTTCAATATCAAATTGAATGCTTTCCTTGGTATCTATTATTTCATTTACAATCTTAAATATTCTCTCATAGTATTCATTGTCGACCTTCGCTTCCAAAAAAACATTCTTTCTATGTAGATGCAAAAGCTCTCCAGCTTTATTGTTCATCAATTTAACACTTCTCTCCAAACTAAATACAATAATACCTGTACTGAGGTTTGATAAAAAAGAATTTATATAAGAAAGTCTTTTGCTATCATGCTCAATTAATGAATTATAATTGTCTATTAAATTGTTAAATTCACCAACCAACGTTAATATTGCTGAATCATTGGTATCTGTGATTATTTTCTCTCTAGCTGAAGGATTTACCTTGCTGGTGGAATTTGCCAATTTAACAAGAGGTTTTTTATATTCTCTTTTTATTGTAGTTATTACTAAAAAGATAAAAAGAATGCTAAGAACGAAAAAGATTATTACAATATTTAGCAATTTACTTTTATATTCTTCAAAGGCTAATATTCGATATTTACATCGTATTACAATAATTTTATTTAATAATTGGACTTTTTGGGAGTAAATGTATTCAAGGGGAAAAACCTTTCCTTCTTTACTGATGGAACTTGACGATCCATTTTTTCTGGCTTCAAAAACATCTGAACTAAAATAGAAATCCTTCGAAGCATTTGAAGATGCTAATAATTTGAAAGAATCATCAATAACATCCACTTCGAAATCAAAATCATTTAAATCCAAATCATCAAAACTATTGGTTTTTGTTACAGTGTTAATTATTCGCTCAACATCTATTTGGGCTCTCTTTTCAAAGTTAGACTCTACTAAATTTAATGTAATGAAGTAATTTAATAAGAATGATAAAATCATTCCTATTCCAATTACAATTATTACTACGATCTTAAGCGATTTCTTTACAGACATATCCTATTCCACGAATTGTTTCTATTGAACAAGTGCACTTTATACTGCTACCAGCAATTTTCTTTCTTAGATTTCTAATATGAACATCCAATACTCGACCACTTTCACCAACACTTTTTTCAAATATATATTGAACCAATTCTTCTTTATTAACAATATCTTTTTTACTCATCAAGGATTGGAGTATTCGAAATTCAGTTAATGTTAAATCAAGTTTTTCATCAGCTACCTTGGCTTGGAAGGTGTTTGTATCCAATACAAGGTTACCAATTATATAAAGGGAAGTAATCTGAGATGCAACTTCCACCTGATTGATGTTTGATTTTATTCTAAGTAAGAGTTCTTCTAGATTGAAGGGTTTTGTAATATAATCTTCAGCACCAGAGCTGAGACCTTCTATTTTATCTGCAATCTGATCTTTTGCACTGACCATTATTACAGGAATCGCTCTTGTAAATATGTTACCTTTCAAATTTTTGCAGACTTCAATTCCACTAATACCTGGCATCATTACATCCAAAAGAATTAAATCTAATTCTTCCTTACGAGCTAGGTCCAAAGCTTCCTTGCCATTATAAGCTTTTAAAACCTTATAGCCATGAATTTCTAAATTAAGAGATAGCATATTTACTATTTCTACTTCATCATCAACTATTAAAACTTTCTTTTCACTCATAACAACTCCAAAAAATGTTTTTTTCTTTATAAATCAACATTAATTTACAATGTTACTCTGGTATTTACAACCAGAGCAACATTAGATTATTAAATCAACTTACCATTTCCTAATTGAGCTTCACTTTGAGCATCAAATAACATGTAGTTTTTACTATTAAATGATATATTCACCTTTTCACCCATTTTGAAATCAACATCACCAAATACAACACTGGTTAAAATTATATCATTGACCTTAACTTTAACTATTGTTTCCATTCCAGATGGAAGAGCTGAATATACTTCAGATTCTATGCTCCCATTAGGATCAATGGTAACATCTTCCGGTCTGATTCCAAGTAATAAATCACTGTTATCAGAGACTGAAATATTCTTGGTGGTAGGAGAGAATATTAAGGATAAATTAGGATTACTTAATTTAATTTCATCTAAATTAACTTGAGATCCTTTTACCTTAATTATGTTGATATTTGGACTACCAACAAAATCTGCTACAAAGAAGTTTTTAGGTGTACGATATACTGTTAGAGGTGGTTCATACTGTTGTAACAGACCTTCTTTAAGAAGACAGATTCTAGTTGATAGAGTCATAGCTTCTAATTGATCATGTGTTACATATACAAAGGTAGACCCTGTTTCTACGTGCAATCTCTTTAACTCTGTTCTCATTTCCATTCTTAGTTTTGCATCAAGGTTACTTAATGGTTCATCCATGAATAAGATTTTAGGTCCAGTAGATAATGTTCTTGCAATGGCAACACGTTGTTGCTGTCCTCCAGATAACTCGGAGGGATATCGTTCAAGGTACTCAGTAATCTTTAACATCTCAGTTAGCTCTTTTACTCTTTCACTTATTTTATCTTTTGACCATTTCATATTCTCAAGACCAAATGAAATATTTTTATATACTGTCATATGAGGCCATAGAGCATAGTTCTGAAATAAGAAACCAACATTTCTTTTATCTGGTGAAACATCTATACCTGAATCAGATGAAAAAACAACCTTACCATCAATGATAATTTCACCCTCTGTTGGTGTTTCAAGTCCTGCAATCATTCTAAGAGTTGTGGTTTTACCACAACCCGAAGGTCCTAATAGTGAAACAAATTCACCATCTTTTATTGTCATAGAAAGGTTGTTTACAGCCACAGCCTTTCCAAATTTCTTTGTTATATTTTTTAAAATAATATCTGGCATACTAATTTCCTCCGATACCTTTATCGATTGAAGCACCTGTAATCTTATTTACTAAGAAGTTACTTAATACTACAAATAATACAATCATTAAGTTAATTGCATTTGCATATTGATTCCAACCTTTTTCGTTGTATTGGAATAATAAAGTTGTTAAAATCTTTGTTGAAGGAGTTACCAATAGTATAAATAATGATAGCTCTCTCATGCAGGAAATAAATGGCAATAAATACCCTGAAATGAAACTAGATTTCTGGATGGGAATGATAATTTTAATCATTCTCTTAGCCCAACTAATTCCCTGAATTGTTCCAGCTTCTTCAATCTCACCACTTAATTGATGCATTGCACCAATACTTGCTCTTGAAGCAAACGGTAAATATTTAACAGCACCTACAAGAACCAATAAGGTGAAGGTTCCGTATAGAGGAGGAATAAAACCATTTCTTGATGCAAACATTGATAAATAAATAGCACCAAATGCCATACTTGGCATTAAATAAGGGAAGAAGGCTAGGTTGTTTACCAAATTCGCCAATTTGGTACCACGTGCTTTCGCAATAGCATAACCAGCTAAAATACCAACTGTGCCAGACACAAAAGCAACTACAACTGCCAATCTAACACTATTCCATAGACCAGATAAAATAGTTGGATTTCGTAAAATACCCGGTTCTCCATTAGCAATTTCTACACTACCACTACCAATCCAGAATTTTGTTGAGAAGTTTGATAATGAATAGTTGCCAGGTTCCATGATAAATGATTCAACTGCAAATGAAATTAGTGGCACGATACATACAATAAGAATAAGCACTACAACAAGAACACTTATAAAGCCTCTGGCTTTTCTAAGTTTGATTAATGCAATGTTTGAACTCTTACCCGTAATGGTTGTATAGGTCTTTCTTTTACCAATAAGTCTTTGGTTAATAGCCAAGATAAGTACACCAACACCGATCATTACCAATGCCATGATATAACCATAACCTGGATTTAAACCATTAAGGGTTCTATACATTTGAGTTGTTAATACTTGATATCTTACTGGAGTTCCTAAGAAGGCAGGAACAGCAAAAGCACTCATAGCACTTGAGAATACCAATAGGAAGGTAGATAAAAGAGCAGGAAGTACAAGTGGCATTGTAATCTTGGTCATTATTGTAAATCTACTTGCTTTCATTAATAAAGCAGCTTCTTCAAGGTTGGCATCCATGTTCTTCAAAATACCACCAATTAAAATGTAGGCAAAAGGCGCATAATGCAGTCCCAGCACCATAATAATCGGGAATTGCCCATATGCAAACCAGTTGGCCGTGGGAATACCTGTTAATACAGTAAACAAACCAGGAGAGCCCCCAACTAAAGAGTTTTTAAAGAAGTTCAACCAGGCCATAGCCAATGTCCAAGATGGCATTATATATGGAAAAATAAACAGAGTTGATACTAAGTTTTTATACTTCATATCTGTTCTAGTAATTAACCATGCAAATAGTCCACCAATAAGAATAGCTACCAAACAAGTTCCTAATGCTACAACAACTGTATTCCAAAAAGGCTGATAGAACATTTTTTCACTAATTGAAGAAAATAATACCTTCTGCCAATGATAAAGAGTAAAATCACCAACTTTTGAACCATGTATTTTCATAAGTTCTGCTTGGTGAACCATAAAAGTATCACCAATTATTGAAAATAAAGGAATAACAGTTAAATAAATTAATACAACAGAAAGAATTGTTAATATGACATTATGAGGTTTTTTATAATACATCCTCAGTCTGTTTCCGTAAGTCATTTTATTGTCCTTTGTAAATTTTAAAAATAAGGGGCCTCTTTAAAAGACCCCAAATAAATGTTTTAAATTAGATTTTAGTATAAGTATTCGTTTAAGAATTCTTCTACGTCTGCTCTATTTTCAAAACAATATGCTGGATCTTCTGATACCAAGATGTTTTCCCAGAAGCTTACAGGGAAATCATTATCATGAATTGCAATATTAGGGTTAGATGAGTAAGTACCAATATTTGCTGACCAAGGAGTAAATCCTTCATCTGTTAATAAAAATTCAATGAATAACTTTGCTGCAGCAGGATTTTGAGCATTTGAACACATTAGAGCATAAATTGGATAGTAGAAACCACTGAATGGTTCAACATCATACATTGCCTGTAATGCTAAGTTCTTGCTATCAACATAACGTAGTTTGTTGTATACGAATAATCCAGCATTTTCTGTTTTGTTCTGACCCTTAATACCAACACTTTCAGCTGTTTTAGTATCTGATGTTGTAACAATTAAGTCATTAGCATATAAAGCTTTAATCCATTCATAACTAGCACTAGGAGTTGTTAATACAATGTCTTTACCAAAGAAGTTTTTATAGGCTTTAGCAATTTGAGCTGAAATTTCTGGTTTTGTAATTGTTGCAAGGAAGTTTGAGTTTACACTTTCCTGGAATGGGTGTTTAAATTGAAATTTACCTTTCCATTCTGGAGTTGTTAATGCCCAAATATTATCAAATGGTTCTTGTGTAGAAAGTTCATTGTTAAATATGAATAATTTATTTATTATACAGAATGCTAGAGGTTCTTGATATTGTGCTGGAATAATATCTTTCATGCTTTCAGGAACATATGAATATAAATAACCTAAGTTAATTAACTCACCCATTACTCTACCACCATCTTGTGCTAATACAAAATCAGCACCTTTAACACCAATAGAATTTTCTGTTGCAACTTTTTCTATTAATTCATAATCTTTTAAGTTAGTAGATTCAACCTTAATACCATATTTAGCAGTGAATAATTCACCAGCTGCTGAAATACGACTAGTTGCAGAATAAACAACTACTGTACCTTCTGCTTGTGCAGCTTCAACCAACTCTGCATGAGTCATTGGAGTCGTTTCAACTTGTACTTCTTCTGCAGGTGCTTCTTTACTACCACCAGCAAACAATGGCATTCCCACCAATGCAACCAACATGGACATAACACACAAAGTTCTAATTTTTTTCAACATACATCTCTCCTAATCAAAAATATTTCAATGTTAAGATTAATTAAGTTAATTTTTCTTAACATTAATATAATTAACTGAGAATGCTGTTTTGTCAAGAAAAAAATTACTATTTAAAAAAGAGCAATCAATATTATCAAAAATATTAATTATTCAATTAACTATAGGCAATTATGCAAGAAATCTGAAAAGATAAAAACAATCTTACCCATAATCTTGCATTCCCTACGATTGAATATAAAGTATACATAATTATGTCAAATTAAAAAAATTAAACTGCAATATTAAAGATCCTAAAGTCAATAACCTCAATCTGTAATTTCTTGACATTCGAAACTTATATCTAGCTTTTCACACAAATTTGTTACATAATTGGAGAATTTTGATAAATACCATTTATCATCAATTTTGATGACCTTTATCTTTCTAAGAGTTTTTATTAAATCATCTAAAGATATATTTTTACTCACATCAATATTTGAAATCTCTCTCATAGCATCCATACTCATCATCATGCACAGATGATTGATGAACAACCAAGCTTCAAAGGAATAATCACTTCTCATATAGCTACTATCATAGCCTAAGGTATTATCATAAGTTTTAAAGAACTGCTCAATTGCCTGGCGTTGCTTATAAATTGAATAAATTTGTCGAGCATTCAATTCTTTTCTATTGGTTTTTATTGTTATGGTTCCAGTAGATACTCTATCTTTTATAATATCAGCAATTTTAATTGGAACGAGAGTGGACAATTCTTCATCATTTAAGCGACTCTTTGCATCTAATCTCTTTTCAAGTTCTTCACCAGTGAAGAATTTATCTTGCTCTCTCTTCTTTATCTCTCTATCTCTTTTAATTTCAATGCTGTTATTCTTTTTTTCAGTTCTTCGAATAACATCTTTTAATTCTGCGCTATGTAAACTTCCATCTAAATACAAATGAATATTATAGTCTTCAGTGGTAGAAGTAAAATAGTGTATATTTCTGTCGTGATATATGAAAGCATCCTTGTATTCTGAAATACTTGCAGGTATAGTACCTTTGGTTTCCAAATTATCTCTTTGCAAAGAAATTATATAATTCAAGTTACTGTATTCAATTAAATCAAAATCATCTGTGTCGCCAAAGCTTTTATCTGCTATGATGGTTGCATCCGTATCCTTTATATTGGATTCATTGATAATATTTTGGAAGGCAGATACATCAGCAGCACTTCCTATGTATTGCTTATAATATTCAGGATAACTTCCCATCTCATCTAATGAGAACATGTAGATAAGATTAATCAGGACAGAATAACTACTTGTTGAATCATAGCCCTCTTCAGTCTTATCAAGATCTTTGGAGGATGATATTATTCTATGTCCATCAAATAGAATGAAACTACCGTTATCTCGAGTATAGAAATCCATAAACTTTTTGATTCCGTCTCTATCTCTACCAACATCTTTAAGCATCCCATTTATTGTAGCTGAAGATAAGGATAAATCAGGATACAGATTTGATATATAGCTTGATTCATAATTAAGAGCTACACGTTTGAAGGATTTACCATACAATATTCTAAGAAGGGCAATAACATACAACTGCTGTCCATAATGAGGGAAGCACACCCTTAATCGATCCAATATAGATTGAGATTTGGCGATAAAATAGTGAGATGCACCATATTCTTTTACCTCCAATTCTTTGAATTCAGAAGCTTTTACTTTCTTGGGAATGAAACCTTTTTCAGTAATCTTACCAAGCATCTTTCCTGAAAGTTTGGTTGATCTTTTGGTTTCAGGATTATATTTGGTTTTTCTTTCATATAGGTACCAGTTGCCACTTATATATTTGATTTCAGTATTTTTTTCTTTTTGAAACTCCTTCACATAGTCGGGTCTTTCATGCTTAATTATAGCCATATTTATATTACTTCCTTAATTTACAGAGTGAAAACATAGAGAAAACAACCAATACTTTCAAGCTTACTTACCAATCTAAAACTATCAATAATTGTAGCTTTTACATATTCAGAAAGATCAATTATTTATTCTTTTCTAGGTAAAAAAGTATCTGTTAAGACTTCAGCACCTGTTGGGCTTTTTAGACTTTGGAGGGCAGTTTTTACAATTATAGTAATAGCACTAGATTTTAGTGCGGTAATTTCTTTGCTCAAGTATTCTAAGCCATTTCTTTACCTCTTCATCACAAACACCATTTAAAAATATTTTGTTAATAACAAAATACTTATAGAGATGGATTGTATCATAATATCGAAACTTTCAACATTAAATAATTTTGACAAAAGACTTAAATAAGCACTCTTAAAGTAAACAGCTATTGGTATATTTATTTCAAGGATATAGATTCTACATGATTGGAGTCTTTAATTTTGGGTATCGCCATTTTCACAAAGGCGTCAACAACTTTTGGGTCAAATTGCGTTCCAGAGCACCTCTTCAACTCTTTTATTGCATCATCGTGGCTCATACCTTTTTTATAACTTCTTTTGCTGGTCATTGCATCATATGAATCAGCAACACCAATAATTCTAGCCTCAATGGGTATCTCTTCACCTTTGATTCCATTGGGATATCCACTGCCATCCCAGTTCTCATGATGGTTTAAAACGAATTGCGCCAACTCTGAAAATTCATTGGTAGATCTCAGTATCTTCCAACCAATCTCTGGATGCTTTTCAATATCACTTCTTTCCTCGGGGGTAAGACGTCCTGGCTTGTTCAGTATTTTTTCATCGACCCCAATTTTCCCAATATCATGAATAAGACCGGCAATTCTCATTTGGTTGACTGCATCCTGGCTAAAATTCATCTTTTTTGCTACATTCTGGCAAATAAGACTCACGCGCGAGGAATGCTTCGCCTCACGATTACTTTTTTCAAATAATGCATTCATGATAAGGTCTATCGTCTTACTCCTTAGACTCGAGCGCTCATATAGCTTGTGTCGATACATATCGTTTTCAGCGTTTGCTACCACATCAATAATTGATTGATTTTCCGTCGTTTTAGTATCATGTCCATAGGAAATTGATAACTCAATATTGGCAGCCTTTTCTTTCGAGGCCAATTCCTTCATATGGTTTGCAATTTGTTCGGACTCATCTGCAGTGGTTCTAGGTAAAATAACAACAAACTCATCCCCTCCAACTCTGGAAATGATATCCTTTTCTCGACATCCTTTCTTGATTGTTTTTGCAGCTTTTTTAAGAAGAGAATCTCCTGAAATGTGTCCAAAGGAATCATTGACCAGTTTCAACCCGTTAACATCGCACATGATGATGGAGAGGGGAAGATTCTCCTCTGTATTCAACCGTTCTAATTCTTCTTCAAAAAACCTCCTATTATATAAATTTGTAAGGTGGTCATGATAACTCAAATATAGCAATTCATTTTCAGTTTTCTTGCGTTTTGTAATATCTTGGGCTGCTCCTCTAATACCAGTGACGTTGCCTTTTAAATCTTTAACAACCTCGCCACTCGCCCATATCCATCCATGATTTCCGTTCAAAGACACAGTTTCTAGCTCTAACTCATATGGGATTCCAGATAATCGTGTATGCTCAATGGATGTCGATAATTTTTCCCAGCTTTCAGGAGTGAATAACTTCATGGACTCATTGTAGGGTGTGGGGGTGAGTTTTGGATCAAACTCATAAATTTTATACAGTTCATCCGACCATATAACCTCATTTGTGGCAAGCTCCATTCTCCATGTTCCCACATGGGAAATTCTTTGTGATTCCAACAGATCATCCATATTTTGCTGAAGTTGAATTTCAATAATTTTTCGATCTGTAACATCTTGGGCAGTTCCCCTAAGACCAGTGACATTGCCTTTTAGATCCTTAACAACTCCGCCCCGCGCCCATATCCATCCATGGATTTTGTTAAAAGTCACGATTTCTAGTTCCAGCTCGTATGGGATTTCAGATATTTTTGTATCCTCTATGGATGATGATAATTTTCCCCAGCTTTCAGGAGTGAATAACTTCATAGACTCATTATAGGTTGGTGGAGGGAGTTTTATATCAAAATCATAAATTTTATACATTTCATCTGACCATATAACTTCATTCGTGTTAAAATTAATTCTCCATGTACCCACATGGGAAATTCTTTGTGATTCCAACAAATCGTACATATTTTGCTGAAGTTTTTTCTCAACAATCTTGCGTTCACCAATATCCATACCAATACCAGTAAAGTATTTTTTACCATTCCAAACGAGAGGAGCTCCACTTGAACGGACAAACATCTTTTCTCCACTTTTCAGTATCAGCTGTGCTTCTACCTCACCGTATCCTTTTTCGAAAACATCATGAATCGCAGCGTTTACTTTTATCATATCCTCTTGATCATACCATTCTGGCATAGTTATATGAGACAGTTCCTCTGCTGAATACCCAGTCATTGTTTCATGTTTCTTGTTCCATCTTATTAGTTTTCCACTTTCGTCGTACACATACAAATATCCAGGAATGCTATCAAAAATCGCCTCGATAAAAGCCTGATCATTTTTCACTGTATCCAACAATCTAAGTGTTTTTTTATTCGAGTCTTTAAGTTCTCTAATTTTTTCTTCAACCAAGGTAGCAAGCAATTCATTTTCATCACAATTTCGTTTATTTAAAAATTGCATTTTCATGGTGGCTCTAATTTGTACAATTAGTTCAATTTCATCAAAGGGCTTCGCAAGAAAGGCTTCAGCACCGCTATCCAAAGCCTTATTACAACTCTCCTTATCACTTTTGAAATCAGTGAGGAAAACAACAGGTATATCACATAGATGGGGATTATCTTTAAGTTTCAAACAAACTACCCATCCATCCATCTCTGGCATGATGCTATCAAGAAAAATTACATCAGGATTTTCACTCGCTGCAAGCTCAAGCCCTTGGATGCTACTTTGGGCTATCAACACAACAACTTCGGGAAACTTATCTAGTATCAAAGCTTTCAAAGTAATTAGGTCGTCCCAATTGTCATCAATTGCTAAGATTTTAATCTTCGTGTTTTCCATATAACTCCTCATTAATAATCCTAAAAAATTCATTGCAATGTTAGATTTTCCCTTAAAAGCAATATAATACTGTGAAATATTTAAATCATAGACTCTTGTATCAATTTGAACATTTTCTATCAACTTGTTCTGCTTCTAAGTTTCTTGTACTAAATTTTATCACATAATTTGCCACAAGTTAAGGAAAAACGTACTTAGCGTGATAATTTTAATGTATTGTTTTAGGCCGTATTCGTGAAGGAGGTTGATTTGGCAATTTATGTTAGTTAACACAAAGGACTTCTCGAGCCAATTGTACAATTATTTCACCTTAAATTATTTCCATCTATATAATCTTTTTGATAGTAAATTTTTTCTAGTTATGGTGTTATAAGCCTTAATTAGCTATATATGAGTAATTTTAAAAGTAATTTGAAACTAGTAACCTCATGGGAATCTACTGAGATTCTATTTTGAGTTCTAATTAGAACTTCGTTGTGATGTTACCATAAGCACAAAATTTATTCTCATCACCCATCTTCACGAATAGAGCCTTGTTTTATTTGGAGGCAATATGTAAAAAAGGAATTATATAAATACAAAAAAAACTGGTGGTGTTTTTAAAGAATATTACTTGGTGAAGTACAAACAGTAATAAAAATTGGCAGTATTATATTTGAAAATATATACGAATTTACTATTATAGAATTATTTAGCAATAACAAGGATACCCTTTGCTTTTTCAATCTTTTTAAATTTTAATCACACAAGAAAATTGATTAAGCCCTTTTAATTTCAATTTTCTTTTTCAAGTCATTTACGATTTTAGCATTATCCATATAAAGATTATGATAATTAGAGAAAAGTATGTATGAAACATAACATTTTTTAAAAGTAGTGATTTGAATCTCAACCAATGCAGATAACAACTATTTTCAAGGAAAAGTTCAAATCTAAAAAAACCATCATCTCGAAATTAGTCCACAGCATTAAAGATTTCTATTACCAAAATCATGAACACTGTAAGGGATGATTCAACCATTGAATTTTTGAACTCAAAAGATCGATTCTTGTACTAATTAAACAATAAAATTCCGGGTCTACTAACCTATTTATGAGTTACCCGTAATATATAAGTTATACTATTTGTTATTTTATTCAATATTTTAATAGGGTTTTTATTATAATCACAAAAGATACCCACATTTCGCAATTTTATAATATTAAATACTTGATTGTGAATCTAATCAAATGGTAGTCTTATTAAGGATTTATTTTATATTTAAATTAGAAGGTAAAAATGGATAATAATATTAAAAGTGATAAGAAACACACTTCCTCGCGAGGTAAATTTTCAGGCAAGATGGGTTATGTTTTGTCAGTAGCAGGATCTGCAGTTGGACTTGGAAATATTTGGAGATTTCCCTATTTAGCAGCAAAATATGGTGGTGGTACTTTCCTTTTAGTTTATTTGATTTTAATGGTCACCTTCGGGTATACAATGATTATTTCCGAAACGACTCTAGGCAGAATGACAAAAAAGAGCCCTGTCGGAGCTTTTCAAAGTTTTGGTAAAAGTTTCCCTTTAAAGCTAGGTGGTTGGATAAATGCAATTATTCCAATGATTATTGCTCCATATTACTGCGTAATTGGAGGATGGGTTCTTAAATATTTGGTTGAATATATAAAAGGTAATACGGATGCAGTTGCCAATGAAGCCTATTTTACTAAATTTATTACCAATGGTAGTTCTGTAGAATTATATTTTATTATTTTTGCCCTAATAACTTGTTTGATTGTATTGTTTGGTGTAAAAAAAGGCATTGAAAGGGTTTCAAAAATTAGCATGCCTTTGTTATTAATTCTTGCCATTATTGTAACAATCTATTCAGTTACCAGACCAGGAGCTATGGAAGGTGTTAAATATTTTCTTATACCAGATTTTAGCAAATTAACATTAATGACTGTTGTAGCAGCTATGGGGCAATTGTTTTACTCTCTATCTATTGCAATGGGTATTCTATATACATATGGATCATACCTTGATAAAGGTATAGATATTGAAGAAGCAACAATTCAAATTGAAATCTTTGACACAGGCGTAGCTATACTTGCTGGTTTGATGATTATTCCTGCTGTATTTGCATTCTCTTCAGGAACAGCAACAACCCTAAATGCAGGACCATCGCTGATGTTTATTACAATTCCAAAGGTATTTGCTAGCATGGGACTTGGCAGTATTGTAGGCTTTGTTTTCTTTTTATTGGTTTTTGTTGCAGCTATAACAAGTTCTATATCCCTTGCTGAAACAAGTGCTTCAACCTTTGAAGATCAATTTGGATGGAATAGGAAATTAAGTACAATTGTAGTTGCTATCATTATAATTCTTCTAGGTTCTGCATCAGCCTTAGGCTTTAGCACCTTAAAGTTTATTACAATAATTGGAATGAATTTCCTAGATTTCTTTGACTTTATAACTAACTCAGTTTTGATGCCAATAGCTGCCCTTGCTACTTTAATTCTTATTTTAAAAGTTGTTGGATTAGATAAAATGGCAGAAGAAATCGAAACATCATCAAAATTTAAAAGGAAGAAGATATATAACTTTTTCATAAAATATTTAGATGCAATTTGTTTAATTGCAATATTAATCAGTTCAATCGCAAACGTTTTTGGATTGATACAATTATAAATCTTATATCAAATTCTTTAAAAATACGCTGCAAAATTTACATTAGCTGTTGATATGCCCCATTATGATTGCGACTATTTTTTGGTTTTTCTATCAAGAAAAGTGGCAGTATTAACCTTAAGAGTTCATGTTAAAATAACTTTATACCTATACCAGATAATAGAGATCATGGAATGCAACCTACTAAAATAAAACTTGCATTATTTTCATACTACGTTTAATATAAAAAAATGACAAAAAAAGAAAAAAATCCTAATATTATTATAAGGTCAATCATTATAGGATTGGTTTTTATTTGTTTATTTTTTAATATATTTAAATCTTACAATCTAAATGCACCTGGCGTATTTGATTCTGATTACGGACAGGCACTGGATGTTAGTTTTAATATATTTGAAGATGGTCAATTTCTAGAAAATTCAACTCTTCCTTATTCTTTTTCGTCTTCTACAAAAAATAAAAAGATCGAATTAGTTGCAACTTTGCCTGCTAATGAATCCATTAACAAATCTTTTATTTATTTAGACTCTTCAGGTTATAGTGTTATTGTTGAAGTAGAAAATAATGAAATATATAGTTTTTATGAAGAGGGCTCTAAAGATTATGGTGGAGGTTATAGTCATTTTATACGACTACCTGATAATAGCAGTTCAAAGCAAATAAAGATAAAACTTTTTTGTCCAACTAATAGTCCTTTTTCACAAACTCTTTTACCTATTTATATTGGTAGTAAAGGTTATTTATTAGTTGAAGCCTTTGGCTCTACTTTTGAATCTTTATTTTTTGGTATAATATTAATTGTATTTGGCTTGGTGTTTCTTGGAAATATTATATTTTTTAAGAAGTCAGCTGGTAATTCTTTTTTGCTTTCTTTATCCCTATTATTAATATGCCTAGGTTGTTGGGTTCTCTTTCAATCTGAATCTAGACAGATAATTGGAATTACCAATCCTGTATTTCCTATGGAAATAAGTTTTTTTTCTATGTTTTCGTTACCATTTTGTATTTGGTTCTACGTTAGCTGCAATTACAAGAAAATTGGAGAATATAAAATATTAAAGTATTCTGCTTTGTTTATTATATTTCTCTATATTCCAATTTCAGTAATTTCTCTTTTTGGGGTTCCTTATACATCTTTTTTAGCCTTCATAGGTATCCTAATTTTGCTATTTACTCTTCTTCTATTAGCAATTTCAATAAAATTATATAACAATGGTGAGAAAGCTCTTCTTTCATGCATCGTAGCTATATCAAGTATTTTTCTCTCTATTATATTCGAGGAAGTACTTCTTTTACTTAAAATTAGCATTGGATTTTTATCAATATTACATACAGGAATGGCCATAACAGGTATTATCTTTATTTACAAAAGTATAGGCAATTTAATTGAAAAAACCACTGAAGATAATCAAGCTATACTTCTAAAGAAATTGGCCTATCTTGATGTTGTAACTTTAGTTGAAAACAGAAATTCGTATGAAAGATTTCTTGAAGAAGAAGGAAAAGAAATCAAATTCTCGGGGATTATTCTTGCTGATGTTAATGGCTTAAAGATAATAAACGATATGTATGGTCATAAAAGTGGGGATGATTTATTAAAAAGATTATCTAAAACTTTAAAAGATGCTCTTCCTCCCGATAGTAAACTCTATCGAGTAGGCGGTGATGAATTTGTTGGAATAATTCAAACCCTTTCAAAAGAAGAATTTTTAAAATTTGTAGAGGAATTACAAATAGTATTTACTCCAACTGAAACTGACTGTGGTATGGCTATTGGTTCTTATTATTATTTGAAAAATGAAGAAGAAGATATAACAAAAGCAATCGAAAAAGCAGATAAAAACATGTATAAACATAAGGAAAAGCAGAAAAACTTAATTCATAAAAGCTTTTTGGTAAATGGATTTATTAGAGAATCTTCCCTTATGAGAAATTAATATTGATCCTTTAGTTTAACAACTACTGCTTGATTTTTCTATCACAAGCAATAGCAGTTTAGGCCTTAATGAGATTCTACCAAAACTTCTTCTGACTATGCTTAGAGAACTTATAAACATCATACCAAAGGGATCTTGATTCTTTCATGAAATAAATAAAAGTCTATTGAATTTCATAGGTACAGGATATAATTCAAAACAACCAAGAAGAATTTTAAAATAAAGACGGATTTATTGAAGAAATCAACAATAAATAACAAAACCTTGTTGCCTTATAGGACATAACCTTAAATCAGAACATTAAAAATTAGGAATTTATAAAGCTTATACTGCTAGTTGTTTGAAAGCCAATTCTTTATCTGTTAAATAGTAAAAGACTTTTCATTCTTTTATAAATAATCTTGTATTGTTGTTATTTTTAATAATAGGCATTGATTCACAATTGGGGCTTCTTAATTGCAGAAAAAAAAGAACGCCAAAAGTACTCACTAAGAAACGATATTTTCTTTCTCATATTGAACAATGAAAACTTCAAATGCCATTATAGACCCTTCAATTTGAGCCTGTAATACATCCCCTCTCCCTGTCCAGTCTAAGCCTTCATACTTATAAAAACTTTCAAGTTCACCTTTCACCTTCTCCAATGAGAATTCTTGGGTTTCTGAACGGGTTTGAAGCGATTTAAGTATTGCATAATAAGTGTCATCCGATATTTGTTCGTATAAATCAATCATGAAAAGAATATAAAAAAATTCATCACAATTGTCAACATTAATTTTTGAATTTAAGCTCCTTAAATTTAAAGGTTATCTAATATTTGCTTAACCCTTGTTATTTTACTTCAACAGTCTTTGTCTTAATTTATTTGGTTCTAACACTGTTTTACTTTTTATGGTTTGATAGGGGCCTTCTACTATTAGCCATGGTCTTATTCTTAATAATCTCCTAATAACAACTGGTCTATAATACCAGTATAATTTCTGTTGTTTATTACCATCTAAAAAAAATTGATGTTACATTTTTTTATAAGTGATATAATTGTGGACATAGGACCTCATTAATTCTAAACCATTGAGTTTTAAAAGAAGTCTGTCCTCGGTCACAGTTTTCCCAATCAGTTGTTCAAACCTTAGAGTTTCATTGTTGCAGAAGGTCTAAAAATTGAAACTATTTTAACTCTAGAGGTTAAGTATAAGTATCGTTGGTATCGACACTCAGGTACATCGGCTACATTTTGTATTCTTGAAAATACAGGTGTTGTCGCACAGAATAATTTTCCACTAAATCACAACATGACAGC
>CAYWGU010000016.1:25007-39258 GCA_964457975.1 uncultured Spirochaetaceae bacterium | reverse complement strand
AGCAACTGATGCACCTACTAGTCATTCAGCTGTTCTTTATACGGAAGAAGGTGCTTTTGATGATTATGCTTACTTTAAACAAAGCCCAAGTGTAGTTCTAATTGATACAACAGTTATTGCAAATGCACCTGTTAGATTCTTGATTTCAGGTATGGGTGATGCGTTATCTACTTATTTTGAAGCAAGAGCAACAAGAAATTCATGCTCAAATGTAAATGCAGGATTACCTTGTGGTGCACAAGATGGTAGTTGTGAACCAGCAAAAGGAACAAACGCTTCGTTTGCGCTTGCAACTTTATGCTATCAAACCTTATTAGCAGATGGACGTCAAGCTAAAATTGCTTGTGAGAATCATGTGGTGACTAAGGCTTTAGAAAACATCATTGAAACAAATATTTTATTATCTGGACTTGGATTTGAAAGTGGCGGACTATGTGCTGCACATGCAATCCATGATGGATTAACAATTCTTGAAGGTTCTCATGCTTCCATGCATGGTGAAAAAGTTGCCTTTGGTACTTTATCTCAATTGGTTCTAGAAAATTCACCTGCAGAAGAAATTAATACAGTGTTGGATTTCTGTTGTGATCTTGGATTACCAGTATGCTTAGAAGATATTGGCGTAACTAGCATAACTGATGAGCAATTAATGGAAGTAGCAATTAAAACTTGCATTCCTGAAGAATCAATACATGCAATGCCTTTTCCAATTACAAATGAAGATGTAGTAGCAGCTATTAAAGTAGCAGATAAATTAGGAAAAGCGCACAAAGCAGCTCGACTATAGGAGATACAGATGAAAAAAATAATCAATCAGGTAGATGATGTAGTTGTAGAGATGTGTGAAGGCATGCAAAAAGCCTATCCAGACCAACTATATTTTAGCCCAAAATATAAAATTATGAGAAGAAAGGTTCTTAACAAGAACAAGGTAACTTTAATAAGTGGCGGAGGAAGTGGTCATGAACCTGCTCATGCAGGCTTTGTTGGTAAAGGAATGCTTGATGCTGCAGTTTGTGGAGACGTTTTTGCTTCACCTTCAACCATTCAAGTATACAATGCTATCCTTGAAACCGAATCTGAAAAGGGAACACTTCTTATTGTTAAAAACTATTCCGGAGATTGCATGAACTTTGATGCTGCTGGTGAAATGGCAGACGAAGATGATGATATTAAAGTAGAAAAAGTTTATGTAAACGATGATGTTGCTGTAAAAGATAGTCTTTATACTGTAGGAAGACGTGGCGTTGCAGGAACAGTTTTTGTTCATAAGATTGCTGGAGCTGCTGCAGAAAAAGGTTTAGACCTAATCAAAGTAAAGACTGTTGCTCAAAAAGTTATCGACAATGTTCGTTCTATGGGATTTGCTTTTACTTCATGTACAGTACCTGCTAAGGGAACTCCAACCTTTGAACTAGCTGATGATGAAATGGAATTCGGTGTTGGAATCCATGGCGAACCAGGAATTGTAAGAGAAAAACTGGTAACCGCAGATGAACTGGCTGCCAAATTACTCGACAAAATTATTGTTGATCTTCCTTATAAGGAAAAAGATGAAGTAGCGGTAATGATTAATGGCTTTGGAGCAAGTCCTCTTCAGGAACTTTTTATTCTGAATAATTCAGTAGCTAAGATACTTAAATCCAAAGGTATAAAAACCTACAAAACTTATGTTGGAAACTATATGACTTCCCTTGATATGGTTGGTGCTTCTGTTACTTTGTTAAAACTGGACCAAGAATTAAAAACATTCTTGGATGCACCAGTTAAAACACCGTCATTAAATAACTAAATTTTTCGCTCCTCCTAATTAGGGGGAGCTAGGAGTAAACATGAAAACAATAAATACTGATGATATGACCAGAATCGTAAAGATTATGGGTGATGTAATAATAGAGAATGAAATTCCTTTTTGTGAACTAGATTCTGCTGCTGGTGATGGTGATTTTGGAATGTCAGTAGCCAAAGGATTTAAACAATTAAAAAAAGAATGGGAAGACCTTAGCAGAGATGACGTTGGAGCATTTTTAAAATCCTGTGGAATGATTATTATCGAACATTGTGGTGGTGCTTCCGGACCAATTTGGGGCTCGGCATTTAGAGGTGCAGGTAAAAGTGCAAAAGGCAAAGAAACTGTTAATCTTGTAGAGTTTTCAGAACTTATGCAAGCTGCAGTAGATGGGATTCAAAAGAGAGGTGGTGCTAAACTTGGTGACAAAACCCTTCTTGATGCATTGATTCCAACTACCGAATCTTTAAAAGAAAGCGCTGCAAATGATCTTTCGTTTAAAGATGCTTTGAAAAAAGGAGCACTTGCAGCTGTTGCAGGAGCTGAAAAAACAAAAGAATATTCAGCTAAAAAAGGCCGAGCAAGTTATGTTGGTGATCGAAGCTTGACTTATCCTGATGCAGGAGCAATGGCTCTCGGAATTATTTTTACCGAAATTGCTGAAAAATTTTAATCCTAAGCAATTAAAATAGTTCTTCTTGATATAAAATGTACAACTCCTGATGGTAAGAAAATCTTTATTGCATGTGTTTTTAAATGATTAAGTATCCATTCAAAGGAGTTGTTCTTTTAACTCAATTGATAGCACCAAAAGATGTTCTATATGTTTTTTTGTCCTAATTCATTTATTTCAGGATATAATTTTTATACATACAATCTAAAATTCCGGTTAAGAATAGCCAGAAATTTAAGTTGATGGGAATTTTTCAGATAAGGAAAGTTTATACTTTTTGATAGATTATCAACAACAAATTTATGGTATTGTCCACAATGATGATACTAAACTTTCTTGATTATGAACCTATTTTTCAAAAAGATTCTTATGTACTGGTAAAGCTTGTAGGTTATTCTGTTTCCATAAATTAATTCAAATATTCCTTAAGGCGTGCTATCATCTACAATCTTTCTACTTTAGTTATTGATGTTATTCATCATTAAAATCGCTTCATTTTCCCACCCAAACTAAGTTCTATAGGTTCTAGATTTGTGAATTTCAACTTTAAAAATACCAGTAGAAATATTTTTGATGC
This sequence comes from uncultured Spirochaetaceae bacterium, assembly GCA_964457975.1. Taxonomy (GTDB): domain Bacteria; phylum Spirochaetota; class Spirochaetia; order Sphaerochaetales; family Sphaerochaetaceae; genus Pleomorphochaeta. Next base: position 36,219 of record CAYWGU010000016.1, on the reverse strand, counting down.
ATGACTCTCATTAACCTATTTATGCAGATTGTGCTCTTTCTCATATAATACAACTCCACTTGCAGTTTTTATACCTCAGATTAAATTTCTTTTTAGTTAAATGTTCCATTAAACGTTTGCAAAGCATGAACATCCCATTCTTCTCTTACTTGCGAATAAACACCTTCTGTTGTTTGTTATTTTTACCTTATATTCTATATTTTAAGTTCTCCATTTATTTTCTGCTAAGGTTATCTACCTACTGCTGAACAGACTTAAAAACATCATCTATTTACTTTAAGTAAATCGTATAAAATTTAGGAAAAATTGTCTAAGTAAAGACCAATATTCTATATTTATTACCAATTTTTTCGGATTATGTGGAACTCAAAAACAGAACAACAATAAAGTACATAGATAATATAAGAAACCATCTTTTTATTTATCAGGAAAGGAATTATTTTGCAATAAAGTCCAAATAATTATCAATTTAACCTACAAAACGACTTATAAATCTGATATAATAGAAACTAATAAAAGTATGTTTTTAAAACATATAAAAATGGAGGAACTTTATGAAAGAATTCTTAGGAGATGACTTTCTTTTAGACACAGAGACAGCTAGCACTCTTTTTAACGAATATTCAAAGAGCATGCCAATTTTTGACTATCACTGTCACTTAATACCTGAAGAAATAGCAAAAAATGCAAGATTTAAATCTATTACAGCAGCTTGGCTTGATGGAGACCATTACAAATGGAGACAAATGCGAACTCACGGAGTTGATGAATCTCTAATAACAGGCGATGGAGATGATTGGGAAAAATTCTATGCATGGGCAGCTACAATAGAAAAACTTATTGGAAACCCTCTTTATCATTGGACCCATTTGGAGCTTAGAAGATATTTTGGAATCAACGATGTTTTAAATAGAAAAACTGCAAGAAGAATATATGATGAAGCAAATGAAAAATTAAAGACAGATCCATCTTTGACTGTATTTGGAATCATGAAGAAATTTAATGTATATGCTGTTGGAACAACTGATGATCCAACAGATGATTTGAAATATCATATTCAAATAAATAAAGATGGAAAATGCCCTGCAAAGGTACTTCCTTCCTTTAGACCTGATAAATTTACAGCAATTAATCAACCTGCATTCATTGCTTACCTTGAAAAGCTTGAAAAGATAACAGGTAGAAAGATAGTATGTGCAAATGATGTTGTAATTGCTTTGGATGAAAGACTTAAATTCTTCATAAAGAATGGATGCAAGATAACAGACCATGGTATAAACAATGCTCCACCATCACTTTTTGCAACAGAAAGAGAAGCTGATAAAATATTGCAGAAAAAAGTAGATGGTATATTATTAACAGATGCTGAAATTGAAAAGTGGATGGGATATTTATTGCTTAGATTGGGACGTCTTTATCATAAATATGGAATTGCAATGCAACTTCATATGAATACATTAAGAAATAACAACACAGCAATGTTTAAAAAACTTGGACCTGACTGTGGGTTTGATAGTTGCAATGATATTGAGATTGCAAAAGGAACCTCAATGTTCCTTGATGAACTTAACAAAACGGATGAACTTCCAAAGACCATTTTATATTCATTGAATCCAAAAGATTATTATGCATTGGGATCAATAATGGGCAGCTTCCAAAAAGCACCAGAGAATAAAATTCAACTTGGTTCTGGATGGTGGTTTTGTGATCACATTGATGGAATGGAAACTCAAATGAAAACTCTTGCAAATTTAGGACAACTTTCTTATTTTGTAGGAATGCTTACTGATAGCAGATCATTTTTATCATATCCACGTCATGAATACTTTAGAAGAATTATGTGCAATTTAATTGGCCACATGGTTGAAAATGGAGAAATTCCATATGATATCAAAAGTCTAGGTCAGATTGTTGAAGATATATCATTTAACAATGCTAAAACCTTTTTTAAAGATTAACCAATAGCAAACCCGACATAATTCATGTCGGGTTTATCTAATAATTTGTAATTTATCTAGTCAAAATAGTTTGGAAACTTTTGCTTTAAAAAAGGCATTTCCTCATCTATCTTTGATAGATGATTCTTATCAATTTCATACATTTTTTCATAATCTTCAGCTTCCGCTGCTGCTAATAAATCTTCATGTTGCTGCAATATATTTTTTGCTGCACCACTTACTCTCATTGATAGCACTCTTACTCTTTGATAGGAGCTACAGGTATTATTTTCTATAATTTCCCAAGTATAAAGAAGTCCACTCGCATCAAAAAAACGTTTGTGAAATTCTTCATCCAATAAGAAAAGTTCATTTAGATCGTTTACTTCAAGGGCATTTTTTTGGAACATCAAATTAGCTTTCTGCTTTGCAATGAAATCGCGTGTTATTTTAAGGTTCCGTCTCTTAAGCATCTCAAGTTCAATGCTCTTTCTGAGAAATCTTTCTTGCTCTGCCATATCACAATTTATTTGAGTTACCCTACATCCACTTTGAGGAATCATTTTAACAAGTCTTTCATTTGATAACTTTATAAAAGCATCTCTTATGGGGGAACGAGAAACACCTAAATTAGCAACCAAGTCTTTAATGCTTAGTTGTATTCCAGGTTCCAAGTTAAGAGAAATTATATCTCCCTTTAACTTTTGATATATTTCATTCCCCTGCGTTGATTTCATAAAAGTTATTTCCTTTTTGCATTCTTATCAATTGATTCCCAAAGTCCTTGGATATATGATGCACCAATTGCTCTATCATATAATCCATAACCTGGCATGCTTTTTTCTTTCCAAATGGTACGTCCGTGATCTGGACGAATGGGACCTTCAAAACCAGTATTATATAGAGCTTTTGTAATTTCGTACATATCAAATGATCCATCAGAGGATAGATGACCAGATTCTTCAAATACACCCTTTTCAAAATGCTCTAGATTTCTTACATGTGCAAAATAAATTCTTGAACCAAATGCTGTTATCATCTTAGGTAAATCATTATCAAGGTTGGTTCCAAGAGAACCTGTACAGAAGGTTAGTCCATTAAATGGAGCATCAACAGCTCTTAATACTTTTTCAATCTTCTTCTGTCCTGTTATGATACGTGGCAAACCAAATAGAGGCCAAGCTGGATCATCAGGATGAATTGCCATTTTGATTCCATATTTTTCACATACAGGTTGAATTGCCTTCAAGAAATAAACAAGATTGTCGAATAGGATATCTTCGTCAACACCTTTATAAGCGTCAAATAAGCCTTTGATATGATCAAGTCTTTCAGGTTCCCATCCTGGCATTATAAATCCATTGGAGGACTTCTGTATGCTATCAAAAAGCATTTGAGGAGTCATTCCTTCAACTACCTTATAGTCATAAGCCAGTACCTTTGATTTATCTGGACGTTCTTTATCAAGCTTTGTTCTAAGCCAATCAAATACAGGCATGAAGTTGTAACAAACAATCTTTATATCTTCCTTACCAAGATTCTCCAAAGTTTCAATGTAGTTTGCAATATATTTATCTCTATCTGGAGATCCAATTTTAATTGAATCGTGAACATTAACACTTTCAATGCCACTTATCTCAAGACCTGCTGCATTAACTTCATCTTTTAAAGCTTTAATTCTTTCAATTGGCCAGACATCTCCTGCTGGAATATCGTAAAGTGTTGTAATAACACCAACGACACCTGGAATTTGTCTTATCTGCTCAAGAGTTACACTATCAAATTTGCTACCATACCATCTTAATGTCATCTTCATATTATTTTCTCCAATTATTTTAAAATCTTATGCAAAGATTCTCTTATCGAACCTTTACCTGAAACCATATTTTTAAAGTTATTTACTACCTTATTTTTTAGCTTTGAATTATATAAATCAAATCCCCAAAGATCTTCTAATTTTAAAATAGGTGCAATCATCTTTTCAACTTCTTGATTTGAATAAGAGCCTAGTCGTATTGCTTTAACATAATCAACTAGTTCGACAAGACGAGGATCAGGACTTAATTCAAAGGCCTTTCCTTCATCATCTATTGCCATTAAATATCGAAGGTATGTTGCCATGAAGAATGGAATTAACTTCAAATCATCCTCGTTCAAAATATCAGATGCCATGTAGGCTTTAACACTTTCACCAAAACGAATTGAAATCTTCTGACTTGTATCAGTTACAATACGTTGTGGAGTATCGGGCATATAGGGATTTACCAACCTATTATTTACAACATCATCAATAAAGGCTTTTGGACTTAATATTTTAGGATCAACTACAACCTTCAATCCTTCATCATAACCAATTCCTTTTATGTAATTTACAATGTCCTCATCCTTCATCTCATCAGAAATCTTTGTAAAACCTAATAGACATCCAGCAACACTCATTGCAGTATGAAGAGGATTTAAGCAAGTGCAGACCTTCATCTTTTCAACTTTATTGACGGTATCTCGATCGGTAAAATATATTCCAACCTTGTCTAATTGAGGTCTTCCATTAGGGAAGGTATCTTCAATTACCAAGTACTCACTTTCTTCACTATTCACAAAAGGAGCAATGTAGGTATGTTTTTTTGTAATTAAAATATCATTGTCTTCAAAACCATCATCAACCAACATCTTTTTGATATTTTCATCAGGACGAGGTGTAATTTTATCTATCATGCTCCAAGGAAATGTTACATATTGGGGATCTGATAAATACTCAACAAAATCTTTTGTAACAAAGTTCTTATCACGCCATAGGTTTGCAACCTTTAATACAGCGGCTTTTAGCTTCTCTCCATTGTGTGAGCAATTATCCATTGAAACAAAGGCAAATGGATATTTTCCAGCCTTGTATCTTTCAAGAGCCAATGCAGTAACTGTTGGAATTATGGTTTCACATATAGAAGGTCCTTTATCAATATCTTCAAGAATAAATGGAGCCACTACTCCATATCCCTTTTCTGTAATTGTAAAACTTGCCATCTGCAATGCTGGATTTCTAAATATTTTAGCCAAAGATTCAAAATCATCTTTAATTGTAGGTGTTGCTTTATAAGAAGTTGCAACAGAGGAAATAACTCTTTTCTCTACATTGCCGTTTCCCTTTAAGGTAACAAGAAGAGTATTGTTATCATACTTATGATAAATGCCATCAATGATTTCAAAATCAAAACCTTCACCAACAACAATCCCTGTATCACTCAAACCTTTTTCTAAAAGATCTTGCATTCTAGCTGCAGGAAAGCCTCTAAAAATATTACCAGCTCCAAAATGAACCCATTTGCAATCTTTAGCAGTCTTAGCTCTCATCTGTTCAACATCAAACTTTGGAAGAGTATATCCTTCAATGACATTATTCTTTAAATTAGTAAGTTTCATGATCTACCTCTTTTTCTTGTTGTTAGAATATATTAACATACTAATATATTAGTTGTAAACAATAATATAATTTATATTTCCAATCTTTTGTGATAATTGCTTTTTATCTATTTGATTATTTTGTATATTTAACAAAACAGAAGAGGTCAACAATGAATACTGAATTAAATATTAATAAATTTGAAAATAAAGAATTAAGAAATCAAATATTGGAATTGACCAATGAGGCTAGTTCAAAAGATCTTTCTAAATGGGCACTTATGAGTATAAAACATGCATACAATTCCTGTGGAATAGATTATGAACCAATTCCATATGTAATTGAAGGTTTTTTGGTTTTAGATTTATATCTTAGAGGTATGGCAAGTCTTTCAGATATAAGAAGAGAAGCTTTTCAAATGGAAAAATATACCAGACAGATAAATGGTGATGCAGAAAAGTTGATTGCATTATCACAGGGAGCCTCCTGTGCTGTGGGAACTCCTGTAATTATTGGTAAATCACTGGCCTGCAGTGATTATTGCATTAAAGCAATATGGTTTGACACCTCAAAAAATGAAGAAGCAATAAAGAGAGAAAGACTTTATCAGATCCAAATATTAAAAGCCATAATAAAGAGAAACTAGTCGAAACAGGTATCAAATATTGATACCTGTTATTTAATAGAACAACAATCTAGCATCAAACAATCTTATAAGTAATTGTAATATTGCTTACATAACTACCTGCAGGTAAGACTGAATTACCTCTCCATTGAAAAATAAAAGCTAAAAGGTTTACATCTTCATTCTGGAAACCTGAAGGCAAATCACCATCAATTGTAGTCACATTTGTAGCAATATCGGCAATGCCACAAAAAAGAATTCTATCATCAAGATCCCTTATTTCAGGAATTATATCCGTAACGTATGTATCATCGTTTTCTAAAGTACCAATAAATACTGTTGGTGCAATTGTTATGGTTACACGTTGAGGTATAAAAATATTACAACCTAATTACCTGCAATAAAAAAGAATCCGTTTTTATTACAACTATAGAATCGTTAATTGACCATTGGTTGCTAACCATTGTTTGCTATATATGGCGAAGTGTGAATTTTCATTTAATTCCTGTGAGGCATAATAAAGCTTCAATCGATAATCAATTTTATCAACCAAGGCATCAATATCTACTGTAGAATTTGCTTCATTGTTTAAGGTAAAGACAGAAGAAATCCCAATTAATCCAATAGCAATCAATAGTAGCAGTTTCTTAATTTTGATATCCTTTTTTTCGTAAAATATTATACCTTGATATTAGCTTAGGTCAATGGTAGCATTATTACTCCCATTTATTAGATATAATTAGGTTCTAGGTTACTTTTTTATTTAAGAATTACAATTTTCCTAAACCCAAAATATCCATTGGCTAAAAACTATAACCTTTTTAGGTATTTTCTTTACAGATATATATTTATTATTTTTAATTAAATTAGTTTTTTTAATAAATTAGTTATTGACTTATGTCTTGAACATTACTATTCTTAATATATAAATAATTGAATAGGAGCGCAAATAATATGATTATTGCTACAGCATATGAAAACGGTAACATTTGTCAACATTTCGGACATGCCGATGCTTTCAAATTTTACGCAATAGAAGATAACAAAATAGTTTCTTCAGAAGTAAAACAACCAACTGGTTATGCACACGGAACCCTACCTACTTTCTTAAAAGAAAATGGTGCTCAGATTTTAATCTGTGGTGGTTTAGGTGATGCTGCTCGAGTATATATAGCAGAAACAGGTATTGATTTATATCCAGGTGCTATGGGTGAAAGCGATGCTGCAGTTGAAGATTTTTTGAAAAACAATCTTAATTACAACCCTGATTTCCATTGCTCAGGACATGAACACAACGACTAGAATATGCAAGGCCAATTTTAGTTGGTTTTAAAATTCAATCTAAGGCACCTTGTTTTTGATCAGGGTGCTTTATTTTGTTTACAAAGTACATAATACCACTATTATAATTAAGTTAAAAAAATGAGGAGAATCCATGCCACGACCAAAAAAATCACGAAGAATTTGTGGAGCAATACCAGAATATAATCGTTTTGGCCCAAAAGGTAAAAGAAATAGCAAATCAATTATAATGACTTTGGACGAATATGAAGCTATTCGCTTAATTGATTATGAAAAATTGATGCAGGAAGAAGCTGCAAAAAGAATGAATGTGGCAAGAACCACAACTCAAGCTATATATACATCCGCACGAAAGAAAATTGCCACAGCATTAGTTGAAGGTCTAGATATCCTCATTGAAGGTGGTGAGATTGAAATGTGTGAAAATGGTGACTTCTGTGGATTTGGCCAACACGGTAGCATTTGCATCGATGGCAATGAGAATCTTCCACCAAGAAACGGCAATGGAAACGGAAGAGGCAATGGAAATGGTAGAGGTGGTCGCAACCAATAACTAATTACTCAAATTTACCCGAGTTGTAAATGCGATGCTAAAACACCTAAATGTTTGTTTTTATAAAAATGACATAGGTGTTTATTTTTATCCAAAAACATGTGAAATTTTAAATCAATAGAAAAAAACCATCCTTAGAAAGTCAGAATAAAACATTGAAAGATTTGGGTTATTTACTATCCAAATAGGAACCTGGAAATCTTAATATTCAAGGTACTTTATAAATACAATTATAATCGCTTGAATCTGATGTAAAAAGCTTTTATTCTAAAGACATATACCGTTTCTTAAAATATAAAACCTACAATTTAGATAAAGGTATTAAAAATTTCCGAGAGAATAACTTGAAGATTTTTTAATTAAATTAGAGGTACTAAAAAAATGGAAATTAAAATAAATAATTTGTTGGCAGTAAAAGAAGCTACTATTAACTTAGATGGTATTACAGTAATAGCCGGAATTAATACTAGTGGTAAGACGGCTATATGTAATTTAATTAATGATGCATTTCAGCTTTATTCAAATAAAAACAATATTATTTACAACAATAAAGCAAGAAGCATAAAGAATTTAGAACTCAGTAAAAAAGAGTATTTTTTAGCAGGAAGAGAAACTTATAAAAATATTTTAGAAGTATCTGATAAAGATTTAGAAAATACAATTATAGAATCCTATAAAACTTTTCTCAGGAAGTCCGATGATAATGAGCTGGAAAAGGAAATGGTCACAGAAGATTTAACAGCTGAAGATATTAAAGAATTATCTCAAAAAATTCGAACAGTTATGAAAAGAAGTGCTAAAATTGATTTAGAATATATATTTAATATATTTTGTAATAAAGATTTTAAATTCATTGATAATAAAGATATATGCTCAATAGAAATTTCTTCTGAAGAACAAAGAGTTGTTATCAATAATAATAATGAGATGGGAAAATTTGAAATTAGTACCTCCGAATTTGATTGTAATAATACAATATTTCTTCCTGTTTCTCGCCAATTTGATTTATCTTCTAATTTGATTATAAGGTTTGGTAAGAAATCTCCTTATGGTATGTATCAAATCGATTATTTAAGTAATAATTTTTTGTCAAAATTAGTTTCTTCCCAATCTCCTGTTTCATTAGAAGAAGATGAAAAAAGAACTAAATTGATTCAAAGGTATAGAGAATTTTCTAATTCAATTATTCATGGTCAATTATCCTATAATGAAAGTAAAAGCAATTTTGTCTTTCAAGAAGATGGTAATAGCTATGCTTTAAATAATATGGCATCTGGTATATTCCCATTTGCTATTTTAGATTCATTGATAGCAAATGGATCACTTAAAGAAAATAATTTCTTAATTATTGATGAGCCCGATATGAACCTTCATCCCGAATGGCAAGTAATATTTGCTAAAATACTGGTACATTTATATACTGAATTTAATATAAAATCCTTATTAGTATCGCACAGTCCATATTTTATTAGAACTATTGAAAATGAACTAATACAAGAAAAATGTAAGGGGAAATTCTATAATATGGAAAAGACTGCTGATGGAAAGTTCAAAGCAAAAGATGTTTCTGATAATATAGAAATAATTTATGATAATTTTTATAAACCAATTGAGTCACTGTAATGCAGGGATTTATAAAAAAAGATAATATACAATCATTTTCTAAACTCTCTTACGATAATGAGCACAAAGTAGTTCTTATTGAAGATGAACGAAAAGGATATTCTTTAGATACAATAGCAAAGTTTCTGAAGAAAAAAGATTATACAAAAGATTGTATATCATCTTGTGATATGTTTATTATCAATAAATCAAAATATTATTTTATAGAATTTAAAAATCAAACCACTCAAAATGTTAATAAGAAAAAATTGAAGTTTAAAATTCTTCCTAGCATTATGATTGTAGCGAATTGTTTATTAGATAATATATCTATAGCTGATCTTAAAGAAAAATCAGAATTATTTGTTGTATATAAAAATGAAGAAAAACCTAATTTTGGTTTTGATAGGATAAAGAAAAAACAGAGAGAGATTGCTAAAAGAGATCAAGAAGATATTCTTTTCGAAATGGCTGATATGAAAGGCGAATTTTTCTACGATATCCATACAATTGACCAATCAGAATTTGTAAATAATTATCTCGATAAATTATATGATTAGATAGAAAGAGATTTTGAACCAAAATATTCAATAACATCATTAACGAAAAATTTGTTAAGCAAAATAAAAACTATAAAACGTCTCTTCTTCTTTATTTCATATTCATACCTTGCTATACTGCTTCTAATTTAAAAACTTGGAAGCTATATGGAAAATCTATTATTTGCACTTAATATTGTCTCACCAATCTTTGTACTATTGTTGGTAGGTGCAATCGCTCGATATCTAGACTGGATAAATATATCTACATTAAGAGATTTAAATAAATTCATATTTAAATTACCTCTACCTTTGATGTTATTCTTCAACATATTCAATATGGATAGAAGCACTCAATTTACGGGTGATCTTGTAAAACTTGTATTTTTGATTATTGGAGTATTTACCTTTATTGTGATATTTCTTTCATTCATTTTAAATAAAACAACAAAACTATCTAATGCCCAAAAAGCGGTGCTAGTGCAAGCATGGTTTAGAGGGAATACCATTATATTTGGTCTTCCTCTTGCAACCTCTCTTTATGGTGAAAATGGACTTACAATAGTAAGCATAATCATCATAACAGCCATTGCATCTTCCAATGTTCTAGCTGTCCTCTTACTAGAACTCTATCGAGGTAAAAACATCAAAGCATCAGCCCTTATTAAGAGCGTTATAAAAAATCCTTTATTAATTGCAGCTTTCTTTGGTTTTATCTTTTATTTCGCAAAGATACAGATTCCAACAATCATACAGACTCCCTTAACCACTCTTTCAAAGACCGCAACCCCTCTTGCATTCATAGTACTTGGTGGAACACTTGAAATATCAAAGATATCAAAGAATCTAAAGTTAATATTATTTGGATGTTTTGGTCGTTTAATTGGAACACCTTTAATTCTTATACTAGTCGCTCTTACAATAGGACTTAGGGGAGATTACATTGGTTCAATCATTGCAGCAATGGCAACACCAGTTGCAGTTGTTTCATATACAATGAGTTGCGAGATGGGCGGAGATGGAGAGCTTGCAGGGCAACTTGTTGTTGTAAGCACCTTCTTAAGTGTAATAACACTGTTTCTTTGGATTTTCTTTGCCAAAACCTATGGGATATTATAAAGAACTTCATGAATATTTACTTTTGCATCAAATATAGTATTTCCTATTTTTGTATTTCATATAATTAGCTACATAGCACCACACCTAACTTGAATAACGACTAAATCTTTGAATAATCCCAATCGCTAAACTTTTTAT
>CAYWGU010000016.1:0-24907 GCA_964457975.1 uncultured Spirochaetaceae bacterium | reverse complement strand
TTTTTAATATTTACAACTTAGAAAAGAGAAAATGTAATAACAGTTGCTGCAGTAAAAACCATTATTGTTATCTTCATAACTCTCATTGCAGTTGCAGCAACTATGCCCTTAATCCCCAACAAAACAACAACTCTTAATAATGGTCAAAAAGGTGTACTGACTCAAGCTTGGTTCAGAGGGAATACCATTATATTTGGGCTCCCTATTGTTCTTTCTCTTTATGGAGAGGGATGTCTTATTGGATGTCTTGCAGCCCCAGTAGCTGTTAGTAGCTTCACCATGGCGTATGAAATGGACGGTGATGGAGAGCTTGCATCGCATATGGTTGTTGCGTCAACAGGGCTATCCATATTTACCATATTTGTTTGGATCTTTATATCGAAAAATTTAAATTTAATAGAATAACTTCGAAAAGGTTAATCTCTAATTGCTTAATATATTTTTCCTTTCTATAATTAAAAACAAATGACAGAATATATAAACGTAATAAACAAAGCAGCATTATTTGAGAATTTAAGCAATGAAGAAATAAATGCATTCCTGGGCTGTGCAAGAAAAAGAATAAAGAAATACCAGAAAGGCGAGGTAATACTTCTAACCGGTAATGCAACAGATACCATTGGAATTATATTGGAAGGAACCTGCCATATTATTCGAGAAGATTACTGGGGCAACAAAACCATAATCAATGAAATAAAAGAAAGTGGTATCATTGGCGAAGTATTTGCCATTCAAAAAATCCCACTCGAAAACACCGTAATTGCAAGAACAAGTGTTACTGTTATGTTCTTAAGTATACAGATAGTTCTAAATCCATGTGCAAAATCATGTTCATTTCATAACGAAATAATAAAGAATCTCATTACAATTCTAGCTAAAAAAACCATGGTTATGAACAGAAAGCTTGAACATATAACAAAAAGATCCATGAAAGATAAAATATTATCATACTTATCAAGTATTTCAGTTATGAAAAAAAGCAAAACATTCGAAATTCCTTATAACAGAACAGAGCTATCTGAATTCTTATGCGTGGACAGAGCAGCCCTCAGCAAGGAACTTTCTCGCCTGCAAAAGGATGGAATAATAACCTACCAAAAGAATGTTTTTACCCTAAATTAAAAGGGTAAAATGCATAAAAAATTAGCAAAAAAGCCTTTTTTTAACGTTTTTTACTTTTTTTTATTAAAAGGGTTGAACATATAAGGGTTTTAAGTGTATATTCCAACTCGTTGCAAGGGCTGCTAGCTCAGTAGGTAGAGCAACGCCCTTTTAAGGCGTGGGTCAATGGTTCGAATCCATTGCAGCTCATCACTTGTAATATGTCTTCTTCGTCTAGTGGTTAGGACACCGGGTTTTCATCTCGGCAACACGAGTTCAATCCTCGTAGAAGATGCTTTTTCCAGTACTCAGGTGCTGGATTTTTTTTGTCTTTTTTCGACTTAAATTTTACAAGATCAAAGCAAATCTACTACTTTGAATATTTGCTTTAAGTCATTATTTATGATACAATTATTTCAAAATAGTTTCGCAGGAGATGACCTTGCTTTCTGATATTACAAGCGTTGAGAACCTCATTCAAAATGATAGTGGTTTGACATTATTAACCAAAAGAAATGCCTCTTTTATTATTTCATTTCTTTATAAAATGTTTAAAAAAGATAAAGATGATAATGAGAGTGGGATTGAACAAACCCATCTTGTCCATGTGCTTTCAACTTACTTAAATACCTTTCAATCTACCGTTGATTTATTAGATAATGAATATCTTGATGATCAATCAACTGTTGAACTTGATAATGAAGATAAAGCCTTAAATTTAATCAAATCCTGGTCAGATCCTAAAAACGGATTCATCTTTAGGTACTACAGTGATGATGGTACTGAAATGATTGAAGTTTCTGCAGGTCTTGAGAGAATGTTTCGTTACATTGGTGAAGTCTCAGATTCCAAGAAATTATTCATTGGAACAGAATCACGTTTTGCTGACATTCTTGATAGATTAAAGGAACTTGATGAGAACACAATTGATGATCCAATTAAGAGAATTCATGAACTTGAAAAAAAGAAAGCAGAAATAGATAGCCAGATAAATAAAATCCATGAAAGCGGCCATGCTGCAACCTATACTCCATTGCAGGTACAGGAGAGGATTAGTGGGATTGAAAAGACTGCTAATGAACTCCTATCTGATTTCAGGCAGTTAAAAGATAATAACCATAAGATATTTGCAGAACTATGCCACAGACAACTTGAGGTAACCGAAAACAGAGGTACTCTACTTGGATTTATTCTTGAACAAAGTGATGAACTCGAGAACTCTCCTCAAGGACAGAGCTTCAATGGATTTTGGAGATATTTAAGTGCAATTGAACCATCAGCTACCATTGCAATAAAAGCAAGCAACATTCACAAACGACTTCCAAACCAAAACATGAACATGGACTTCTTCAACAGTGTAGAAGATTCATTATTTGTAGCAGGACGCAGCATAATTGATGAGAATCATCTTCTATCTGAAAGATTGAAGCGAGTTATCATCAGAAAAAGCAAAGCAGAATATCAATATATTTCACAAACTCTTAAAGAAATAAAAACACTGGCTGTAAATAATCCAGAAAACATTCCATACAAAAAGATAATCATGGAATTGTATGGCAATGCACAAATATCAAACGACATGGTAAGACCTTTGGTACTTCCAAAAGGTGAAGGTTCTGGGACCATTGATGAATACCTTACAGTTGAACCTCCAGAATTTGATTTTTCACAACTTCTTACAGACATCTATGTAAATGAAGACAAGATTAGAGCAATCATAGAAAAGGAAAGAGCAAAGGCAAAAGAAGAGGATAGATTGCTTACCCTCCAGTATCTATTTGCCTTGCATCCAATAGAATATGGACTTGCGGAGGTACTCACCTATCTTTCAATTCTATTTAGATCAGATTTTTGTGATGTAGATGATGCATTTACTCAACAAGTAGAATACACAAGCTACGACACAAAGAAAAAAATGAAATTAACAATTCCTAAGGTGGTCATTAATAATGAGCGATAATTCAGAAAACAATAACCCAAAAGAATGGGGAGAGGTATGTGTAAAACTACTTAATGGTCCATTATTTCAAGAAGAAAATCCTAGCTTATTTACTAGCCTTGATTTATGGGCACATGAAGTTAATGTATATTTCAACATCATAGGATTGAAGATCAACTATAGCAAGGACAATGATTATGCCTTTTTGCAGCCCAACGAGGATGAGGAAGGCGATGTAATCAACAATCTTTCAAGATTGTTAATCAAACATCCACTAACATATGAAACATCACTAGTCTTGGTAATCCTTAGAGAGGAACTGGATAAGTATGAGGTAAATGATCAAACCTCAGAACAGTTCATTCTCAATGAAGGTAATATTGCAGAACTTGTTGAACCTTATTACAGAGATACATCAGATAAGGTTAAATACAACGATTTAATTGGATCACAACTTACAATCATCAGCAACTTGGGATTGATAAAGCAACTTAAAAGCAATGGTGTAACCAGCGCTCTTCAAAATGATAGAGTTTTCTTAATAAGAAACATCATCAGAGCTAAAGTTGATGCAACATTCTTAAAAGAATTCAAACAAAGACTTCAAGAGTTACAGGGAGATAAGGAATAATGAAAGAATTAGAACTCGACTTTGGTATTGAACATACTGGTTATCGCCTTGCATACTTTCAAGCCTTCAACTGGGGGACCTTTGATTCTCACATCGTTACTCTTAGCACAGAAGGTAAGAACTCTCTTCTAACAGGCACCAATGGTTCTGGTAAAACAACTCTTGTAGATGGACTTCTAACATTGCTTGTTCCAAGCAACTATCGCTCCTACAACCTATCAAGCGGCGAAAACGGTCGAACAGGAAGAACCGAGGAAAGTTATGTACTTGGTACTTACTCAACTGAAAAAAACGAGGATGACTATTCCAGTAGCAGGAAAACCCTACGTGATAAAACTTGCCACAGCATATTACTTGCAGACTTCTGCAATGCAACCGCATCTCATTCACTTACATTGATGCAGATAAGATACTTTGCAACAAACGGTTCAATGAAAAAACAATTCTTCATAATCGAAGGTGATTTCAACATTGAAATGATGAATGTTAATAAAGTTGGATACAACACCAGTGCTAACTGGATTTCAGATTTAAAGAAAGCCTTTCCTAATCTTAATATAACCAGCTTTGATACATTCAAACGTTATAGCTATGAATTTAGCAAATTATTTGGATTTAGATCACTTGATAAAGCTCTTCGTATATTTAGCCAAACAGTTGGCATGAAAGATCTAACAAATCTTAATGATTTCATTAGAACAAAGATGCTTGATGAAGATGACATCACCGATCAATATAAATCACTTCTTGATAACTATCAAAATTTAATGGACCTAAAAAACATCATCGATAAAGAAGAAAAGCAAATCGCACTGCTCAATGATATCAAAAACACAGGTAGAAGATTTGAAATAAATCAGCAAAAACAAATGGCCAAAACCTTCAACAGAGATCAGGTTCTTCCAATATGGGAAGCACAGACCTCCATCGAATACATCAATGAGGATATTGAAGAATACAGTGCAAGAAAAGACGAATTTACAATAAAGCTTGAAAACTTAGAAAAAGAAAAACAAGAACTCGCTGATCAAATGGATCAAATAAAAGATACCTTGAGAGCAGATGATAGAATCAGACAGATGGATGATTTAAGAAGGAACAGACAGTATCTTAAAAACAACATCAATCAAAAAAGACCTATAAAAGAAAGATATCAAAAAAACATTGAAGCTACAGGTTTCCAGTTCCCTTATGATGATTTGGCCTTTGAAAGCAACAAGGTTCAAGCTATTCAAAAGCTTGAAAACATTGACTTTGAAATTGGAAATTTAGCTGATAAAAATACTGATTTAAGTGTTCAACAGGCTACTTACAGTAGTGAATGCTCAAAACTTCAAAATCAACTCGATGCAATTGTAAACAGAGAAAGCAATATCCCTCTTGAGTACTTAAACATAAGAGATAAAATGTGCATTGAAATTGACGTGGACAGCAATGATATAAAATACATTGGAGAGCTAATTCAAATACAAGAAAGCTGCCTTGATCTATCAAAAAGCATTGAAACAATATTGAATCCATTGGCACTATCATTAATTGTACTTCCTCAGAATCTACAGAAGGTATCCAACTGGCTATTGGAACATGAGCTTGAAAAAAGAATTGAAATCGTAGTAATTAAGAATGTAAAAGAATCTAAAATCATTAAGGGTAATGATAAAGATCAAATGTCATTCCTACCCGATGATGAAATTCTATTCAAAGAGGATGCTCGACCCATATATCTTGATATGATGTTGGAGACTAAAGAGAACTTTGAATATAGTTTGTTCCTAAAGAAGATTCTAGGAGATAACTATCACCTAGAAATACAGGAAAAAGCACATGTTCTTTTTGACAGCATTGAAACCTTCTCAGAACAAGGTATGGCTCATACCAAGTCTAGATTGATTAAAGGTATCACCTCAGATGCTATTGATTTCAGAGTTCTTGGTTGGGATACAGGTAAGAAAAAAGCTCGCCTAAAAGAAGGCATAAAAAATCTTACCAGCGTAATACATGACATTGAAGATGAAATTAGAAAAAATTACACAAAGCAAAAGCATCTAAATAACCTTAAAAAAGCATTAGAAGATATCAAAGAAGGTGGTAGCTTCAAAGACATAGATACATCTTCAGAAGATAAGCAGATTGAAACAATTGATTCTCAATTGATGGAATTAAGTGAGAGCACAGGTGATCTTGAAGAATTAAAAATCAAACTTGATGAATTAGGCTTAAACTTCAAGGAAGCAAGCACCTTACGTGATGATGCCTTCAAAAAGTTAAATCTTGCTGAAACTATTTTGGAACAAAGAATTGAAAGTAAAGAACTGCATTATAAAGTAATTGAGAACCGCGATCTTACTGCTTTATTTGAACCCTTAGCTCAGATGATCATGGATTATAGCATTCCAAAGAAATTTGGTAATTTAGATGAGATTATAATACTGCATAGAAATCTAGAGAAAAAAATAAACATTGAATTACAGGAGATTGAGTTTGAATTGAATAAATCACGCTCAGCTCTTATTACTCAAATGAACAAGTTTATTAGACCTGGTTCAGACATAAATAATAAGTTTCCTACCTGGACCTCCGATACACAAGATCTTACATCAGATTCTGATTGTCTTCCATTGTATGAAGCAAAGCTTGAAAAACTTGAAAAGGATTCACTTCCTCACTACAAAGAACAATTTGCAAATCTTCAAACCCGCCAGATGAAAAACGATCTTGTATCCTTAAATACAAGTCTCAATCGCTGGGATAAGAACATTCGAGCAAATATAATTGAATTGAATGATAGCTTAAGTGCATTGGATTACCAAAAAGATCCAGATACAAAGATTAGACTTACCCTTGAAAACGTAAAGGATGCAGAAATCAAGCAGTTCAAGATGTTGCTCAGTAAAGCACAGCCTGATGCAGGAGCTGCTGTACTAGGTAAAGCTGGTGAAGAAGTTGCAAATTCAAAGTTCATGGATGCAGTTGAAGATCTTATAGACAAACTTAAGAGCAAAGAAAATTATTCCAGCAAGGTTCTTGATGTAAGAAAATGGCACAATTACGCTGTTGAAGAGTATTTAGTTGAGACCAATAAGCAGTACCGATTCTATGCAGATAGCGCAGGTATTTCGGGTGGTCAAAAAGCAAAGCTTGCCTACACCATACTAGCGGCAGCAATTGCACATCAATTTGATGTATTCAATCTATCAAACAAATCCAAAGCCTTTAGATTTGTTATAGTTGATGAGGCCTTCAGCAAGAGTGATGATAGCAACTCAAAGTATGCAATGAATCTTTTTCAAGCTATGGATTTGCAACTAATGGTTGTAACCCCTATGGATAAGGTAAACCTTGTTGAACCTTTTATTGAAAGCATACAGGTAACACTATGTGAGGATTCAAAGCATTCTTTTGTCCACAATATAAAAAAGGATGAAAACAGTGATTTCATATCAACAAATACAAAACAAAGTAACAAATAAAGAATCACAATATTTAAAATCGATACTTGCAGGGAAGGAATTCTTTCCCTGCAACATTCCCTGCGATAAAAACGAATCAGGTGATTTCATAAAAGATGCTGATTCATATAGATCTCTTATGAAAAAAAGCAAGAACAGCACCGGCTCTGGTTATCTCATAATCACAAACAAAGATGACAATCCAAATACAAAAGCATCAACTAAAATTACAAAAATCTTGATTGAAAATGAAGATGATTATCTATCAATACTTAACAAAAAGAATGAAGGAGTAAATTTTAAAGAAACCCTCTTTAAATTTAGAAATTTCTTTGATTTAACAAATGTTAACTTATTTCTATTTTACAATAGAAAATCATTGTTTAACTCCAATTCCATTTACATAGATAATTTCATTGAAATTGCAACGTTCTTGATTGCAAACCCATCCTCCATGATGTATCCAAGAGAGCTACCAACAACTGTTAATACAAAATTCCTTGAGAAAAATATTTCATCCTTCATAACGTTTATTAAATACTTTAGAGAAGTTGATGAAGAGTGTGATAAATGGCAACAACTGGGTCTTGTAAATCCTGCATCAACGGTTTCTTTAAGATATACTTCATCCTTCTCCATACATAGCAACGATAGTTGCTTTAAAGCACCTATTATAAGCGTGGAACCAAGTAGTTTGAAAACAATGACAGGCAACTTTGATAAAATATTTATTTTAGAGAACAAAACGACATTCTATACCTTCCCTTTAAAAGCCAATGAATGTGCAATATATTGTGGAGGATTTGCTATATTGATGCTTAAGAACACTTCCTTTCTTAAAGAATCAAATATTTATTATTTTGGAGATTTAGATGAACATGGTTTTGCAATACTTTCAAAGTTTAGAGAGCTATATAGCAATGTAAATTCCTTTTGCATGGATCTAAAAACCATTGAAGATTATAAAGAAAATCTCATAAAAGGAGAGCACTATTTAGGTGACATTAAAGAATTGTCCACCAAAGAAAGTGAGGCCCTATACTATTTGACGGAGAATCTCATTGCTGGGACAAGTTCTAGAATTGAACAGGAAAAAATATCAAGCAATTATTTATTAAAAAGACTTGAAGAACTATAGATTGAAAGATGCTCCATAAAGGAGCATCACACATTTACAATCCTATCTTTCCACCAAATACTTCTTAAGTATTGAAAGAAGTTGCTCCATCTCAACAGGTTTGGCACAGTGTTCATTCATACCTCTTTCTTTAACCTTGATGACATCAGCATCAAAGGCATCTGCTGAAATTGCAATTATTGGAACATTTTTAGCTTTTGGAGTTTTCAATGCTCTAATTTTTCTTGTTGCTTCATATCCGTCCATTACAGGCATCTGAAGATCCATAAATATAATATCATAGCCTTCATCCAGTCTAAACATAGATAATGCTTCCTTACCATTTTTTGCTGTCGCTACATTAATTTTTGTAGGCGCTAGCATATTAATCAAGACCTTTGTATTAATCTCAATATCTTCAACAAGCAGCAATCTATATTTAGACAAATCATAGGTATCAAAGAAGCCCTCATTCTTGGGTCTAACTTCTGTTGCATGCTTCAAAGGAATGGTAATGATGCAGGTAGTACCTTCCTTTAGTTTACTTTCTATTTCAAGCTTTGCTCCCATCTTATCGAGAATGCTCTTTGCAATGTAAAGACCACGGCCAATACAAATATTAACAGGAGAAGAGTTTCTACGTGAAGTGGATAAACTTTCATATATTTGAGAAATTTGCTCCTCCGTCATTCCAATTCCAGTATCACTGATGCTTATGATGTATTTGGAAAAATCAACAGTATTCTGCAGTTCCTTCAACTTTATATTAACTGAGCCCTCATTGGTAAAAATAATAGAATTCGATGCTATTTTACGAAGCACTCTGATTAACTTCTGCTTATCCCCAATAACGAGAGGATGAATTATATCAAATTCAACTTTGCAATCAAGTTTCTTTTCTTTTGCTAAAATTTCTGTTTGCTCTACCACACTTTCTAGTGCCTCTTTTATGTTAAAGTCACTCTCCTTGAGTATAAATTCTTTTTGCTGCAAGCTACTCATATCAAACACTTCATTTATGATATTTAGCAAAAGTTTGGACGAACCGCGTATTTCTTTTAAAGCTAAAAGCATCTTGCTCGTATCAGCAATTTCATTTAATGCAACCTCACTATTTCCCATAATTGAATTTAAAGGAGTTCGTAAATCATGACTCATAGATGATAAGAATAATGATTTAACATTATCAGAAACCTTTGACATCTCAAGCTCTGATTGAAGTCTTTTAATACGTTTCTTTTTTTCAAAATTGCTTATTATAAGAATGAATATAATGATAACTATCAGTAGTAGCAAGAAAGCAATTACCATAAATTCTGATTTATAAAGTTGTATAATTCCACTATATGATAGATTTACTGGCATAACAGTGCTGTTTAAATTTATGGTTGAACGCTGCCCTTCATTCAAATTAAATATGAAAGATTCAATTATTGAATACAAAGTATTGCCATCTTTTTTTGATACACCAAGGCTAATTGGAAAAGAATCATTATTTAAGAACGATAAGTTACCAAACTCATTTACTTGCGAGTATTGCTGGAAAGAGGTGAGATTTAGATAAGCTGCATCGACCTCACCTTCATTAATGGCATAAAGGGCTGTAAGAACGGTAGGATAAACCTTTACTTCATATCCATCTTCTATTTCAGAAGGTAGATAATCTCCTTCCGGCAAGGCTATCGTCTTTATTTCAAAATTATTTATTTTTTCAGCAACAAACCCCTTTTGGAGGGATATTGTAGGTTGGGTTAAATAATATCCATATTGTGTAGCAACTTTAAAATCATAAACAACACCAGATATGATATCTATCGTTCCATCTTTCAAGCCTTCATGTAGTTCCATATCATTGCTGTAATCTTTAAACTTAAAATTTATTCCAGTTTCATCTGCAATATAATTAAAAAGTAAGGGAAAAGATCCTTTTATATCACCTGGTTTTTGAACTTTATAGAAAGGCATTGTGGAGTTAGATTTATATCCAACATTGATTGTCGATTTGTTTTTTATGTAATCCAAGGCTTCAAGGGACAATGATTTCTTAAGATTATTTGAATTATCTAAATACTCTTTATATAGGTTATCCTGATAGTCTGGATTGTTAATTTGAAGTGCATTCATGGCTTCATTTAATTGATCCAGTAAAGCTTCTTTTTCTTTATTTACTGCAATTGAGTATTGCTGAGTTTTAGATTGATAAACTATCTTAAATTTATCTTTTGGTACTTGAATGGTATTTGTTACTACAAGAAAATCACACCGACCATCATTGATTGCATTAAAAATATTATAATTCAAGGGGACTTCAAGAAGCTCAAGCCCTAAATTGACATTCAAATTATTCAATCTTTCATCAGAGAAATCATAAGCATAAGCAACGCTTCCTCGAATATTTTTAAAATCATTGAAACCAATATCATTGTTATTTTTATCTGCTAAAACCAATATTTTATCGTAGCTAATTGAGAGATCACCATAATTAACGGTACTTCCCAATTCTTTTGTTTTTAATGTAGAGCATATTAAATCTATTTCACCATCACCAATTTTCTGCAGTAATTCTGCTTTCGTACCAAGTACGAAATCATAATTCCAATCAACATAGCTTTGAAGTTTTCTTAGATATTCAAAATTATATCCACCAAGCGTCTCTGAAGAATTCCCCTCTTGCAAACCTGTTTCTTGATACCAACCAACTCTTACTGTTTCTGATGCAAAAGATGATATTAGACAAAGACCTATAATCAATATAATTGTTATTATTTTTTTCATCGTATTAGCTCCATTTCCCGAAAAGCGTTTATACATTATAGCATTACAGAGGGCTTACTAATAGGTTGGAATCAATACAAAATAAAAATTAGACTTAAAAAATCATGGTATTAAAAGAACCCAATAATTTAAAAAGATTAAATAACGCTTTAATTTCTACAATTATTGGTCTTTTTCAATTGCCAGATACTTCTTAAGAATAGTAAGCATTCTTTCCATGCTAACAGGTTTTGGAAAATGTTCATTCATTCCAACCTTACTAGCAAGAGCTGCATCTTTGTCAAAGCCATTGGCTGATACGGCAATAATTGGTATATTTTTTGCCTTAATAGAATCAATTGCTCTAATTTTCTTTGTAGCTTCATATCCATCCATTACAGGCATCTGTAAATCCATGAAGATGATATCAAAGTTATCATCCTCAGCAAACTTATCAAGTGCATCTTGGCCATCACGGGCAACTACAATGTTAATGGAGGTTGCATTAAGCATCCTTATCAAAACTTTAATATTTATCTCGTTATCTTCAACAACAAGAATTCTCTTATCTGATAAATCCAATTCCAATTTCGATGAATCTTCGGCTACCTCTTTTTGTTTTAAAAACACAAAAGGAATCTCACATGTAAAGGTTGTACCCATTGCTAATTCACTTTTGATATCAACAGTAGCATTCATCTTATCAAGAATACCTTTTGCAATATTCAATCCAATACCAATACCACCAGTTTTATAGGACTTGCTACCACTTGCTGTGTAGAACTTCTCAAACACCCTCTCAACCTGATCAGCTGTCATTCCTACACCAGTATCAGATATTATCAATTTATAGCTTGAATGATTTTCATCAATGTTATTTTCTACAATAGATATTTCAATAATTCCTTCCTCACTATAAACAATTGAATTTGTAATTATATTTTCAATAGCACGTCTAAATCTATCACAATCACCTATTACATTATCATGAATTAAATTGATATTTGATTTACATTTAATATTTTTCTGCTTTGAAAGAAACTCTGCTTGCTTTATTATCTCAACCATAACATTTCTTAAGTTGAAAGGTTCTTCCCTTAGTTGAATTTCATCTCTCTCAATATCACTCAAATCAAGAAGTTCATTTATTATCTGCAATAGTAATTGTGAGGCTGCTTTAATATCATTCAGACTTGATTCAACACTGCTTGAATCAGATAAATTATTCAACGCTATATCACTGTTACCCATTATTGAATTCATTGGTGTTATTAAATCATGACTCATTGAAAGAAGGAATAACGATTTTGCGTCATCAGATGCTTGAACTTTTTCCAAAGCCTTTTCCAACTCTTTGTTGTGCTTCATCTTCAAGTAATTAACTCTGTTTTGCATTAAAATAATGGCAATGAGAATCAACAATATTATTATAACAAGTATAACAACTGCTTTATTTGCTACCAAAACTTGCATCAATGAAGGTTCAAGGCTGTAGATGGTATTTCGATCGATTACTTCGTTCAATTGTGCAGTTGTGATATTTCCTATTGTTTTTTCCATAACACCAAACAGTCTCGGATCAGCATTCTTTTTGGAGATTGCACAACTGACATCTACCTTTAATTCTGTCCTAAAGTATAAATTTCGATACATTGGTAATTGGTCAAATGTATTGTAAGTTAAAGCCGGCATATAAGCCGCATCAACCTTTTTATCTAGTACCAAATCAAGAATTTCCTCAAAGCTATCACATTCAACAATCTTATATTTTGTATTAAAATAGGCTGGAAGGAGAACACCTTTCATTATAGAAATACTTTTAACAGGATTGACTGAATTAGTATATCTAACAAATCCTATATTCAGGGGAAATAGAGGTGTTGTAAGATTCACCCCAATCTTCTGGGCAAAAGCAAAATCATCAATCATCATGCTGATACCATCAACTTCGCTATCCGCTATTCCGTCTGTGTAAACACCAGAATTATCAATTTGTATAAAATTAAATATAATTCCAGTTTTTTGACTTACAACATCATAATATGAGGGTATGATTCCTTTTAACTCTCCCGTTTTCTCATCTATAAAAGAATAAGGGGGAAGATTATTAGCAGCTATTATATCAATGGTTGGGTTTGTTTTTAGATATTCCATATCACCTTTGGAATAGGCTATAGTAGAATTCTCTACCAATGATGTAAAATATTTGTTGAAAAGAATCTCTGTGTAATCACTGTTATTTATTGAAATTTGTTGCATAGCAAGATTTAATTCACGTAAAATTTCTCCAGACTCTTTATTAACTATGAAGTAAAACCCATTTTCTCGTGACCTATATATTATCTTATATCCAGTAGATGGATATTCATTTACATTTGAAAATATTGCAGCATCACATTCACCACTTTCAACTTCTGTAAATAAGTCTTCATGGGTATCATAATATTTTATATTGTAGGAAAAATTGTACTTTTCAGCAATTTCATCAACAAGTGATGTTCTATAGGTAGATGGAATTGATGCAATGGTTATATTATCAAACGAATCAAAATCTCCAAAATAATAATTATCATTTTCATTTTTGCATACCATAAGCATGCTGCTGTAACCCTCAGGTAAATCAGCAAAATTATAATGCTTCAATCTTGCATCTGTGATTGCAACATCGCCTATTATATCAATATCACCATCAATAAGCATTTGTTCACACTCTTTCCAAGGCTTATAAATAAATTCATAATCCCATCCTGTGTATGATTGTATTTTTTTTAGATACTCATAGTTGTATCCGCTTATTGTCTCATCGGTCGTACCATCTTGAAGCCCTGGTGCACTGTACCAACCAACTCTTACAGTCTTAGCTGCAAACATCGATGAACAAACCAGAGTGAATAGAATTACCAACAATAAAGTTTTTTTCATAACCTTGATTCTTTTGTTTTTATTATAGTAGGACATATCAATCTGATTTACAACTTTCTTTTCTATCGTAAGAGAAAAATTCTTTGCTAATTTTATTTATTTTGTCAGATATATAACAATTTTATTGTTTTATACCACAAGAAAGATGTTCCATATATAACATTGCTAAATTCTTCAATCCACTAGAACCTTAGACAGAATTGTAAAAGGAAATTTAACTATTTCAAAGAAATTGTATGAAGTATTAATATTTAAAAATTTATTAAGGAACACAAAGAAAACAGCAACTACTATTATCGTAACTACAACATTCACAAGGTTCTTTTTTATTGAAGCTTTTTCCATTTTTATGAATTCATTGTAATCAATTAATTCATTGCACTTATCCATCTCTGTCTTTTTTTCTTTCAAGCTCATGTATAAATCTACATCTTCTTTTATATATTCCAAGATAGCAATATCATAGGTTTTATAATTGTGTTTAAGCCTTACTAAGTTGAACCATTTTGGAGCATTTTGTATTATCGAAGATAATCCAATTGCGGCTGTAAGTAATATCAATAAGGATGCAATCAACAGGGTTCCTTCAGTATTAATCCAAATGAACATAAGAGATGCAATGAAGGAAGATAAGGAAAGCAAACACTTCTTTGATGTTGTAGAATCCCTCTTTTGTAACTTCAATTTAAGATTGGTTTTAACATTAAGGTATAGGTTAGCATAGGAGTCTTTTTTTAGAAGTTTATCCATTGCTACACTTTTTTCATCAATCCTTTTAGAATCATTTTCCAACTTTTGAACTCTATCCTCAACAACTCTTATCCTTGTTTCACAGGCCTCAGTTCTATGAGAAATAAGTTCAATGGCATCCTCATTTTTAACAATACCTTTTTCATCAACTTCTATGTCATTCTCCATACCATAAAGACGTCTTTCAATTTCATCAAGTCGACTGTTTATCGCTTTATCTCGTTTACCCGATTTTACCTCTCGTAGCTTTCTTTCAAGCAAATCTCTAGCATGTATATCATTAAATTTCGCAAGGGCTGTTGATGATTTATTTTCAGGTTTGTTAAAATTATCTTCAATTAAATCGACTTCCACCATAATGTCATCATTTTCCTTTATGTTTTCTTGATTGAAAATTTTCTCTGTTTGTTTCTTTATGAAGTTAGACGCTCTTGTAGTAATGTTCACTGTGTTAACCTGCAATTAAATGATAAATATTTTGAAATGGAAGAGAAATAATTGAGAGAAATGTATAGGTTGTCCTAATTATTAAAAGGTGCCTTAGGACAAAGAACAATACCATGATAATAACAACTGTTACCACAACAGTTATGATTGTTTTCTTCAAAGCCTTTCGTTGCATATTTATGATGATATCCAAATCTGGAACATCATCTAGTACCTTTAATTTTTTTTTCAGACCTTCAAGTGGCTCAATAAATTTATAGCTACCTCGCAGATAAGCAGAAACAGCCTTATCAATGTCCTTGGTTTTTATATAACACTTAATGAACTTAATTGCAGTTGGTAGTGCTCTAAAGAAACTAACAAGTGATCTTATAAATAAATATAAAATAAGCAAAGAGGCCAACAGGATTGTTGATTCCTTTCCACTTGCAATTAATAATATGGCAGCAAGAAAAATACCAAGGGAAACAAAGCTATTGTAAATGGTCTGCCTTCCCTTCTTCCTTATTACATTCTCAAGTTGTACTCGTGCAAATTCAAAAGCCGTCTCATATGCTACCTTGATTCTTTCTTGAACCTTGTAATTGAGCGATTGAGCACCTTTATTTACGTTAACCACATTTGAAATCTTTGATATTTTAGATAGCTTTTGCCACATAAATGTAAGAACTCCAACATCATCAAGAAGTCCAATACCTGGTAAAAAATCTGGAACAACATCCATCGGTAATACCAGATAAACAAGAGATCCTATCAAAAGGGCCTTCATAGTTGAGGGTGTTTCATCACTCATGAATCCATGGTAAATATCAATTACCTTGTCCCATATTTTTGCAACTGCACCTTTTTTCATGGAAGGAAGCTTGTCTTCCACATCTTTTATATCTTCTTCACTTACCTCTTTGCCAAGCTTTTCAGCCATCTTCAAAGGTCTTCCTGTATCATCTAATGTTAGTTCTTCTTTTTCTTCTTTCATATAAAAAGAATATTAACCTATATACAACAAGTCAACAATAAAAAAAAGTACTGAATAATTATCTCACAATATTTAAAGCCATTAAAATCATGATAAACAAAGCAATTGAAAGTAAATCTGCCGTCCCGCCCGGACTTAAATTAGCAGCTATAAAGGTTGAATCAACTTCTGATAATTCGCTCTTTAAAGCACCTATACTTATATTTTCACGATCCAATTGCAAAAACTGTTCATGCATATCACATAAAGCGTCAATTCCACCACGATGTATTATATTTGAATCATCAGCACATGATAACAATGTACAGAATACTCTAAGTGCTTGCTCCTCAATTATTTCATTGAAGGTGCAATAATCAAATTCACTACAGCTATAAAGAGATGATATATATTTCATATATCTATCACCTTTGAAGGTGTTCAAATATTTATCACAATTATCAAATATGGAAGGATATCCATTTATTGCTTCGTAGTAAATTCCAACTTTATTGTCATTCTCTCGTACCTTATATCCATTAGAATTCTGTAAATCATTATGGGTTTGAGCCCATAAAGAAAACTCTGTTGCAAAGGATCTAATTTTACTTATTGAGGGCTCTTCATCATTTGATAATAAGTAGCAGATACCACAGCCTATGTTTGAAAGTGAAAAAAAGGCACCTTTATGGGTGTTTATGCTATTTGTGGCAATCAACATGGCATATTCTGCTCTCATTCCAATATTCTTCATTTCTTGAAATAGTTCATTCTTATCTTTATATTTGAAGCAGGCCAAGTATTCTTCTTCAAGATATGGAGTTATGGTGTTTATACTTTTTAAAAATAATTCAAAATTCATATCATCATGAGATCCATTATTCTTTTTATCTACAAGGCCAGGTTTTGGTGTGGTTGAAAGCTCTGCTTTCAAGCAGTAACTTGCAATATTTGAAATCACCTTAGCACATTCATCACTGGCAATTTTTTGTGTTTTTGATACTACCTCTTCCATTGAATGAGTTTTATTTCTTCTACATTCAAGATAAGGTTTATTACATACAATGCAACGTCTCTCAGAAACTCCAAATTCTATTCTTGAGACAGGTTTTAAATCAAGGCCAATAACATCAATATCATACAGACGAGCTGATGGTGATCTTTCTTCAATTCCAACCATCTTCCGCTTTAACTCTTTTATTTCATCATCAACCACTAGGTATGCTATGCATCCTGTGCTCTCTCTTTTAATTTCCTTAAATAATAGGTTATCCTCTATTTCAGAAATTATTAAATTCAATCCTTCATCAAATACTATGTCAAATACAGGAGACTTCTTTATGCTTCCAGCTATATTCAAGGTATAGCTTATAAGAGGTCTCTCATACTTTTCTATGAATTCTCTTTGCTTTCTAACTCTTTCATCAAGGGAATTTAATATATCCAATATTGAATTAGCTTTCATCTCTTTTTCTCTTATTGATGATTTCACATAGTTCTTTATAGGTAGTTAATGGGACAATTGCTTTTATTTCATCAAGATTTCCATCTTCAAAACATTTTCTAACTTTTGTAGCACTAATATATTCTTTATCATTTATCTTTCTAATTATTTCAAATACTTCAATACCTTCATTAGGAAGAAGTGCTTTCATCCGTTCATTATATAAATTGGTCACCTCGCTGTAGGGTTCAGTTCCAATAAATCGTTTTGTAATGTTTAAATTTTTTGCAATGTGGGATGAAAAGATTTTCAAATCAAGATCTATGTTGCTAACAGCCTTCTGCCTTTCGGTTTTACCCTTATAAAAATATGCAGGAAAGGTTAGAGGAGATACCATAAATAATGAGGTTCTAAAAACATGTACATTTGAATAATCCTTTACACCACTTTCAACCAACTTAAAACGTGTTTCAAAATCATAGTAAGTTTTGCCCTTTTCCACCACAAATAGTAGCAGTACATCACAATTTGGTGAGGCTGTTTCAACTAGATATTTATGACCAAGGGTAAAGGGATCTGCTTTCATTACAATTGAACCAACTGTTTTTGAAGTTAAATCACCAAGTCCTTTCTTAGCCGCATCAGTGAATTTAGTTATAATATTTTTATCATTTGATAGAAGTGCTACATCATCAGTTCTTACCAACTCATAAAAACTTGATTGTAAAAAATATTTTACATTATTAGGTTTTGTAAAGATATATAGGGTTTTAAAACCTCTTTTATTTGCTTTATAAAGAAGTGCTGTTATAATCTTAATGCTTAAGCTCTCACCTTGCAGGTCATCTCTTATTGCAAAATCTACAAGTATATTTGATGATAGGGATCCAGTTGCAACTATTTCATCATCTAATGTGTACATAACAGAATAATCTATTGAATCTGTATAATCCAAATTCATAGATGTTAAAAAATGTTTTAGCTTTTTAAGAGGAATTCCTTTAAACGGTTTTCCTTCCTTGAAAATCAGAGATCCCTCCATCACAAATACTCCCTTTAAAAGGAGGTTGCTCACAAGGGGGCAACCTCATTAAGTTTTAATCTTTCACCTGATAAATTTTATCAATCTCAGTTCCATCTCTATAGGTTACAATGCCGACCACCTTATCTGTGTATTCAATAGGTTTTGGATTACCGGTCATGTTTATTGCTATCTTTTGAAGTTCCTTTATATCAATTAGCTTGATATGATTTTCATTCATGGTTTTGATTATATTCTTCCTTGCAGGATTAACAGCCACACCATAATCAGTTACAACAACATCAACACATTTGCCAGGTGTTACCACTGTATTTACCCTATCTACAACACAAGGAATTCTTCCTCTTAATAAAGGAACAACAACTATTGCAAGTTGTGCACCTGCTGCAGTGTCTTGGTGACCACCAACAGCTCCTCTTATCATGCCATCAGCACCTGTTAATACATTTACATTAAAATCTACATCTACTTCAAGAGAAGATAGAACTACAATATCAAGTTGATTGACTGCAGCGCCTAAGTTCAATGGAGAGGCATAGTATGTAGCTGAAATCTGTTGATGGAATCTGTTGTTCTTAAGTGAATTTGCAGCTTCCAAATCAAAGGATTGAACATCAAGAAGTTTCTCAATCAAACCCTCCTCATGAAGCTTTACAATGGAACCTGAAATACCACCAAGGGCAAAACGTGCTTTATAATTTCTATCGATCATGCTCTGTCGCAAGTACTGTGCAACAGCCAATGATGCACCACCACTTCCAAACTGTATGGAAAAGCCATCTCTAAACAAACCACTGTTTATGATTACCTTTGAAGCTGATAAAGCTATAAGTAATTCCTTAGGATTAGTTGTAAATCTAGTTGCACCACTCTTAATTCCATTAGAATCTCCAATGTCTTCAACTTCAACAATATAATCCACTTGAGATTCAGGAATACCAAAGGGAGTGTTTGGATATGGTACAATGTGATTTGTTAATATTATTGTGGTCTTTGCATATACTGCATCTATTTTTGCATAACCTAATGAACCACAGATAACATTGGTAGTTTTTTCATTATCACGAGAATAGCCATTTGCATTGCCTAAGGGATCACTTGAAGGTGCACCAAGGAAGGCGACATCAATCTTCAAAACACCACTTTCAATTGCTGCAGCACGACCACCATGAGAGCGAAATATTACAGGATTATCCATCAAACCATGAGAAATTGCATCTGCCAAGGGGCCTCTAAGACCTGAAGTATCAATCTGGGTAATCAAACCTGATTTTATGTATTCAATGATTGGTTCATGGCATACATTCAAGGATGAGGGAGCAAGATATAAATCTTTGTAGCCCATTTTATCAAGAGTCTTCAATACATAATTAATTACGTAGTCTCCATTTCTGAAATGGTGGTGAAAGGATATTGTCATTCCATCTTTAAGACCTGTAGCTTTTATGGCATCTTCTAAAGAGGGAACGATTTTACTGTTATCAACTCTATGAGAGATGAATGATTCTTTTTTTGATTCAATATTTTTTGGATTAAATTTTTCAAGTTCATGTGTTTTATTCATTGTATTCATCCTCAATTCTAGCTAACTGTCCAGTTACCTTTGCAGTTTCAAGAACTCGTTTAGCCCTTTCAATGATTGGTCTATCAATCATCTTACCATGCAAGGAAATAACGCCCTTTCCATTTTTCTTAGCTTCTTTCATTACTTCAACGATTTCAAGTGCATCCAATATTTCTTTTTCTGAAGGAGAAAATATATCGTGAATGATTTGAATTTGTCTTGGGTTGATTATGCTCTTACCATCAAATCCAAGTTGCTTTATCATTTCAACTTCTGCTCTAAACCCTTCCATATTGTTTAAATCTGTATAAACAGTATCAATTGCAGAAATATCTGCACTACGAGCTGCCATTAAAATCATGGAACGTGCAAAGTTCAATTCAAGACCACCAGGACTTCTCTTTGTATGTAAATCGGTAACAAGATCCTCAGCTCCTAGTGCTATGCCAATCAAACGTTTTGAGGCGTGTGCAATACTGTAGGCATTTAGAACACCATTAGCAGATTCAACGGCAGCCATCATTGGAGTTGTTCCGACAGTCAAACCACTCGTCTTTTCTATCATTGCAATATAATCTTCACAATCAATAACATCCTGAGCACTATCAGTTTTAGGAAGTCTAATTGCAACCTTTCCAAGAGGGATTAAATAATCTAAATCCCTTTGTCCCATTCCATTTGATAGAGAGTTGATTCTTACAATCAATTCCTTGTATTGATAATTAATTGTTCGTAATGCTTCATGCAATACAAATCTAGCATTATCTTTTTGATCCAAAGCAACAGAATCTTCAAGATCAAACATCAAACTATCTACCGGATAGATACCTGCATTAACAACCATGCTGGTATTATTACCAGGTACAAATAACATTGTTCTTCTTAGTTTGTTCATATCTTAAAGACCTCACTTTGTTTATCTTCATCAGATACACTGTGATAAATTGCAGCTTTTAATCGTGCAACAATTATGCAGTCCAAAGCACCCTTATCTATAGCAGATAAATAAGCATTACTTATATTAAAATCTGTTAAAGTTTTATTAATTGTATAACGAATTGAATCACCAAATTGTTTTTCAACAGAACTATTGAGCACAATATGATTTTTGCCATCAGCAGAACTTTCCAAGGTTATCATTATATCGCTTGATTCTAAAGTACCAGAAATACTTCGTTTTGTAAGTTTCATTACTCGCCTCACTTATTACTATAGTAAACCATGAAATCAACAAGATTTCAAATATTTTTAGACATTTAGACTCTAAAATCGCATATTTTTGATGGTATCATCAGACTAAATTTTTCTTCACCTTTATTGCATAAATAAAGCGTAAGATTTATCATTCAATTAATTAAAAAGCATAAAGGTTTAACAAATGAAATTCGAAAGAGCAACAGATAAAGACATACCACGTCTTAAAGAAATATGGAAAGCAGTATTTGACAATAAGATGTCTTTTATAGATGAAATATTTGATGAAAGATGGAAAATTGATCACTGCTATGTAGCACGGGATGAGAAGGAAGGAATTGTGAGTGCATTGCACTGTCTTCAATGGTCATTCACCAGAGAGATGAACAACACCCCTATCTCATACATAATTGGAGCAGCAACTCTTCCTGACTTTAGAGAGCAAGGCTTGATGGATACATTAATTCGGTTGGCACATGATGATGAAGGTCGTATTTTGGTTATCAATCCTGGACTTGGAAAATACTTCTTGCGTCATGGATTCTATCACACAACAAGCAGTGTTTGTTACAGCTTTGAGGGAGATTCAAATGGTGTGATTGAGGATGATAAAGAATATGATCTATCTGCAATATATGGCAATGCAACAGAAAAGATTGGAGCCATTGATAGAGATATTTATGCGTGGAAGCTTCTTAGGGAAAATTGCAAGACTGTTGTTGTCGAGGAAAAAGGTCAAAGTGCCTATGCTCTTATAATTGGTAATATTGCCTTTGAAACAATGTGCGAGGGATTTATAGGAGCTAAAGCTCTAAAAGAAAAACTCAAAACACTCCCAATAACTCAAGTATGGATGCATTCAGCATCAACGCTCTCCTATCTATTTGACGATGCACCTGCATTTCTTCCAATGGGAATGAGCAATGAGAAAAACATCTGCTCAGGTCTGTATATAGCACAGCAGTTCTAAAAGAACAACAAGACATTACAAACAAATAATGCTTTCATAAAATTGAAAGCATTTTATTTAATCAAAATTCAAAACTAAATCGGCAACTTACCAACAGCAATCACAATTAGGAAAATAAAATTAAGTGTTATTTTTTTTGCTATTTTTTCTTCTTGTAATATCCTTCTTAAATATCTTGATGGCCTTTCGTTCAGATTTAACAAAGAAATATTCATCTAATTCTTGATCATTAGTATTGTCCTTCATAATACTATCATAATAAATATCATAATTATCATAATTGGAATAATCTGCTACTTTTGATAATGGACAAGCAGTTGCTATTATTCCACCTATTTTTTCTTTCTGATCTTCTAATTGATCAATTAACCGAGTTAAATTTCCCTTATCAACAATGCTAATTCGTGTACAAAGTAATATTGAATCCACATATCTGACCAGCCCAAGAAGCTCAGAGGCATATATCAAAGGAGGAGAATCAATAAAAATATAGTCAAACTTACTTCTAAGTACACTTAGAGTTTCATTGTAATTAGTATGGGCATAGAAAACAGAAGGATTAAGTTTCGATTCACCTGGAAGTAGCAGATGCACATTGTGATTATTCATAAAAACCGGGAAGGCAACACTTTCTAAGGGTAAACTCTTTTCTAGTGCGTGAATATATCCGGATTTTTGCTTATCTATGTTAAAAAATTTACCAATACTTGGAGCCCTAAGGTCTCCATCGAGAATTAAAACTTTGAAACCAATCTGTGAGAGATATATTGAAATATTACAGATAAGACAACTTTTTCCTTCATTTATGGTGCTGCTTGTAATTGTGAATACCTTATTTTCTCTATTTTTCCCATATATTATATTTGAAGTTATAGATTTATATCTCTCTGCAAGGTAGGAATTGGGACTACTTGCTGCAACATCAAATAATATTTTGGACTTATCTTTCTTTGGAGCCATTAATGGTGTCCATCCAAGAATTGGAATATTAGGACCTACAACTTTCTTTAAATCCTCTAGATTATGAATTTTATCATCCATAAAGTTAAGAACTATACATAGCAAGAACCCTAAAGCAGCACCAAGAAGAACGCTGACAGCAAGAATTAGAAGCTTATTAGGACTTACTGGATTACTGGGAACAACAGCACGGCTAACAAGCTTAACATTGTTATTCTGAGCAGCTACGCTAAGAATTAGTTGTTCATAAAGAGAATTTAATTCTTTTCGTATTTCTTCTATTGACACAATATCATACTCTAGTTTTGACAGTTCTTTTTCAATAATTGGAAGTTTATTAAATTCATTTTCAAAAGAACTAATGTTCTTGGTGATATTTAATATATCACATTCACTGCATAGCTTATCCACAATTGCAAAATAATAATTATTAATATCGTAGTAACTGTTGGAACTCTGACTTTGAAGGATCCCTTTTTCTAAGGTATAATTTTTTATATTGCTAAGAAGATTTCTTTTGGAATCAGTCATTTGAGAGGTTAAATCAACAATTCGATCATTAACACTTGCGTTTATATTGGTATTTACTACAGATAAAGAAGTTGTGTTTCGATAATCATTATTTGATACCATATCATAAAGAATTAATTCATCAAAAGCCATTTCGTAAGTCGCTAAAACTTCCTGAATTCTTTCATCATCCTTATAATCTTGGAATTTTGGTAATTGATAATTAAATGCTTTCTGAAATTCATTAATTAACGAATCGATTTTTGTAATTTGTAGTTCAAGAGGTTTTTTTCTTAGCTTAAGGTATGTAATATGATTTACAAGAGATGATGTACTATTGGAAAGGAAATCAATTTCTGTTTGCACTTTATAATTAAATAGCCTATCATTTGCCTCATCAAGCTCATTTTCAGTAGCAGGAATTTGCTTTTCAAGAAATTCAATCTGAGAATTCTTTGATTCTTTACAATATTCAGAAAGCATTTCATTGAAGTTTTGAGCTAGGGCATTTGCAAAATCTGCTGCAAATTGAGGATTTTCATCTTTGACTGTAATCTCAACAATATTTGTCTCATCAAAATTAGTGATGCTAATTCTGTTTCTTAAAGAACCTAAAACTCCAGAATCAGAATATAAATTCCCTTTACTATTCTTGTAAATGGAGAGATCCAATTTATTAACTGTAGAATTTAAGTTCGTTACATTTTTTATTAATTGTATTTCAGTTGAAATATCATTGCTAGAATGAAAAAAATCAGAGGACAGAATTTTTCCGATCGTGGAAGATTCCTGCATTGGTTCAACAAGCATAATTAAGATACACCACGGCACCACCAATGGTAACAATAAGTGCAAGAATTATTATATAAAACCTGTCAATAATAATGCGAAAAAGCTCTTGCAAGCTAATTTCATCCTCTGAAATTTGATCTTCTACCATATAGAGAAAGTCCTTAAATAATTATTCATTTTTCTGCATAACAATATCATACTATTTTATTAATAATAAGAGTAATACATAAAAAAATAGGCTCTATAGTCAAATTGTCGGGAGTTGCAGGAATGCATAAATATTATTTATATCTAATAGGGGATAAAACGGAAGCATTCCCCAATTGATGAAAAGGTAACTGAACCAGAATAAGAGATGACTACTTC
>CAYWGU010000015.1:0-40945 GCA_964457975.1 uncultured Spirochaetaceae bacterium | reverse complement strand
GCCCAAAAGTTGAATTATTAGATAATGGAGTTTTTATAAAGAACTGAATAAAGTACGATTGTATAAAATTTTTCACTGCATCTCAAATAAAGAAAGAATGTTATAAGGTTTTGTGCCTATATAACATTCTTTATGGTTGTGAAATGAACCGCCTTATAAAATTTTTTATGAATGGCGGTGTGAGCGGTCTTTCCGGAGGGGCTGCTTAATCGAGTTCTTCCTCAAGTTGTTTTGGGCTATCATCATCGCGTTTGTAAAAACGAAGAATAGATCTTCCATATTTTCTCTCATCAGTAAATTTTAAATCACCAATTGTCTCTGGCCAAGAAGCGCTTTCTTCTCTTGGATAGTGAATAATAAATAATCCACCTTTTGCAACAATTTCATTCTTTGCAATTATGTTTGCAAAATCTACCTTACCTTCCATTGGGAAGGGAGGATCTGCATATACAATATTATATGTTCTTTTTGCAGAGGGTATGAAACGATATACATCACTCATGAATAAAGTGATCTTGGTTTCAACCATGGATATGTTTTTTTGTATAACGGCTTTCTTGCCTCTATCTTTTTCAATAATATGTACAGGTTCAGCACCTCTTGATGCTGCTTCAATACCCACACAACCACTGCCAGTAAATAAATCTAAAAACGATGTTTCTTCTAAATTTCCTAGAATAGAGAACAATGATTCTCTCATTCTATCCATAGCAGGTCTAATAACTCCAGGAGGACATACAACTGTTCTCCCTCTATATTTACCACCAGTAATTCTCATATATTATCTCCAACATCAATCCACTTCAGGAAAAGGATTTGCTTCTTTTATTACTCTATCAATTATCTTATGTTCACCTATGGTTAGCTTGGGATCATTGCTAAGCACCTTATCACAGTATTTTCTTGCTATTAAGATGTAATCTGTATCATTTATGAATGATGAAAAATGCAATCTTAAATAACCCGATTGTTTTGTTCCCGTTATATCACCAGGTCCTCTTAATGATAAATCTTTTTCAGAAAGAATAAAACCATCAGTTGTTTCTTTTAGTGCTCTAAGTCTCATTTTACCAATATCACTTATGTTGTCACCATAGACGAAGAAACAGTACGATTGCAAGATGGATCGTCCAACACGCCCTCTTAATTGGTGGAGTGCAGAAAGACCAAATATATCAGCATGCTCTATAATCATGCAGGTTGCATTAGGAACATCAATTCCAACCTCAACTACACTTGTTGATACAAGATACATCAACTCTTTGTTTTTAAAACGTTGTAATGTCTCAATCTTATCATCATCTGGTATCTTGCTATGAAGAAGAGCTGAAGGAACACCTGGGTATTCTTCTTTAAGTTTTTCGAACATGTTTGTAACATCTCTGAGTTCACTGTTTCCTGTATCATCAATTCTTGGATAAACAAAGTAGGCTTGATGGCCTCTTTCAAATTCAACTGCAATTGATTTATACATCCGCTCTCTACTTAGCTCTGATACCAAGTAGCTTGTAATTTCCAATCTGTTTTCTGGCTTCTCTCTTATTGTTGATATGTTTAAATCACCAAATACTGTTAGAGCTAAGGAACGAGGGATTGGAGTTGCACTCATCATTAAGATATCAGGATTCTTACCTTTAGCAAGAAGTGCTTCACGTTGAGCAACTCCAAAACGATGCTGTTCGTCAATGATTACATACTTCAATGATTTGAATTCTACATTAGCTGAGAACACTGCATGTGTTCCAATTATTATATTGCACTTTCCTGTTCTTATATCTTCTAAAATTGGCTTTCTGTTCTTTTGTGTGATTGAGCCTGTAAGAAGTTCTGCAGTAATTCCTAGTGGCTGCATTAACTGGATGGCATTTTGAGCGTGCTGTGTTGCAAGCAATTCTGTTGGTGCCATGAATACAACTTGATAGCCCTTTGAGATAACATGCAAGGCTGTAATCCACGCAATCAGAGTCTTACCAC
The DNA here is from genome assembly GCA_964457975.1 of uncultured Spirochaetaceae bacterium. Taxonomy (GTDB): domain Bacteria; phylum Spirochaetota; class Spirochaetia; order Sphaerochaetales; family Sphaerochaetaceae; genus Pleomorphochaeta. The sequence goes on along the minus strand of CAYWGU010000015.1, from coordinate 38,971 downwards.
TTCCTACATCCCCTTGAAGCATTCTGTTCATTGTATGAGGATAATCTAAATCATCTCGTATTTCTTTTAGAACCTTCATCTGATCTCCTGTTAGGGAGAATGGAAGAGAGGCAATCAATTTGTTTTCAAGATTGCTGCTTATGCTTGGAACCTTTTTATCCGCACTTGCAACAGTGAATATATTTCTTCTTGCAATAATCTGCATGTAGAAAAGTTCAGTTATAGCCAATGTTTTTCTACTGGATTCCCACATGTCTCTACTTTGTGGTAGATGGTAGCTTCTTATTGCATCATCAGTTGTCATCAAGGATAGTTCTTCTCTTATATATGAGGGAAGTTCTTCTTCAAAGGCAGGGCATTTTGATAGTATATTTTTGACGTCACGACGTATAATTCGTTGACTAAGTGCTCCACGGAGTGGGTAAATGGGTAAAAATTGACCAAAAGGAAAAGGTAGCTTAGAATCCAGAGATTCAATTTGAGATAGTTCAAACTGTGATGATTGGTACTCTCCATGATGTCGTGTGGCTGTCCCATAAAGGTAGTAGAGATTGCCCACCTTTATTGTATTTGCAAGGAAGTTTCTTCCAAAGCACAGAAGACTTAAATTCTTATAGCACGAAACATCCTCCGTCACTATTTTAAGGGTACGACCCTTTGTAGAGAATCCACCGAAATATGTGTGAGATACAATTTGAACAATTGTATTTATATGAACGGTTTCTTCACTGTCTCCTGGAATATCATTTAAATTTATGATTCTTGAGCGGTCTTCAAAATCACGGGGAGCGAGCTGCAGTAAATCGCCCCAGCTTTCAATCTGGGAATCTTTGTAGCTTGTAGCTACCGCAGGTCCAACTCCTTTTAGAGTTGTGATTTTTTGGTTTAGTGCTCTAAAATACATTTTTCTATAGAACGACTAAAGACGATGCAAGATATATAAATCCATATCTAAAAAATGCATATAAAATAACTGTAACCACAAGTGTTGCAATTATCAATGTCCTATTGGCAACACCACGGGAACCAAAGAAGGTCTTTTGAACAAAGTTTAGCAATCCACCAATAATTGATTCAATTCCACGTGACATGGCAATTGTTGTAGGAGTTCTTTTAAAGCAGAAGAACAATCTTACAATCAACAATATTATAAAGATAAAGAAGAATGGAGAAATTATGTAGGCGTAGAATGTTTGAACTATCAAGGCAAGTGTTATCCCTAGTGATAGAGAGCCTGTTGTTCCAAAAACAGATAACATACTCTGTGCTATTGAAAGGATTGCAAATGCAAGCAATGGACTAAAATCTAATGTCTTAGCTTTTAACCAACTGATGCCTTTAAATAAATTCAAGTAAGGATCAACAACCCTTGCAAGAAATTTTTCCAACCCGCTTTCCCGTTTGGGTCCTTGATTTTGAAGAGGGATTTTTATCCAAGTCATGATGATTCTTATCCATATTAGGAGATTGTATACTCCCAATATGAATGAAAGAATTAAAGCCAAATTAAGCACTTCAGTAGATGTGTTCATATGTTTTCCTTATTTAGTTGAACCAAATATCAGTTACTTCAGGAAGAGATCTTACGTCATCAATAAAGTCCTCACAACGTTTAACATTGAATGCGCTATCGCAGTTAATACGTGCAAGAGTTGATAACTCATCATTTTCTTGAGCTTCTAATTCTTCTGGTTCCAAATTTATTTCATCAGATTCTTCTTTTTCTGATTCTTCTTTTGCGTCTATCAATATAGTTAAAGATAATGGACCTGCGTGATCAAGGCAAGTATCTCGTAAGTTCAACAAGCCTGCATCCTTCGCAATGCTTTTCTTTATCTTAATATAACAAGCGGATAAAGCAACTGGTGGTAGTTCCTTTGGTTCCTTTATTTCATCAATTGTAAATGCAATCTTTGTATCATCCTTGTAGTCCTTTTGTAACTTTCCGATGAAACAATAGATACTTTCATCAGAAATTATATCTTTTATCTTCTCGTAGGTCTTTGGGAATATTGTACAATCAACACTTCCGTTTTTATCGGATAGAGTTATAAAGCACATTTCCTTTCCCTTCTTTGTCATTATAACACGGATTGTATTTATCATTGCAATTAAAGATGTTGATTTATCTAATCGTATTTTTTGTGGAACAGAGAGATCCACAATTACACTATTTTTCATTTCTTCCTTATAAACATCCAATGGGTGACCTGAAATGTAGAAGCCTAAAAGCTCTCGTTCCTTTTCAAGTTTTTCCATGATGCTCCAATCTGGAAGTTCTGGAATTACAAAGGTGTTGAAACTGCTGTCCTCCTCATCGTCGAATAAGGACAATTGACCATAAGCTTTATCAGCATTGATTTGCTGAGCAAATTTGACAGCTTCGGGTAGTTTATTTAATAACGATGGTCTATTTTGACCAAGATTGTCAAAAGCACCGGCAGTAATCAATGATTCAAGCAGTCGTGAGTTAAGAACCTTTGGATCACTTCTTGTTATAAAATCAACAAAATTCTTGTAAGGTTTTTGATCTATAAGCTTACCTTTTTCACTATAAACATCTCTGTCTGCCATTATTTTTTTAACAGCGGCACCACCAACATTTTTAATACCGGCAAGACCGTAAACAATCGAGTTACCAGTTGTTGAGAAGCTATCCTCACTGTAATTGATGTTTGGAGGCAATATGTCCAATCCCATTGCTTCTGCAACGGCTAAGTATTCCGAGAACTTTTCTGGACTGTTCATTTCATTTGTAAGGTTGGCTGCAAGGAATTCTGCAGGGAAGTTTGCCTTTAAATATGCAGTTTGATAGGCAATAAGGCTATATGCTACTGCGTGAGATTTATTGAAACCATAACCTGCAAAAGGCTCCAGCATTTCAAAAATATCAATTGCATGCTGTCGGCTATGTCCCTTCTTAGCTGCACCTTTAATGAAGTTTTCTTTTTCTGCAGCAAGTGCAGCAACTTTCTTCTTACCCATTATACGACGAAGAATATCCGCTTGACCTAGAGAATATCCTGCAATTATTTGGGCTACTTTCATTACTTGTTCTTGATAAACAATAACTCCGTATGTTGTTTTGAGTTCCTCTTCAAGAGCAGGGTCTGCGTATTTAATTTCTTGTCTTCCGTGCTTGCATTCAATAAATTGAGGAATATAAGCCATAGGTCCTGGACGATAAAGTGCGTTCAAGGCAATTAAATCTTCCATGGTACTTGGTTCTGCTTGTTTTAGAATCTTTTGCATACCTGCAGATTCGAACTGGAATATGCAAGAGCTATCACCTGCCTGCAACATCTTAAATGTAGCAGGATCTGTTTCAGAGATTGCTTCAATATCGAAATCAGGAACTTTTTTATGAATTAGATCTACACAGTGCTTGATAAGTGTTAAAGTTTTCAATCCCAAAAAGTCCATCTTAACCAGCCCACAGGGTTCAATTAAATCCATTGTGTACTGTGATGTAGCCTTACCTGTTTTTGGATCACGGTAAAGTGGTACGTATTCTGTTAGTTCCTTACGACCTATAACAACACCCGCTGCATGAGTTGATGTATGTCTATTCAAGCCTTCAAGTCTTGCACTAACGTCAAATAGTGTTTCGTAAACACCACCTTGGTCTCTTACTGCCTGCAGCTCTGGGCTCATCTCCAAGGCCATAGGTATGGACATTTTTCTTTCTTCTGGAATAAGCTTTACTATGCTGTTTGATTCAGCAAAAGGAATCTCAAGTGTACGTGCTACATCCTTTAGAACAGCCTTGGTTTTCAATGTACCAAAGGTTGCAATTTGAGCAACCTTTTCCTTTCCATAGTGACGTGTTACATAATCAATAACCTCACCACGGCGTTCCTGACAGAAGTCGATATCAAAATCGGGCATACTTACTCTTTCAGGATTCAAAAATCTCTCAAACAGCAAGTTGTATTTCATTGGATCAACTGCTGTAATATCAACTGAATAGGCAACAATGGAACCTGCACCTGAACCACGACCGGGTCCAACTGGAATTCCGTGTTTTTTTGCCCAAATTATGTAGTCGCAAACAATAAGGAAGTAACCTGGAAAGTCCATATCGATTATGATTTTCAGCTCATATTCAAGTCGTTCTATATATTCTGGAGGAACTGGATTATATCTTTTTTTAATACCCTCATAGGCTAGATGTCTAAGATATTCTGCTTCACTTTTAAATGGTTCAGGAATTGAACAAACGGGAAGAATTGGACCTGGAAGATTTATTTTAAGCTTACATTTGTTTGCAATTTCAACAGTGTTTGAAATTGCTTCTGGGTAATCAATAAAGGTTTCTGCCATTTCTTCCTGGGTTTTGAAATAGAATTCAGGACATGGAAATCTCATTCTCTTTACATCTGATACCTTTGATGCAGTACCAATGCAAAGCAGAACATCGTGAGCCTCAGCATCAGATTTTTCGATGTAGTGAGTATCATTTGTGCAAACCAAAGGGATGCCTGTTTCCTTTGCTAGCTTTGCTAACAAGGGATTGGTCATCTTCTGTTCTTTTATACCATGATCTTGGATTTCTAGATAATATCTTCCATCATCAAAGACACTTTTATGCCAAAGAGCACGTTCTTTTGCTTCTTCATATTTATCTTTAAGAAGCAGTTGAATTATTTCACCTGCAAGGCAGGCAGAAAGACAAATCAGTCCTTCATTATATTTTTTAAGCATTTCATCATCAATACGAGGCTTTCTGTAGAAACCTTCAGTATATGCAATGGAGTCAAGCTTCATTAGGTTGTGATAACCCACTTCATTTGTAGCAAGAAGTATTAGATGATAACGATGGGTGTTATCTATGCCCATGCCTGGTTTTGGTTTTTGAGTATGTCCCTTTGGGTTGCAGTAAAATTCACAACCAACAATTGGATTGATATCATTTTCGACACATTCATCATAGAAACGCAATGCACCAAACATGTTACCATGATCGGTTATTGCAAGACTTGTCATTCCAAGTTCCTTGGCTTTTTTCATGTATTTTTTTATAGGGGCAGCACCATCCAATAAAGAATAGTCTGTGTGGTTATGTAAGTGTACAAATTCTGGCAATTATATCTCCGTCTTTTGATTAAAGCTGTATTAAATAAATTGATGCATTAAAATGATCTACAGGTAGTCATTATTTTTTATTGATTCTTGATTAGGTTCTATTTCAAATAATATAGATTGTATCAATCTTTTACAACGTTCAATTTGTATAGCACTAATTTCCTTGTTTTCTGTTTTTATGTTTGTTGTAATTGTTTCAGATATTACAATTGTCCTTGAAATAGATAAGGGTAATTGTGCTCCGTTTAGTTCAAGAGCCATTGCTTCTGATAAATATAGTCCGCATGTTGGAAAGGTGATACACATATTTACTTTATTTAATACTGTTTGATCAATATTGGCTCTAAAGGAAATTATTACAGTTGATTCAGGTTTCCTTATAGGATCTCCGACACAAACATATTTTTCAAAATCATAGTTCTCAAGTGATATTCTGATTTTCTTAATCAAAACGCCTTTTTCAAGCAGCAACTTACCCTTTATATCATATAACTTTTCAATTGGAATTAACTTTGATGTAAGTTTTTCCTGTGTTAGATCTACAACCTCAACTACAGTGTTCATCATTGCAAGCGTCCCTGGTAACGAATATCTTATATTAGGTGTGCAGATAGCCCCTCCAACTGTAATTTGATTTCTTACAATATGGGTTGCTGTATTATGAAGTGTATCAAGAAGTAAATCATTGAAGGCTAGCTTTCCAATTTCAAGTAGCTTGTTTGCTGTAACAGTACAACCGACATCTACAAAACGTATGTTTCGTATGATCTCACTCAATTCCTTGATATGTGTAATGTCAATTATGGTCTGTCCTTTTTTTAGATATAGTCCTCGATTCATTATGAATGTTCCACCGGAATAGAACATATAATCAGGTTCGAGCTTTATTATCACATGAAGCTCTGCTATTGTTGTTGGTATTATTAAATTTTTACTGCTATAGAACACGACGTTTTATCCTGTCTTCTTCTGCCTTTAAGGCAATCTCCAATAATTCCTGTGAATTCATGCAGTGGCATGAACTGATTTGGAACTCTCTATCTACTGTGTTTCCTGTGATTTCAGTTTCACTGAAAATCTTTTTACCTTTGGTTGCAAACTTCTTTGAAAAGTCATCCAAAGGAACCCCTTGCTTGATTCTTGTTTTAGCTTTAAGAAGGATTGATTCAAAAATCAATGTTTTTGCTTCATAGCAATTGGGACAAGGTTCAATGTTCAATTGATCATATATTCTTCTAATATTTCTATAGTGGGCTGTTTGCTTGAACTGTTCAAATGTAGTTACAGTTTTTTTTTGAAGTTTGAAAGCAGGAATTAGGCAACCGAGGGTAGGTTCTTTATCAACAAGAACCATGCAATTACCACATACCTTACCCCTGCAGTTTCTCTCCTTGGTTTCAATCTTAAGATCTTCATAAAGAATTTGTGATAAGGGTTTCATTTCATCAACAAGCAATTCAAGCCTGTTTTTGTTAAGTGTAAAAGTAAGTTTCATCATATTTTGTCCTTGATTAATTCTAATAGATCTTCACTGCTAGTTGGAAGAGTTTCAATATCTTCATTAAGTGCCATACCAAGTGCTGAAGTAAATGATGCTAATATTGTCCCCTTTAATACACTGCTAACAGAATCAGTATAAGTATCTGAGAGATGGTTGAGTTTGATTTCAATTCTGAAGTCTCCTCCTGGAGCAAGTTTTGCACCAGCTTCTATCAAGGTGGATATCACTGAATGTTTTATTTTAGCTATGTATTCATTTTCATTGACAACTGTTCCAAGTGAGCAGAATAGCGTTACATTGAATACAGTTGGTTCTATGGTAATTGGATCTATTCTAAGTTCAACGACGGAGGCAATCCATGTGGTGCTATTGAAGTAAGGGGTGCCTTGCTTTATCACCGGTCTATCAATTTCTGATATTACCTCAATAGGTAGGCCTTGAATGAATCTCTTTTCTGTAATCTGCGCACAGGCTTTTTTGATAAGAGCTGTCATGTTTCCACTGTTACGTGATAGTACAGATGGCCCACTGTCTTTTAATTCAGCACCTTCTTCTTTAAATTTGATTCCTTTTTGATCAACATCAAGTTCTGCACAAATTGTTCGTTTCCAAATGCTTGCACTCTTACTTTTAGGGGAGAATGAGGTATTTATTTCAACCTTTCCGCCTACATCCAGAGTTAATGCAATTGATTGCTTGGGAAGTCCTACAAAATAATTTGAAAATCCACTTATTCCAGGGGCTATGCTAAGGCCAATTCCTCTTGCATAGGGTGAGAATGTTGATAGTTTTATTTTTAATGATTTTGACACCTTATAGGCGGCATATTTTCTATTGAAATAACTCTCTTCCTCAAGTATTTCTAGCAGAGCTTTTTGCTCTGCCATATTTGATAGAGTCATAATCTGTGATTGAATTTCATTTTCTTTTAGATTGTACTCTCTCCATAGAAAAGGAGAGTATCCCAAATGCTTTCCAAGTTTTGTGCTATGAATTTGAGAGGATGCAACAGCATTTATGTATCCAAGACCATCAAAGAAATTCGAAGGAGGATTGTTGCTGGATGTTATGGTAAATAGAACCTTCAAGGCTCTGATTTTATAAAGAGGCATGAGTCCAGCTAAATAGTGTCGTGTTATTTCTTCACTGAATAGAGGATAAGCTCCTTGGTCAATTGTTACCTCAATTTCTTCAGCAATTAAATTATTTTCACCATCAATCCAAGTGATTCTATTTATAAAAGCTTCACTTTTAAAAGTTGGATAGGTGCTATGAATTTCTACACTTTTTCCAGTTAGCAAGGTGCCAATTGCAGCAAGGGTTGATAGCACTGCTGGAAGAATCAACTTTTCGTCTTTTGGGGAGAAATGATCTTCTTTATGAACTATAATTTTGTTTTTTTTAATAGAACATGCAGCTGCAACATTATCAAGTATTAAAGCAGGCCATTGAGTTGGTGCATAAATATCTAGGATATCATCATTTAATTCCGATAATACCTTATATATTGGATTGGGTTCTGTTTTTTGACGTTTTAAATGTATTTTTGAGCTAAAGTTCAGAAGGATTCCTTTTTTAGTTAATTCCTCATCAACCTTTTCATCGATGGTTTCCTTTGTGTTTTTATTATCTTTAGATGAATCAGCAGCATTTTTGTTATCTGCAATATTCTTTTCATTTGATACTTTATTTAATTCACCTTCAAAATCACCAAATTTATAGCTGATTATCTGTGGTTCTTTAAGACCTTTTACATCCTCAACACTTTTGTATGTTGTCTTGATTTTATCTCGTATTGTTTCAGCTTTATCAAGAGTTGGAGCAAGGACAAGCAATAATGGTTGTCCAATGTATGTAATGGTAGATGAATTTAACAGAGGGAAGGCCTTTTTTAATATTTCAATTCTGTTGTTACCAATAATATCTTTTGCTTGAATTATGCGACAATCACTGTCAATTTCTGGAAATGTATGAGTTGCAATCTGTCTGATTCCACCTTCCGCTCGTACAATGATACCCTGTAAAGGATTCTCTCTAGATATTGATTTTTTCTTCTTTGCCATTGCTAACCTCAATACATAATAGAATATCATTTTTAAAGGTAATCTGCAATTGTAAAGGAGGTAGGAAATATTATAAATCACTCTTATTAATTGGATTGTAGTCTGCAATCTGCAACGCTACTCCTAAACCTTCTTTGACTAATTGTAATTGAAGAAGGAAGACGTTTTTTCTGGAATCCTTTTTGAAACCTTCTATCAAAAGTTCACAAGGATAAATCTAGATCATCATTAATTTGAATAAGTTTTTACAATTTGTAAGGATTTTTGTAAATCAAAACCTTTAATTGATTAAAAACTTTTGGATAAAAAAGAAAAACCAAAGTTTTTCATAAAAAATAAAAAATATTTTTTGATTAAAAAGTAAGGCTTAAAGAAGAAGTTGCATTTTTTATTAAAAGCAACAAATAACAATGGTTGAAATCATAAATGCACAAAAAAGTGAACTATTTTTAATGTGGCTTGTTGTAATATATAATTAATTGCAACTTATTACGTACATTGTACATCTTGCTATATTCTTAAACTATTTGCTTATAGCAACTTCTACTCAGTAAAACACCTACAATTGCCTACTTATACCATAACTTGTAACTTTTTGAATGAAAATAATTATTGACTTATACATACTTATACGTTACAGTACAAATATGTTACGGGTTTAGGAGCAATAAGAGAAAAAGGTTTTGGTATTAATCTTAATGATAGCAATTGTAGCAATAAGTAGAGCATTAGCCCAAAAATTTAAGATTGTTCTTGAAGTTTATTTCTATGCAAAGGGTTCTTTTTGAAATTGCAGCTGATTTTTATTATGTTAATTTAAACACACCAAATGTTAGCTACAGTTTTTATGATTTTGATAGCAATGAAACAGATGCTTACAATGCAAAGATATTTACTGTAGTAGCTGCTTAATGGAACGATCGATTTGATAATAGTAGACAACACTCCAAAGGCAACGACATGATAGATGTTGAGAGGTCCAATTCTGAGGGAAAAAGGAATTGGGCTTCGTTTTTTTTGTCGTCCATTTTGTAAAACTTATAGAAAATATAAGGGAACTGTTGTAATATAAGGTCATGGATAATAAAGATAAACTATACAATGAAACAGTTGACTTAAATGAAAAGTTATTAGCATATCAAAAGGCATATTATGTTGATGCAAAACCTCTTGTAAGCGACAGGGAATATGATAGACTTTTTGATAGATTGCACCTTATTGAGCAAAGTGATTCATCTTTATGCTTTCCTTCTTCTCCAACTCACAGAGTTGGCTCTGATTTATCAAGTGATTTCCCTGAAGTAATTCATACCATTCCTGTTTTAAGCCTTGAAAAGGCCTATGATACAGATTTAATCCATTCCTGGATTGAAAAATGTGAATCAAAAGAAGATACGGAACTATCCTTTGTACTTGAGCAGAAAATTGATGGAATATCCATTGTTCTTTATTATGAAAAAGGCGTGTTGGTTCGTGGCGTTACTCGTGGAAACGGTGCGGTAGGTAATGATGTAACAAACAATGTTAAAACAATATCATCCATTCCTCTTAAGCTTTCAAAAAAGATTGATATTGCAGTACGTGGTGAGATTTATCTTCCAAAGAATGAATTTGAAAAGATAAATGAAACAATGGAAGAACCCTTTGCAAATCCACGAAATCTATGTGCTGGAACAATAAGACGAAAAAAAAGCAGTCAAACAGCTAAAATACCTTTAAATATATTTGTTTATGAAGGTTTCTGGCCAAATAATGAAACACCATTTAATGATCACCTTGAAATATTGGCAGAACTTAAGGCTTTGGGTTTTAGAATTAATCCAACATTTGGAGTATTCTGCAGTACAAAGATACGAGCTGATGAAAGACTTAAGAATGTGGGTCTTGAAGCAATAAGTGGTAGCTATTCTGATTTACCAAAGCAAGTTGAAATTCAAACAAATAATAGATCTTCTCTTCAATATGAAATTGATGGCCTTGTGATGAAGGTAAATGAATTGAAGGTTAGAGAGAAGCTTGGCTATACAGTTCACCATCCTCGCTGGGCAATTGCCTATAAGTTTGAATCACCACAGGCTGAAAGTATTATAAAGAGCATTGATGTTCAGGTTGGACGAACAGGACGAATTACACCTGTTGCAAGAATAAAAGCTGTATTAATTGGTGGATCCACTGTTAAGAATGTAACACTTCATAATCAACTCTATGTTGATGAATTGGAATTAGCCATAGGTGATTGTGTTGAGGTTAGCAAGAGGGGTGATGTAATCCCCGCTGTTGAAAGGGTTGTGGAGAAGAATGAAGTTGGAAATACAACTTATCGTCTTCCATCTATATGTCCTGTTTGTGATACTCCTCTAATACAGAGAGGTGCACATACCTTCTGCCCAAATAATAGCTGTCCATCACAGGTTCTTGGTAGATTGGAATTCTTTGTAGCAAAAGCCCAAATGGATATCGATTCACTGGGTCCTAAAACACTTAAGTATCTCGTAGATAAAAAAATAATAACTGATGTTCAAGATTTATATTCAGCAGATATTAAATCCTTGGTAGGGCAGCCTCGTTTTGGTGAGAAGAAGGTAAAGGCAATAATGGACGGTCTTGAAATAAGTAAAAAGGCACCTTTTTCTAGAGTTCTAACCTCCCTTGGTATTCCTGAGGTAGGTAAAAAAGCTGTTGATATGATAATCCAAAGTGGTCTTGATTCCATGGATAAAATATATGAGGTCGTTGAGAGAGAGGATTATGATCTATTGAATGAAATCCCCTTGATTGCACATAAAACAAGTGAGAACATCTTTCAAGCATTAAAAGATCCTGCAATGCGAAAAAGAATTGAATCCCTAAAGCTAGCAGGCCTTTCAATGATGAAAAGGGAAGTTGGGGACAAAGAAAAATTACCTCAAACCTTCCTTGATGAAGTTTGGTGTGCAACAGGCTCTCTTGATAACTTCAATCCAAGAACACAAGCCCTTGAAGAAATAGAGAAGCGTGGTGGACGTACTGGAACTGCAATTACAGGTAAGACCACGAACTTGCTTCTTGGTAAGAATGGTGGATCCAAAAAGACAAAAGCAGAGGAACTTGGAATTACCATAGTTGAAGAAGATGAGTTCATGAAAAGACTTAACGAAGGACTTAACAAGGAATCACCAGAAGGTGAAAAACCCCCAAATATTATAAAAAATAAAAAAAAGGAAAAAAAAGTTGATAATTTTAAACAAGGAGAGTTGTTTTAACCTTTGATTTGTGCTTTTATTAACAAGAAAGGATAACAAAGTTATAATATTACTCTTTTGTTATGAAGATAACAATAATGTTTTAAAGATAGATTCTTTACGAATCGGGAGCAGAGCATGAATGAATTAGCCGTAGAATTAAATGATGTATTAGATAAATGTACGATTGGACAATGTTTTTCTGAATATGGAAAGCGAATGTACTTCCCAAAAGGTATTGTAGCACAAAGTGCTGCTGCTAAAGAAAAAGCAACAAAGCATAACGCAACAGTTGGACAAGCTTTTTTGAATAAACAACCTATATATCTTAATGCCATCTATGATTGTTTTAACTCATCCAAAATTGAACCATTGGATATTTTTACATATGCTCCAGGTGGTGGTCTTCCAGAATTAAGAGACATTTGGCTCGCTGATATGCTTAAAAAGAATCCAACTTTAAAAGGAAAGAAAACCTCCCGTCCATTGGTTACTGCTGGTTTAACTCACGGTATTTCAATGCTTCTTAGATTGTTCTTAGATGGTGGTGAGAAATTATTGCTGCCAGATCTTTTTTGGGACAACTATGATTTGATTGCACGTGAAAATGCAAATGCAGAGATTGAGACATTCCCTCTTTACGATGAAAGTGGTTTGCACTTCAATCTAGAAGGTTTTGAAAAGGCAATTGAAGAGAGCGAGAGCACCAAAATTGTAACTCTCCTTAACTTCCCAAATAACCCAACAGGCTACACTCCAACAGTGAATGAAATGTCAAAAATTCGTGACATTCTTGTACGACAGGCTGATAAGGGTAAGAAGATTGTTGTATTGAGTGATGATGCTTATTTTGGATTGTTCTATGAAGAGAATACCTCAACAGAAAGTTTATTTGCTCTATTAGCTGATTGTCATGAAAACATTCTAGCAATCAAGGGTGATGCTGCAACAAAAGAAGCAATGGTTTGGGGCTTTAGAATTGGATTTATCACCTACTCCTGCAAGGGAATGACTGATGAAATGTACTCTTCCTTTGAGAAGAAATTACTTGGATGCATTCGCTCTAGTGTATCTAACTGCACAAAGCCTGGACAGAGTCTTCTTATTAATGCTTATAAAGATGAAAAAAGCTTTGAAATTGATAAAACCAATGCTAAAAATGAAATGGAAAAGAGATATCATGTTATTAAGTCTATTTTAGATGAAAAAAAGGATATAACTTATATCAAACCCCTTGCTTTTAATAGTGGATACTTCTTATCCTTTCAATGTAAAGGTAGCGTAGAAGAATTAAGAGTTCTTCTATTAGAAAAGTATGGAGTTGGTGTTATCAACATTATGGATAAGGTACTACGTGTTGCTTATAGCAGTGTTGATGGTGATAAAATTCCTGATTTACTTAATATTATTTATAAGGCAGCAGGAGAGTTATGGAATTAAAAACAAAGATTTATCTTGTAGACGAGAATGATGATAAGTTCATGGGATTAGGTGTTGTTTGGTTATTGGAGAAGATTCAGGAAAAAAGATCTCTTCGAGCAGCAGCAGCTAACCTTGGTATATCTTACTCAAAAGCATATACAATGATTGCCAAATTGGAAAAATCGTTGAGCAAGGCTGTATTAGTTCGACGTAAAGGTGGAACTTCAAGGGTAGGGGCAACTTTGACGCCTTTTGGAATTACATTGCTGGATAAATATAAAGTTTTTCACTCTTCCATGAAGGAAATAACAAAAGCTCCTTACGAAGTATTTGCAGCTGATTTTAATAAAATTCTATCTGAATTTGATGAAGATGGAGATATAAAATAATATAAACGTGGGGGAGAGTTATGCATTAATTCTTCCCTTTTTCTGTATATTAAAAAGGAGAATAACCAAAAATGGATAAGCAAAAAGCTAAGAAAGATTTTTTAAAATATGATTTCGACATTTCAAATCTTGGAGAGCCCAAAATAATAACACCTATTATAATGAGTACAAGCGAGGGTGATGGTCGAGCAAATTATGTTGACGATGAAGATCGTTTGTTTTTTAGTGTTGATACAGTTGATACAGGCAAGGATTATAGAGAGCCTTTAGTTAAGGATACTGTGGAGAGAGCTGGTCCGCGTTCTAAGATATATTTCAATCCAGCACATGTTCATGCTGCAATATGTACCTGCGGTGGTATTTGCCCAGGACTAAACAACATCCTTAGAGCTGTTGTTCGTTGTTTTTGGTATCGATATGGTGTTAGAAGAATTAGCGGTGTTCAATATGGTTACAGAGGATTGCTTGAAAACAGTCCATGGCCTTTAATTTCCCTAAATCCAGATGTAGTAGATGAGATTCAAGAAAAGGGTGGTACAATCCTTGGTTCAGCTCGTGGTGGTGGAATGCAGGTTGATGAAATTGTTGATTCTCTTGAAAAAATGAACATCAATATCCTTATTGCTGTTGGTGGTGATGGTACCTTAAGAGGTGCTTATGATATTGGTGAGGAAATTAAGAAAAGAGGTTTGAAAATCAGTGTTATTGGTGTTCCAAAAACAATTGATAATGATTTATCTTTCATCCAAAGTTCATTTGGTTTTGATACTGCTGTAGGTGCTGCCGTTCCAAGTGTACGTGGAGCTCATGTAGAGGCTAAAAACTCAATCAATGGTATTGGTCTTGTTAAAGTTATGGGTCGTGAAAGTGGCTTCATTGCTGCTCATACTTCACTAGCTCAAAGTGATGTTAATTTCTGCTTAATTCCAGAAAGTCCATTTGATATCTATGGTAACAATGGTTTGTTTACCCATCTAAAGGAAAGAATATTAACAAGAAAGCATGCCGTTATTTTGATTGCAGAAGGTGCTGGACAGGAACTTGTTCCCTCAACTGGAGAGGAAGATGCTTCTGGTAATGTTAAATATGCTGATATCGGAATCTTCTTAAAAGAGGAAATCAAAAAGTTCTTCAAGGAAGAAGGGATTGAAACCAATGTTAAATACATTGACCCATCATATATAATTCGTTCAGCTGCTGCTAACTCATATGATTCAATCTACTGTGCTAGATTGGGTGCTCATGCAGTACATGCTGCAATGAGTGGTAAAACACAGTGCTTGACCTCTCAGATTAACAATCGCTTTGTATTGATTCCAATCAAGCAGGCTGTATCAAAGAGAAATCAAGTTGATATTGAAGGAAGTTTATGGAGGGATGTTATTGAAAATACTCGACAACCTTCATCAATGAAAAATGTTGAAAAGATAGACAATTAATTAAAGCTAATTAGAAATAAAGACCGTAGGAATACGGTCTTTTGTTATCCTATAAAAAAGTAATAATTTTTGTTGCTCCATACAAATATAAAGTCAACTATAGATATATTTTTATTTTTTTCAATAAAAGTTTTTTTATGTGTTAATTGCCTACACTGACTGAAATAAGATAGCATATAAAATGTTAAAAAGAGCTACTGGTAAATTATTTTTTAAAAAATACTTGATGTTTTATTTAAAAGTGACTATATTATTTTGTATACGAAAGACGTTAAAAATCTTTCAACAGAAGAGTTAATTTTTAACTTTTCAACCTCCTTTTGTTTTGCCTCGGTTGACTTTTACCTCCTTTTGGTCTTCCGGGGATCTTTTTTCTTAAAAAGGTAGTTCAAAATTCCAACTATATTCATTACATAAATAAAAATTGCTTGAAATATGACCTCAATAACAGTAGAGTTCCTATAAACTTACTAAGTGGGAGTGTTATTGTGAACAATAGACAGAAAGGCATAGCCTTTCTAATATTTAGCGCATTTAGCTTTGCAGTGATGAATGTATTTGTCAGATTATCTGGTGACCTACCTTCGATACAAAAAGCATTTTTTAGAAACCTTATTGCAGGTACTGTGATACTTATATTTATAATCAAAGATAAGGAAAACAAACCAAAGCTAGAACGACGCCATGTTCCTTTATTGTTGCTTAGAAGCATGATAGGAACCCTGGCTATGATTGCAAACTATTATGCGGTAGATCATTTGATTTTGAGTGATGCAGTTGTTCTTCAAAAGATTGGACCTTTCTGTACAATTATTTTTTCAGCCTTTATTTTGAAAGAAAAGCCTAAATTTATTCAGGTTCTTTTTATATTCATAGCTTTTATTGGTGCTGCACTTGTAGCAAATCCAGCCTTAAACGGTGGTCGTGTTGCTGATTATTTAATTGCAATTGGTGGTGGAGTTGGAGCAGGCCTAGCTTATACTCTTGTAAGAAAAATTAGCAACGATGGATGCAATAAAAATATTATGATTGCCTTTTTCTCAATATTTTCCTGTTTATTCTGCTTGCCGTTTACAATTTTTGGATATGTTAGCATGGATCGGATGCAGTTGATTATGTTGATCTTAGCTGGGGTTGCCGCAACTGGTGGTCAAATAGGTGTTACCTATGCCTATTATAATGCACCAGCTAGAGAAATTTCAGTATATGAATATTTTGGTGTTGTCTTTGCAGCATTGTTTTCTTTCTTTTTATTCAAAGAGTTTCCAACAATCTATGCTTTAATGGGATACTTACTGGTTGTACTGGCGGGTGTTCTTGTTTTCTTATACAACAGAAAGATGGATAAATAATTTATTGACCCATAAAAAAGACTGTCAAAAGAGTTTAATCTAATTTAACAGTCCTTGTTTTAATCATAACTGGCTTATAACGAATTATAGGTCTGGTTGATTGAGAGGTTAGCTTTATTAGGAGCTTAACCTCTTGTTTATTTGATATCAATTCAAAGGCTTATAGCATATCTGAATAGGTTTTTAATATTTCATCACCATCACAACCACGTAATACCTTCTGAGCTAGAAGCTTACCTAGTTGAACACCCTCTTGGTCGAAGGAGTTAAGATTCCAAATAAATCCTTGGAACATTACCTTGTTTTCGAAGTGAGAAAGAAGAGCACCTAGTACTCTTGGAGTAAGTTGTTCAGCCATCAATAATGAGGAATAACGATTACCTGTAAATACTTTATTTGGGTTTTCATCATTCTTACCCAAAGCAAATGCTACAATCTGAGCAGCAAGGTTTGCATTCAACTTAGCTTGACTTGTGGAGTTATCAGTTACAATATCCTGTTCAAATTGGCTTTTCTTGAAGCCAATGAATTGAAGAGGAATTGTATCTGTTCCTTGATGAAGTAGTTGATAGAAGGAGTGTTGTCCGTTTGTTCCAGGTTCGCCGAAAACAAGTGGACCTGTTTGGTAAGAAACTCTCTCTTTATCTCTATTAACACTCTTACCATTGCTTTCCATATCTAACTGCTGTAGATGTGCTGGAAATCTTGACAGCGCCTGTGAGTAAGGAAGAACTGCTGTTGAAGGTAATCCCAATACATTTCTTAAATATACACCATTTAATGCATCAAGAAGAGCTGGGTTTTCCAATACGTTGTCATGAAGTGATTTTACATCTACCTCATGGGCACCTAATAATAGTTCTTCAAATACATCAAACCCAAAGGCGATTGAAAGGATTGCTCCACCAACTGCACTTGTTGCACTATAACGACCACCAATGTAATCATCAATGAAGAATGCATCCAATACATCAGGGCTACTTGCTAATGGGCTTGTTTTGCTTGTAACAGCAATCATGTGCTTTTTGCTATCAAAACCTTTGATGTTTGTATTTTTTAATGCTTGAAGTACTAGGTCTCTATTTGTAAGAGTTTCTTGTGTAGTTCCACTCTTTGATACCAAGACAAATAGTGTTTCTTCAAAGTCCATGTCTTTTGTAACGTTAGCAACATCATCAGGATCAACATTGCTGATGAAATCAGCTTCAATAACCTGTTGATTTTTACCTTCACAAAAACCTCTTAAAGCAAGGTATAGAGCTCTTGGACCTAAATCACTACCACCAATACCAATTTGAACAACTTTTTTGAAAGATTTTCCTGTGGAACCTACAATCTTTCCATTTCTAACTTTATCAGAGAATAATCTGATTCTTTCCAGTTGTTCCGTATAGAAATCACCTTTGTTTTCACCATCAGATACTACATCACTTAGGATTTGTCCACGTGTTAGTTGGTGCAATACAAGTCTATCTTCACCTGTATTAATTCTAGCTCCATTCAATAGTGCCTTATATTTCTCAATTACTTGAGCTTCATAAGCCATTTCTTGAAAAGCTTTGATGTGTGTTTCATCAACAGGCATTGTAGCGTAACTATAAGTTAGACCGCCGCCTTCAGCTATTTGGTATTTTTCAATTCTTTTTTTATTGATATTGCTTTTAACGTTGTAAGGGGTTAATTGTTTTAAATCTTTATAAGAGGTCAAAGCATCAAGGTCTTTGTATTTCATTTATGTAGCTCCTAAAATTGGAAGTTGATTATTCCTGAATATCAGGGATTCGATTTTTGAAACTATCCTGCAAATCTTCTTTGCTCATTCCCTCTCTGAGGATAATAAAGATAGTATCATCACCTGCAAGTGTACCCAAAATTTCAGGTAATGCCAACACATCTAAAGCTAATGCTACGCTGTTTGCATGGCCGATTCTTGTTTTAACTACACCAAAATTACTGCTGAATTCAATGGATAAAATACCTCTTCTAACATCCTGCATGTAGCTTTTTTCTGATTCGCTGATTAAATCGTTTTCAGGTAGAGCATAATAGTATCCAGACCAACCATCGGAAATTTTTCCAACCTTTAACATTTTTAAGTCTCTAGAAAGAGTAGCTTGTGTTACTGTGAATCCTTCTTTTTTTAGCATTTCTAAAAGCATGTCTTGGTTGTCAATTCGATTGTTTTTAATCATTTCTTTAACAACGGTAAGTCTGGTATGACGTTCTCGCATATGTATACTCCTAATGGTTATTTATGTATGGTTTATAAGTGCATTTTTTCCGTATAAATATACATTAGATTTGGTTTATATACAAGCAAAAGAGCCTTTATTTTATAAATATGATATAAATATTGAAAAGAAGCACTTTTTCGTTTATTGAAAATATTTGTTTATCGAGGTATAATTTGATGATGAAAATAGAAAACAAGCCGTATAATTCAAATTATTTTGATAAAGCAGTAGATTTGTTAAAGGAAACTTGGGACTTCACGTTACACTTTAAAAACTTAAAAGATCTTGATGTTCCTTACAACTATTATTTGCAGGAAGTATTAATAAACTGCTCTTATTGTAGAATTCTCGTCGATGAAAAGGACCAGGTTCTTGGCTTTATTTTTGCCGAGATGCATGAGAAATCAAACAAATGGAAGCTTTTTAAACTAAATGCCAAAATATTAATTAGTACATTACTAGGTGATTTTGGAAAAAGAAGCGATGCATTTTCTTTTTTCTGGCAATATTCACGAGACTGTAAAGCTTTATATAAGGGATCGCGTTTTGACAATGAGGTTTATCTTTTAGCTGTTTCACAAAAAGCAAAAGGTAAGGGACTTGGAAAAAAATTGATCAACAATTATTTAAAGGAATGCAGAAATAATAAAATAAGTAAGATTGGACTTCAAACAGCCTCAGATTGTAATTATAATTTTTATGATTATATGGGATTTGAGAGAGAGAGTTCCATGTATACTGATATGTATGAGCCTGGTAAGGAAGATGAAAATTTCTTTATCTACACCATGAAAGCATAAAAAACGCTACCAATTGAGAAGTTTGTGGATGATCTTTTTCGAAAAGGATAGGTCTAACTTCAAAATGATAATAAAATTATGGTAAATTATAATTAGTCAGCTCATATATTCCTTAGAATATATGAGCACTGATGAAAAATCTATTTCTTGATTACCCTGTAAATATATGGGAAACAATTCTGAACCTTCAAAAATCTAAAAATAAACATATAAAAAAAAGAAAAAAAATTGAGGAACCTGTAAAAGGTTCCTCTATAGTATGTGTTGGACTTACTATCTTAATTATCTTCTATAACCACCGCGGTCGTTATTTCTAGGTTTTGAAATTGCTTCGTTAACACGTAGGTTACGTCTGTCCATTTCTTTACCATCTAATTCTGAGATTGCTGCATCTGCTGCATCATTTTCTTCTAATTCTACAAAACCGAAGCCTTTAGAACGACGAGTATCTCTGTCGATGATGATGTTTGCACTGTTTACAGTACCGAATTGACCGAATAAATCTCTTAAACCGTCTTCTGTTGTGTCGTAACTTAAGTTACCTACATAAAGTTTTTTAGCCATGTTAGACATCCTTTAAAATTAATTTGCTTGAGTAATGCGTCATCTAGAAAATCTAATATCTGTTAATCTTAAGGGGTTCCAACACAAGACCGAAAGGAAAAAGAGAGAAAGAAAATAGTGATTGCTACTGTTAAGCATCTAAAGAATACAACAGAAACTACCTCGTTGTCAACCTCTGTGATTGTACTCGATTTAACTGTTATATTGAATTCTTCTTTATCCATATAATTTATCGATAAAGTTTATTCAATTTTTCATCGAGCGTGCTTTTTTAATTATGTTAAAATCAGGTATATAGTTTGTCTAAGGAGACAGTCTTCTTTTTGTAAAAAGTTAATATCTTTCCTATGTTCCAATTGGAAAATATTAATAAATCTACATTTATGTTTTAACTCACTGTACTTTTTATCAAACAACGGATTATTTAAATTGAATTATATTCCACAATTTAACTTCTTTTATCCCGTAATCATTGCGCCAGATTCAGGTGTTAATTTTTAAAGGAAATTTGCATATAGTTTGGATTTATAGATTGCTCTTTGAGCAAACAATAAAACAACAAGCTAAACTATAGAAATGAAAGACTTTATTGTTATTGTAGATAAAGGAATCATAGAGTGTGGTAATATTGGTCCGTCATTAAAGATTGTAATTGTTATTCTATTGGATCTTCTGCTAAGAGGTGCTATTTATATAGTAGAGAAATATAGGAATGATAAAGAGTAAAGGACTGAATGGTATGAACAAATCAAGTATATGAATGGAGATGCTGGTAAGATTATAAATGTAAAACTCAATCTGTAGATTGATATTATATAAGTTGCCCTAATGATATTGAACCAAATAATGATGAAAGTCTTGTGGATTAAAAAAATTGCCCTTTCTAAGGTAAAATCTTCTTAAAATTGATTGAATGAATGGAGATAAAAAAAATAAAATTTTTATAATTTAGCATTTTTCCATGCTACAAATGGAAGTAAATCATAAAAAAGAGTAAAAAAATGAGGAACCTTTAAAGGTTCCTCTATAGTTATGTGTTGGATTTACTATCTGAAATTATCTTCTATAACCACCGCGGTCGTTATTTCTAGGTTTTGAAATTGCTTCGTTAACACGTAGGTTACGTCTGTCCATTTCTTTACCATCTAATTCTGAGATTGCTGCATCTGCTGCATCATTTTCTTCTAATTCTACAAAACCGAAGCCTTTAGAACGACGAGTATCTCTGTCGATGATGATGTTTGCACTGTTTACAGTACCGAATTGACCGAATAAATCTCTTAAACCGTCTTCTGTTGTGTCGTAACTTAAGTTACCTACATAAAGTTTTTTAGCCATGTTAGACATCCTTTAAAATTAATTTGCTTGAGTAATGCGTCAACTAGAAAATCTAATATCTGTTAATCTTAAGGAGTTCCAACACAAGGCCGAAAGGAAAAAGAGAGAAAGAATATAGTGATTGCTACTGTTAAGCAACTTTAGGGTACAACTAAATTTACTTTAGTGTCAATGATGTACCCAATATATTCCTACTACTTGAAAAAATATTATTATTATTTCATTATTTGCGTATGAATTCTAATATGCTAGGGCTGCTTGTTTCAATGTTACTTGTTTTGTTGATTCTTTTCTTTGTGTTTGTTCTAAAAAAAATTACTCACATGAATAATGAACTTTTAAGAAAGATCGTACATATAAGTGTTTCGAACTGGTGGTTATTAAATTTACTTTATGTTGGTGACGTCAGGTATGCAATCGTAGGTCCGATTGCATTTATGTTTATGAACTCAATTTTTGTATTCAAACCAAAAATTGGGGATAAGTTTGGTTTTGTTGGAAAGACTCGAAATTATGGATTGGTTTATTATCCTTTTTCTTTAGGAATACTGGTTCTTCTTTGTTACAATAATATCATTCCCTATTATGCAGGTACAATGGGTGTGTTATGCATGGGTTATGGGGATGGATTTGCTGCAATTGCTGGAACTTTATGGGGAAAGAAGAAGATTCCACTTGAAACAGGTGGTAAAACCTATCTTGGATCCTTTGTAATGGTTGTGGTATGCAATCTTATTTGTGTTTTCACATTTGCTCTTACCACTGACTTTTCTACACTTTCAATAATAATTGCTTCTCTTATAATATCCCTTGTTGCATCTCTAGTTGAGATAATAACACCTTTAGGACTTGATAATATAAGTGTTCCTCTTGTTACAGCTATTTTAGCAGGGTTTATTCTATGATAGATAATTTAATGATTGCAGGAAGCCCAAATTCAATTAATGGTTTCATTGATTCTTTAATTATATCACTTCCTTACTTTTATCTTTATGTAATTGGAATAATGATTATTATTTCAATTCTTGCTTATAGATCAAAGCAGCTGACTCTTTCTGGTTCCATGGCAGCTTTTCTGCTTGGATCGGTTGTTACCTTTGCTTTTGGTACAGGTGGACTTCTTGTATATTTATTTTTTGTAATTCTTGCGGGAGTACTTTCAAAATTAAATAAAAATAATGAAATATATAAAGAAGCAGAGGAAATACAGGAAAAAGGCAGCATCAGAGACTGGGTTCAGGTGTTATCCAATGCAGGACCTGTTTTAATTTTTTCACTGCTTTATATAATTCAACCACATCCACTTTTACTTATAATGTTTGGTGGTTCAATATGTGAGGCTGTATGTGATACCTCAGCCGGTGAGGTTGGAATGTTCTTTAGAGGAAGAACTGTATCAATTATAACAGGAAGACCTCAAAAAAGTGGTTTATCAGGTGGAGTATCCTTTGAAGGAACCCTTGGAGGATTCATTGCATCATTAATTATTGCAATGATTTGGTATTCATGTTTCTTCTATCCAAGTTTCTCAACCATCACCTACATGTTTGTAGCTGCTTTTGCAGGCTTTGCAGGATGTCTTGTAGATAGTATTATGGGTGCATCCGTTCAAGCTCATTACTATGATAAAAAGAATGAATGTGTTACAGAAAGAGAAGAAATAGATGGTAATAAGTTGGAACTTGTTAGAGGAATTAGATTCTTCAACAATGATAGAGTAAATCTGATTAGCAATATTTTTAGTGTTATTTTTGCACTTTTATTAGGTTTGCTTATTTTATAGAAGGTACAAAGCAATAATAATTTGCTTTGTACTTGTCAATTTTATAATTTATTAGTATTTTTTTTAACAAAAGGGGCTAACCCTTATTAATAATAAAATTACATTTAGTTTTTACATACAATTAAAATTAAACGATATTTAAAGAGAGGATTTAAATAATGGCAAAACAACTACAATTTGGTGAGGAATCACGCAAGTCATTGGTAAATGGTGTTGAGAAGATTTCAAGAGCAGTAATGGCTACACTAGGACCTAAAGGCCGATTGGTTTTATTGGATAAAAAGTTTGGTGCTCCAACTGTAACTAAAGATGGTGTATCAGTTGCACGTGAAATTGAATTAGAAGATCCCTTTGAAAATATGGGAGCACAGCTATTAAAAGAAGTAGCTACAAAAACCAACGATGTAGCCGGTGATGGTACAACCACTGCAACCGTATTGGCATGGGCAATTATTAAAGAAGGCATGAAGAGTGTTGCTTCTGGTGTAAACCCAATGGGAATTCGTCGTGGTATCGATTTTGCTGTAGCTGATGCTATAAAAGAAATTAGCTCGATGTCTAAGTCTATTAAAGATAAAGAAGAAATTGCTCAAGTTGCTACAATCAGTGCCAACAACGATCGAACCATTGGTGATGAAATTTCAAACGCAATGGAAAAAGTTGGTAAAGATGGTGTAATAACTGTTGAAGAATCAAAAACATTTGAAACTACAACTGACTTTGTTGAAGGTATGCAATTCGACAGAGGTTTCCTTAGTGCTTACTTCTGCAACAACAGAGAAACAATGACTTCAGTATTGGAAGATCCTTTTATCCTTGTTTATGATAAGAAAATTTCAAACATGAAAGAATTACTTCCTATTCTAGAGAAAATTGCTCAGACAAACAAACCTCTATTGATTATTGCTGAAGATGTTGAAAGTGAAGCACTTGCAACACTGGTAGTTAACAGTGTTCGTGGTATCTTAAATGTTGTTGCTGTAAAAGCTCCTGGCTTTGGTGATAGACGTAAAGCAATGCTTGAAGATATTGCAGTTCTAACTGGTGGACAGTTAATCAGTGAAGAAATTGGTTTAACCCTTGAAACAACAGATCTAACAATGCTTGGCCGTGCTAAGAGTGTTAAAGTTGGTAAAGAAGAAACAACAATCATCAATGGTGCTGGTAAAAAATCTGATATTGAAGAAAGAACAGCTCAAATTAAATCTCAAATCATGGATACTACAAGTGACTATGATAAGGAAAAACTTCAAGAAAGACTTGCAAAACTTGCAGGTGGTGTTGCTGTTGTTAATGTTGGTGCTGCAACTGAAACAGAACTAAAAGAAAAGAAACATAGAGTTGAAGATGCATTAAGTGCAACTCGTGCAGCTATCGAAGAAGGTGTTATTCCTGGTGGTGGTGTTGCTCTAGTACAATCATTAAAGGCACTTGAGAAAAAGATCTTTGATGGTATGAGCCCTGATGAAGTAATTGGTTATAAAATTGTACGTCGTGCATTGGAAGAACCAATCAGACAGATTGCTGAGAATGCTGGATTAGATGGTTCAATTATTGCTGATAAATGTAAAAACAATGAATTGGGAATCGGTTTTGATGCTTCTGCAATGAAATGGGTTAGCATGGTTGAAAATGGTATTTTGGATCCTATGAAGGTAACTCGTTGTGCATTACAAAATGCTGCATCGATTGCTCAGTTAATTCTTACAACAGAATGTGCTGTTACAGATATCCCTTCAAATGAAGGTTCTTCAATGCCTGCTGGAAATCCAGGAATGGGTGGAATGGGCGGAATGATGTAATTTATCATCAATTTGCCTAATATATATAACAGGGCTGCGATAAGTTTACCTTTTCGTGGTCCTTTTTACGTTTTTAGCAGATAATATAAGATATAAAAAAACTATTTCTTGACTATCTTAAGCCTTACATGGTATTTTAAATCTCATTGATGAACTATCAAAGAAAGTGATTTTATCGCTTTTCCTAATTAATTAGGATATAATTTGTTCAAAATTAATTGAAATTATTGGTTTTGGAATATAAAAAGGAAGGTCTAACATGAATTCATTGTTAACTTTAATGGGCTCAACAGGTATAGGTGGTTCAAGCGCTGGTACGGGTGGTTCCATGGCAACATCACTTATAACTTTCGCACTTATCATAGTAATTATGTATTTCCTTATCATTCGTCCTCAACGAAAAAAAGATAAAGATACTAAGAACATGATTAGTGCAGTAGCAAAAGGTGACAAAGTTGTAACAATTGGTGGTATTAACGGTACTGTAGTTGCTGTTCGCGAAAAAAGCGTTGTGGTAAAAGTAGATGATAATACTCGTATTGAATTTACTAAAGGTGCAATTAGCAGTGTAGTTGCTAAAAAAGGCGCAGCAAAACCTTCAGCTAAGAAAAAAGCAAAAGCAGAAGTAGTAGCATCTAAAGACGAAATTTCAGAATCAACAGAAGATGTAAAGTCAGAAGATGATTCAGATAAAAAAAATAAATAAAATATCAAACGTTACGATTGGAGAAAACTATGAAAAAACGTGATCGACTGATCATTGTTCTTTTGGTTGTACTGATGTGCGGTTATTTCTTGTATCCTACTGTAAAGTGGTATACGGCCGTACCTCAAACTACCAAAGATCTCGCAAGTGGCTCAAACGAGCAAATTAGGGAGTATGCCAGAGGGCAGGCTACCAGGGACCTTCGTACTATCAAGGACTTAGTAGAAAGTGATGCTGAAGCAAAAGTTCCAGCGGAGTTTGCTTATCTTGAGAAGGTTGCGAAGATTAATTACAAGGCAATGAAGAAAGATGTTCCAGCTTGGAATATTGAAACTCTTTGTGCAGGTTTCTACACAGAGATAGGTATGTTCGATACAATCGAACAACATTACCGTTCTACCATTGTTGAAGTTAAAACATTAAGTGATAAAGTATTGCAACTTGGCCTTGATCTTAAAGGTGGTATGAGTATTCTTTTAGATGCTGATATAGCAGCTTATGAAGAGAAAGCCGGTAAAAGTATAAGTGCTACTGAAGTTAAAACACTTGTTAACCAAGATATTGAAATTCTTCAAAATAGAATTGACCAATTTGGTGTTAGTGAACCTGTTATCAGACTACAAGGTGATGATCAAATATTAATTGAAATCCCTGGTGCAGCTGATCCTGAAAGAGTTAACTCTTTCTTACAAGGAAAAGGTTCTTTGGTGTTCCAAGTTGTTGATCAAACTCTTTCAACACAACTTAACGAATATTTCACAGAAAATCCATTAGAAGCATATACAGAAATTGGTACCATTAAGCAACCTGAATTCTTACCAGCAGGTAAGATTGCAGCTGGTTACTACACCAAGGACTCCTATGGTATTGATGAATTGCAGAAATTTGTTGTATTGGATGGTGTAATTGGTCTTGATGGTATTCACCTAGAAAGTGCTCTAACTGGTACAAATGGTATTACAGGTCAGCCTGTTGTTAATTTCCATCTTGATGCTACTGGTGGTGATGCATTCTATAAATTCACTTCAACTCACGTAGGTGATGCTATGGCAGTTGTAATGGATGGTAAGGTAAAATCAATAGCAACAATAAATGAGCCTATCAGACAGGATGTTCAAATATCTGGTTTCTCCAGCAACGAAGCATCTGATTTAGCAATTGTTCTAAGAACAGCTGCTCTTCCTATTGAATTGATTGTATCAAGTCAACAGGCAGTTGGTGCTACTCTTGGTGAGGATGCTGTTTCAGCTGGTTTGCAGGCAATTTTAATTGGTCTTGTAATGGTTGTATTGTTCATGTTCTTCTATTATGGATTGAGTGGTTTGGTTGCCAATTTAGCCTTAATATTTAACATGGTTATAATGCTAAGTATTCTATCAGCTCTCCACTTTACTTTAACCCTGACATCAATTGCAGGTCTTATCTTAACACTTGGTATGGCTGTTGATGCAAACGTAATTATCTATGAAAGAATTAAAGAAGAATTAGCTCTAGGAAAAAGCTCACAAGCTTCCATTAAAGCAGGTTTTGCAAAGGCTTTCTGGACAATCATGGATGCTAACATAACAACAATCATAGCAGCTCTTGTTCTATCACAACTTGGATCAAGCAGCGTAAAGGGTTTTGCTAATACATTGGCTATTGGTATTATCAGTTCGTTATTTACTTCATTATTTGTATCTCACTTAATCTTTGATTCAACAGTTACAGATAAAGAAGGTGCAAAATTACATATCGGTAGGAGGAATAAATAATGATTAAGAAAAATCTTCCTGTAATTAAAGTACGTTTTATTGCACTGACTGCATCTATTGTAATGTTATGTGTAGGTTTGTTATCTATGGTTATATTTGATGGTTTTAATACTGGCATTGACTTCGAAAGTGGTTTAAGTCAACGTATTCAAATTGCTCCAGTAGGACTAGAGGTAACATATAAAGGAAGCGCTGATGTAGAACTATCACTTGATAGCAGCACTGTAACAGTTACAACTCGTAACGATTCAGGTGCTGAAAAAATTACATTGGATAGCGCTATATATTTAACAGTTGCTGATTTAGCAAAAGGTTTGGAAGCAATTGATGGCATAACTGCTGAAGTTGTTGATGGATCCTTGCAAACAGCTAATGTTTTATCTGGATATGGTTTCCCTGCAACTCTTGATGCAGATCCAACCGCTTTGAACTTTGAAGGCGCTTCAGCTAATGCTGTATCTATTGATCAAGTAAGAGAATCATTGACTGCTCTTGGAAATATTCAAGTTCAAACAGTTGGTGCTGACGAAGATCAAGTATTCCAAGTTAGACTTGGAACAAATGAAGGTGACACACAATCTTCAATGGAAAAATCAGTTGGTGATAATTTATCAAATACATTCTCAGCTGATGGTTTTGTTGTTCTTGAAAGTAACTTCATTGGTCCTAAGTTCTCTCAATCCTTGATTACTGGCTCTCTCTTAGCAGTATTTGCAGCTTTGGTACTTATCCTACTTTATGTTTGGATTCGTTTCCGTGTTGCTTATGCTCTATCAAGTATCATTGCATTAACTCACGATGTATTGTTGTTGCTTGGTTTCATTGCATTGTTTAACTTTGAAGTATCCAGTACAACAATTGCTGCTGTATTGACCATCATTGGTTACTCATTGAATGCCACCATCGTTATCTTCGATAGAGTTCGTGAAAATGCTGGATTGCTTAAGGGTAAACCTTTTAATGAAATAATCGAACATAGTGTTACACAAACATTATCTCGTACAATTTTATCAAGTTTTACCACTGTATTGGCTGTTTTACCATTGGCTCTTTTATCAAGTGGAGCAATTCAATTGTTCGCAGTTGAAATGATCTTTGGTATTGTAATTGGTACATACTCTTCTAACTTTATTGCACCTTCATTCCTTTATTGGATTACAAATGCAATGAACAAAAAAAAGAAAAATAAAGTAAAATAATATATAGATTTCATTTATATATAAATTATACCTCCTATTTTGGATTAGTTTCCGAGTAGGAGGTTTTTATTGGCTATAAATTTATAAATAAAAGTTTATCTATTTGCAAAAACAACAGAAACCGAGTATACTTTTCACTAAGTTAGGAAAGTGGGGAAATAATTATTGAATGTTATAATATCCAAAGATGTTAGTTTCTGCAAAGGTGTATCTCTTGCAATAGATAAAATGATTAAATCAATTGATTGGGGTATAAAGCATGAACTTCCAGTTTATTCTTTAGGGCAACTCATACATAATGAAAGGGCTCTTGAGTATTTAAAAAAGCAGGGAGTTACTATTATAGAAGAAGATGAATTGGCGAATGTAAAACCCGGTATCATCGTGCTTAGAGCGCATGGAGTCAAAGAAACTGTTTTGCGTCGACTCTTTTTTCTTGGCTTTATAATTGTTGATGCTACATGTCCAATTGTTATTCGAGAACAAGATTTAATAAAAAAAGCAGATTCTAAGTATCACATTGTTGTAATTGGAAAGAAAGGTCATCCAGAGGCGATCTTCCTGTACAGTGTTGAAACCTGCCATTCAAGAACCATGATAACTTGCTTGGAAGATGTAAAAAAAATAAATACTGACAAACCTTTGTTTATTGTAATACAATCAACCTTTCCACAGACAAAGGCAAATGCTATTTATGAAGAAATAGAAAGAATAAAAGCAAACGATCAAGAGATTGTGATAGCAAATGCACTTTGCAACAGCACCAGATTGAGACGACAACACATTAAAGATCTTGTAAAAAGAGTCGATTGTATGGTGATTATTGGTGGCAAGAATAGCTCAAACACCGATGGTTTACGACTATATGCTTTGAGCTTTAAAAAACCAGTCTTCCTGATTAATTCAAAGGATGAAATTCCTTTGGAGGTTTATGATTATGAGAGTGTTGGTATTGCCACTGGCACCTCCACCCCTCAGTTTATTATTGATGAAATTGTAGATACTTTAAAAGGAGAAAGATAAGTGAAACATAAAATTCCTATTCCAACAATTAAAAGATTTCCATCTTATTTGAGGTTGATGAAAAAATATAATGACGAAGGTAGAGATACCATCTCAGCAACTATTCTAGCCAAAGATTTAGGATTGAATCCTATTCAGGTTAGAAAGGATCTTTCTTTTTCTGGAATTGAAGGAAAACCTAAGGTCGGATTTAAGGTTGGTGAATTAATTGAATCTCTTACAAACTCATTAGGTTGGGACAATGTAACAGATGCTATCATTCTTGGAGCTGGTAATTTAGGTAAGGCCCTGATTTCCTATGAAGGGTTTGAAAACTTTGGATTTCAAATTGTAGCTGCTTTTGATAAAAACCCTGAAAAAGAGGGATTGAAGGTTGGTAAAATTGAGGTAAGCTCTCTTGTTAAGATGGAGGAGTACATCATCGAAAACAGAATTAATATTGCAATTCTTGCAGTTCCTGTTCCTCAGGCGCAAGTTACAGCTGAATTGTTGGTTAAATGTGGTATTAAAGCAATTTGGACCTTTGTTCCAACTGATTTAAGATTACCTAGTAGAATTGCAGTTCAACGAACAGATCTTGCAACATCCTTTGCTGTCCTTGCTCAGAAGCTTAAAACTAAAATAGATAATAAGGAAATTTTGCCAGAAAGTGATTGGTAGACCTGATTAGAAGCATGGAGGTGTTTTTAATTATTTGAAGAATCATCAGCTCAATAAAATGAAGGTGATTTTTACTTATAAACAGAAGGAAAAACAATGAATAATGTAAAAGTTGAGCTATGCATGGGAAGTTCTTGCTTTGCAAGAGGTAATTCACAAGCTTTAGCAAATATTGAAAGCTACATCAAAGAAAATAATTTAGAGGAACATATAGAACTAGAAGGTCACCTATGTTTGGCAAATTGTAAAAATGGTCCAAATATTAAGATCAATGGGCAAGCTTTTGAAGGTCTTGATCCTGATTGTTTGGTTGACCTTGTTGAGAGAGAATTAAACAAGTAGGGGAAATGATGATACATCCAATTTATACAGAACTAACTGAATGCCGAGATTGTTATAAATGTGTTAGAGCCTGTCCTGTTAAAGCCATTCAGGTAAAAGATGGAAATGCAGTAATAATACATGAAAGATGCATCTACTGTGGAGCCTGCGTTGATGTATGCCCATCCCATGCCAAGAAGGTGAGATCTGACTTATCAAGAGTAAGAATGTTTATGAAGGGTGGCTCTCCTATGTATTGTTCCATTGCTCCATCCTTTTCAGCTGAATTTGAAGGTTTGGCTGATGAATTCTTGGTTGCTGTGAAGAAACTAGGTTTCCTTGCAATCAGTGAAACAGCAATTGGGGCTGCCCTTGTGAGTGCTTGCGTTGACAAATATGCATCAAGGCATGATGGAATTGCTCCTTGGATTTCAACTGCATGTCCAGCTATTGTTGATCATGTAAATAAATATTATCCATCCTTATCAAAAGATTTAGCTCCGGTTCCTTCTCCTTTGCAACTTCATTGTGCATATCTTAGAGAGTTGTATGGAGATAATATTGGTATTGTCTTCATTGGTCCTTGCATTGCAAAGAAAAGTGAGGCAGACCTTCATCCAGGTTATCCAAATTATGCACTTACCTTTGACGAACTAAGAACTTGGCTTAAGGAAGATAAAATTAAACTTGAGGAAATTACAACAGCCCTTGATTTAGGAGAGGTAGATGTTCCTGAGTTTGTTCCAGCTAAAGCTGCACGAACAACTGCTTATTCCATTGAAGGTGGTATGATTAGCTCCCTTGAATGTGGAACCGATCCTTATCAAAATAAAGCTGTTTCAGCCAGTGGTACAAAGCAGATTGTATCCTCCCTTGATAATTTATTGAAAAAGCCAATTGATTCTTTTTTAGAACTGCTATCCTGTGATGGTGGTTGCATAAATGGTCCTGGAACACAAAAAAATAGAAGCATTTCAGATAAGAAATTGGCTTCGGTTGAATATACTTCAAAAAGGTTGAAGCAGACAAACCTATTTCAAATACCCAAAAAATTTATTGATAAGGTTCTTGATGTTGGATATGGAATACTTAAGGTTAATGTTAATGCTGATAGATGTTTTGTTAAAAACACCTATTCGGAAGAACAAATACAAGAAGCCTTGATATCACTTGGAAAGTATGATGAATCAGATCAACTCAACTGTGGTGGTTGTGGATATAACACATGTCGTGATATGGCTTGTGCTTTCCTTGATGGAATGGCTGAACCTGAGATGTGTGTTACCAAGATGAGAAAGGAAGCACAAACTAAAATTGACGTTCTATTAAGAACAATACCTATGGGTGTTGTTATGGTTGATAAAAAGTTCAATATTGTGGACTGCAATTCAATATTCATTCACTTATTTGGTGATATGGATGTTGAGATTGATGAAGATATCTTGAGTTTGATTGGAGGTCTTCCTGTTGAAAGATTTGTATCTTTTACAGATAAGTTTAAAGAACAATTTTCAAGAAAGAAGAGTCAACAATATAGATTTAGACACAATGGAAAGTTTTTACGAGTATCATTTTTCTCAATAGAGAATCATCAACTGGTAGGTGCTATATTTGAAGATGTTACATCTCCTACTGTTAGGCGAGAAACTGTTGTTAAGAAGGCTGAAGTTGTAATTCAGCACAGTCTTGAGACCGTACAGCAAATTGCATCACTATTAGGTGAGAATGCAGCTGATACTGAAATAACGTTAAACTCATTAATAGAGGCCTTCAAGGTACCCTCTTCTTCTGAAGAGGATGAATTTACAATAGATAACGAGGAGGACTTACTGTGAACGACATTTTTATAGATGTTGATTGCTCTCAGGTCTACAAGCATGGTCAGAAGATTGGCGGAGATGTTTTTCTATTGAGTAGAAATCCCGAGCGAAATCAAATTGTAGCAATTTTAAGTGATGGTCTTGGTTCCGGTGTAAAGGCAAATGTTCTTGCATCGCTTACCGCCCATATGGCTCATAATTTAAGTTTCTCTCCTATGGATCTAACACATTCTGCTAAGATCATCATGGATACTTTACCTGTATGCAAGGAAAGAAAGATAAGCTATTCAACCTTCTCCATTGCTGATATAAGATACGATAATACAGCTGAGAGAATTGTGGTTAACTTTTTGGAATATGATAATCCTCCCGCACTATATTATAAGGGATCCAAAAACATACCTTGGACTGGAGAGACAATCGATTTACAAAGAAAAGGTGCCTTTAAGAAGGAATTACTTCACCGCCAAACCTTTAATCTTGAAATTGGTGATAGATTGCTTATGTTTAGTGATGGTGTTACTCAATCAGGACTTGGTCTTTCAATGCCCCTTGGATGGAGAATTGGTGGAGTAAATAAGTTTATTGAGAGAACCCTTGAAAGCAATCCTGAAATAAGTAGCAAGGATCTTACAAAAGCAGTTGTAAATAAGGCCTTAGGTTTGGATGGCCTTGCCTCTCGTGATGATATTACATGTGCTTGTTTATATGTAAGACGTCCAAGAAGAACTCTTATTGTAACTGGCCCTCCTTTTTCAAAGGAATCAGATCATATACTTGGAGAGAAGATAAAGGCTTTTAATGGTAAAAAGATTGTATCCGGTGGTACAACAGCATTGATTGTCAGCAGACTATTTGAAAAAAAACTTAAAGTAGATCTTCTTTGTTGGTCCTCAGATGTTCCACCAGCATCTAAAATGGAAGGAATAGACCTTGTAACAGAAGGAATGCTAACATTAAGCAAGGTTGCAACCCATCTGGAAGCTAAAACACCAGTTTATGATTTACCAAATGATCCTGTAAAGAAATTTATTGCTATTTTGGAAGATAGTGATCAAGTTCATTTTATTGTTGGAACAAAGATTAATGAAGCTCATCAAGACCCTAATATCCCAGTTGAAATAGGAATTAGGCGAACCATTATAGGCCGTTTGAGAAAAGCCCTTGAAGATAATTATCTGAAAGAAACATCTCAAGAATATCTTTAGGGGTATAAGTAAATACTATTAATTTGAGTATAAATAATGTAGACTCATTAAGAGTTAATTTTAGGAGGAATGTATGAAAAAGAAAGATAAAATTTTGGTTAAAATTTGTGTAGGTACATCTTGTTTCGTACAAGGTGGAGCAGATCTTTTATTATATAATGATTTTTTAAATCCTGAACTATTGGACAAGTTCGAATTTGAAGGTTGTTCATGTTTGGACGCATGCAAAAGGGTGGATAATGCAACTGGTGATGAAACAAGAGCACCTTTTGTGATGGTGAATGGCAAATTACACGGCAATATGAACCCTGAAAAATTAAATAAACTATTAACAGATGAATTAAAGTAGATTTTGTTTGCAGACGAATGAAGAAGGATAATTAAAATGTTAGAATTAAATAATCAATATACCCGACTAAAACGTAGAGTGCATGCAATGGTGTTAAAATCTTTTTTTAATGGAACACTAGAAGAAGATATCGATAAGATACCTTTTTGGATAATTCCAAAAGATACCTGTCCAAGTAGATGTTGTATTTATAAAGAAAGAGCAATGGTTCGTTATCGAATAATGGCCTTCATGGGAATTAACATCGAAATAGATGATGATGA
Source organism: uncultured Spirochaetaceae bacterium (assembly GCA_964457975.1). GTDB lineage: Bacteria > Spirochaetota > Spirochaetia > Sphaerochaetales > Sphaerochaetaceae > Pleomorphochaeta. The sequence goes on along the minus strand of CAYWGU010000015.1, from coordinate 4,675 downwards.
ACTAAAACCCTTAAGTGAATATTACAAGGAAGTAATGCAGAATGTAATACCTGCTGCTCCTGTAATTACAACAATTGGCACAGCTTGCAGTAGCTGTCCTCATGATCAATATCTTATAAGTGATGCATGTCGTGGCTGCATTGCCCGACCTTGTTATGCCAACTGTCCAAAAGATGCAATATACTTTGAAAAAGGCAAGGCTCATATCAATCAAGAACTATGCATCAGATGTGGAAAATGTATGGACGTCTGTCCTTTTCACAGTGTTGTGCATATCCCTGTACCTTGTGAGGCAGCATGCCCTGTTGGTGCAATTAAGAAAGATGAAAATGGTATTGTAAATATTGATTATAAAAAATGCATTAGCTGTGGTAAGTGCACAAGAAGTTGTCCTTTTGGTGCAATTGTTGAAAGAAGTAGTCTATTTACAACTTTGAAGTATCTACAAGGTGATGATAAGGTTGTTGCAATGATTGCTCCAGCAATAGATGGCCAGTTCCCTGGAACATTGGCTCAGATCAAGCAGAGTTTATTATTAGCTGGCTTTGACGAAGTTGTTGAAGTTAGTGAAGGTGCTGCAGTTACAGCTACAAATGAAGCAAAAGAAATTGTTGAAAGATTGGAAAATGGAGAACCTTATATGACAACATCCTGTTGTCCTTCATATATGGAACTTGTAAACAGACATCTACCCTTTTTAAAAGAAAAAAGATCTGATTCATTATCTCCAATGGGATACATTGCAGAGATGGTTAAAAAAAGAGAACCGAATGCTAAAACAGTCTTTATTGGACCTTGTCTTGCAAAAAGACTTGAAGGTATTAGACTTAAAACAGTTGATGGTGTGATCAACTTTAGCGAGCTTGCAGCCTTATTCATGGCAAAAGATATTGATGTTAGAGAAGTAGAAGCTACTGATATGGGTGATACCAAAGAGTTTGAGGATTGCAGAGAGTTTGCCCTAACAGAAGGTGTTGCTGGATGTGTTGTACACAGACTTCAAGAAGGTCAAGAAATCAAGCCAATGTTTATAAATGGTCTTGATGCTAAAACATTCAGAGGAATGAAAATTTGGCCTAAGAGAGCCCCAGCTGCAGATTTAGTTGAAGTTATGATATGTGAAGGTGGATGCATAAATGGTCCTGGAACCATTGTAAGTCCCAAACTAGCATTGAAGCTTAGAGGTGGAAATATGAGTGCACCAGCTAAGGCTTTTAAGAAATAAAGGATGGTTGAAGATGAGAGATGAAACGGCAGTGCTTAATGCCTTATTGGGTAATTGGAATAATAATATTGCAACTCGATATGGTGAGCTTGCAAATGCAAGTGCATATTTAAAATCTTTGTTTGAAAATATCACTTGGGTTGGTTTTTATCTAAAGGATGAAGATACCCTAAGGCTAGGTCCTTTTCAAGGTAACGTGGCCTGCTCTACTTTGGTGTTTGGTAAAGGTGTATGTGGTACTGCCTATAGTGAAAAGAGAACAGTTGTTGTGGAGAATGTTCATACCTTTGAAGGCCATATTGCATGTGATACAGATGCTAACAGTGAAATTGTAGTTCCGCTGATGGTAGATGATGAAGTTGTTGGATTGATTGATCTTGATAGTGGGAATTTTGCCCGTTTCTCTCTCAAGGATAAAGAGCTCTTGGAGGATCTTGCTACCGTGGTGGTGGATAAGCTATTTCGTTAACAAGCTCACAGTAAAAAAAGCAGTAGATTTAAATCTACTGCCTTTTTTTACATAATATATTTTAGACTAAGTCTGGTCTTTTTTCTTATCAGTAGAATCTTTATCTGTTTTTAATTCCATATTCATACCTGACGAATCTTTATCTTTTTTTAATTCATTAATCATATCTGAATAATTTTTTGATTCTGATTTCTTTGTTGACGCATCTTTTGAAGCATGCAACTTTGTATTTTGTATTATGGAATTCTTTTTAATTTCCTCATAAAGTTTGTCGGCCTCTGGTCCAAAGTACAAAGAACTATCAGATTGTGGGGTATTGTTAAGTTTGTTCAAGGCTGATATTCGAGTAACTCTTGTTTGTAGATTTTGAATATAAATAGCCTTTGCTATCTTTAATGCAGCAGCTTGGGATAATATTTTATATCTTGGCCTTGCCTTTGGATTTGAATAAGAATCATATCTGTTTTCTGAGCTACTATAACCATACCCATAACCGTATTTCTTGCCATAGCCATATTTACCATAATTAGATCCTCCTAAATCGGAAGTAGAAGGAATAAACCCATTAAGTATCGCTCCAATAATTTTATCATTTACTGGACTTAAGTTTTCAATAAGATCTTTAAAAGCATTCTTTGAGGTAATTCCAGCTCTTGCTGTTAGAATGATTGAATCTGAAATCTCAGCTAGAGCTAAAACCTCTGAACCATAATCAAGTGGTGGAGTATCGATTAAAATATAATCATAGCTATCTTTTAATACATTTATCAATTTGTTGAAGTAAGGATGAGCTAAAATAGCAGCTGGAAGCTGTGGTTTCTGTCCAACAGGTAAGATGTTATAATTAGGAATATCGGCTACTGGTCTAATAATTACATCTTCCAATCTAGATTTACCCATTATTACCTCAACACTACCTTTTTTTGATTGTGAAAATCCAAAAGCTGCCAAGTCATAAGGCATCCTGAAATCACCATCAATAACAAGTACCTTTGAACCCATTTTAGCCAGACACATACCAATGTTTATTATTATGGAACTCTTGCCTGCACTTATATCACAAGAGGTGATTGATATTACCTTGTTGATTGGTAAAAAATTACCATAGATGATGTTTGAGGTAATGGCCATGTATTTTTCAGCTTCAAGTGAGTTTGGATTATCATAGGTTGAAACTGAGGTCTTATTGACCTTATCACTCACGTCAACTGTTTGGTTTTTATTCGATTTCGTAATTCGTCTTAATTCTTTCCTGGATGGGGCTTTCTGTTGAGCCAAAGGAACCCAACCAAGAAATTTGTATTTTTCTCCAAGTAGTTCTTTTAAATCTTCTCTTGTTTCAATGGTGGTTTGCTTTAAATGCAAGAGTATGCATACAAGGAAGCCAAGTGCCATACCAAGTAGCAGTGCAACAGCCATTATCAATAACTTATTAGGTGATATTGGAAATTTTGGAACCTTTGCTTCATCAATTACAGTAACGTTACTAGCTACAGCAGCTTCAGTTAGCTTTGTTTTTTCCAACATTAATTTAAGTTCAAGACCAATCTGCTGCAATACTGTAACGTTTCTAGTTAGCTCAGTTACCTGTCGTTCAATGATTGGAAGTTGATTTAATTCATTATTATAAACCTGTGATCTGGAATCAAGAGCTTTTAATTCAACATCTGTCTTTATAACGTCTAGAACCAACTTGCCATATTCTGTTAATAACTTGTTTGCATAAGCATTATTTGTTTTATATGGTTCAAGTTTTTTGTTGAGGTAATCAAGCATCTTATTGCTGGTATTGTTGATTGTATTTGTAAGAAGTGCTGTTTTTGAACTAACTGATGCGCTATTTGAAGTTGTATTATTAAGTTCTGATGAATAGGCTAGGTTGTACATCAAAAGTTTGTCATTTGCAGTGATGTATGTGCTTATGAGAGATTGAAAATTCATGTCAGATTCTAGGCTTTGAACACTAGGAACAGTGATTGAATAAGAGGCCAATTCCTCTGTATAATTTTTCATCAATTCATTGTTGCTTTTATTGTTTAACTTAAGAGGTTCCTTATTAATATCAAAGAATGCAATTTGATTAACAAGTGAGGATGCTTTTTCATTCAATTGCATGATTCCAGAGGCTTCTCTATAATCACTTAATTTGTTGGAGGCTTGCTTTAATTCGGCTTCATTTAATGGAATTTGGTTTTCTAGAAACTCCTTTTGAATTGTTTTTGAGTTTTTTGCAATGCCTGTAAGAAGATTATCATAGTTTTGTGCCACTGAATTTGCTAAATCGGCTGTAAATTGTGGGTTTTCATTTACTGCAGAAATTGTTACAAGGTTTGTATCTGTTGTGTATGAAGCTGTAAGATTGCCGAGAGCATGGCCTACAGTATAAAAGGAATCATAGGATTCATTTTCAGAGTTTTTGTATAGGCTTAAATCCATTGAATCCAATGCGTTTTGAACATTCTTTACACTTTTTATTAATACAACTTCAGTGGCTATTTCTGAGTTTGAGTCTGTATTCATAGAAAGTACATCAGTAAGGGATGATGAAGATTTAATTGGATCTACCAAAACTGTAACATTTGTAGAGTAAGTTGGAACAGTTCTTTGTAAATATAAAAAAGCAACTCCCAATACAATAATTACAGTAAGTAAAAAGTATGGGAAATGATTTTTGAAAATATTCCACAATTCGATGAGGCTAATTTCACTTTCAGATTCTATATTATTTTTGTTATCCATTATTTTTATTCCTTAAAAGAATGTTTTTAAGTAATTCTGTTCTTAATAAAGAGCATACTTTTTAAAACAATTATGTAGATAGTATCATAGTTTTTTAATAACTCCAATATTATTTGAAAGTTTTAGGGGTGCTTTAGGCAAAAGTTTCAATAAAATTTACACATAGTATCTAACAATTATGTCGATTAATCATAATACGTTAAGTTATGTTAAATTGTTTGAATTAATACTTTACTGCTTGA
>CAYWGU010000014.1:5876-42828 GCA_964457975.1 uncultured Spirochaetaceae bacterium | reverse complement strand
GGATGAAACTCAAGGACACGGTGGTTACATTCGATGTTATGCATATGCAGAGCAAGGCCATCAGCATTATAGCCGAGGCCAAAGGCGACTATATTGGAGGCTTGGAGGGCAGTCAGGGCGAGGTTTCTCAATTCGCCAAGGAGCTGTTCACCAAGGAAAATTTCGAAAAGCTCAAGAGCGTTGACGGTTGTTACCACATGACTAGTGAAAGCAACCACGATCTGCTTGAAGAGAGGTCTTTCTTTATATGTCCGCTGTCAGCAAGCGAGAAGAAGGGTCAATTTTCGAACTGGAAGAAGGTGCATGCTCTGGTATGCATGAACAAGACAATGATTCACAATGTCACCGGCAAAAAGACGAGTGAAATGCGCTATTATCTTACAAGTCTAAAGGATATTGGCGATGCAACGTACTGCATAGAGTTGCACTGGAATATTGAAAATAGCCTTCACTGTAATCTAGATAAGGTTTTTCAGGAGGATTACATGATCCTTAGTGACAGGAACGCAGCCTTCAATCAGGACTTGCTGAATAAGGCATGCTTTTCTCTCTATAAGAGACTGAGCGATCTCATAGGAGGTAAGGAGAAAATCAGCAAGAGAAGGCTACGGAAAATGTTTGGATGGAACTTCAACGATGAAATGTCTCGGACGATGACGATGATGAACCCAAGCACATTTGCAAAATCTGTGGAGATTATACCCAAAAAAGCCAAGTAGCCGGAAGATAGGCCAAGAACAATAAGTGGGTTGGGATTCATCTATTGGTGGATTCTCTGGGTATGCTATGAATCATCCTCATAATCACAGAAAACCTCAAACCCAAATTAATCATAACAAATATGCCGGTAATGCTTGATAAAGGGAATGGGTCAAGTATTAGGATTTGTCAAGATAAATTTGATTTGCAAGTCATAGTTAAAACCAAAAAATTTAATTACTCTATTTATAATTCAAAAAGTAGTACAAGCAAGATTACTAATTAGGTAAAGATAAAGCACACATTAGGTATAATAAATTATTACCGATTTGAAGCTTAGTGGTACCCTTCTTTTTTGATTTTGAAACCGAAAATTCACGACCAACAGTTCTTTTGATTCAATACTTAATTATAAGTTGTATTTTGTAATGATGAGAAATTGTATATTTCGATTACCATGCACAGGAAATATAATAGAGTGATAATACTCCAATGGTTGATATTCTTTGTTGGTGTTTAATTGGTTCATATTTAGCTAAAAATTAAATTACAATAATATAGGTAATAATTACCAACAAGGTACTTAATAATGTTCCAAGTAAGAAGTACTCTGCAAACTTATGTTCCTCAGCTATTTTATTATATCTAGCAACAGATTTAGCAGTTAGTACAAATCCAATTGCAGCATACTGGTTTGATGCAAGTAGCAAGAATATTATGCATCGCTCAAGTACTCCAATTAATGCACCAGCATTAGATAAGCTGTTATCCTCTTTCTTTTCATCAGGTTTATAGTTGTTAAGTACAATCTTGATTGTAATCTGAATTGGTTTGATTATTATTAAGATAGCTAAAATCCAAGAGAGAATGTCGCTATAGCTAAAGTTAGATATATGCTGAACGAACTCCGCCAATGGCAAAACTGTAAGATTATTTGCAGTAAATTTAATAAATGGGCCATTAAAATTTTCAAATAACTTTGTATTTTCCACAAGAAAGGTAAGAATCAATATTGTTAAAATATGAAGTAATTGATCTGTTATGTAGCTCTTTATTTTAAGAGAGTTTTCCATATTCTTTTGGTCAGCATCTATCTGTTTATTTTTCTTAATCAAATCTAAAAGATAGTGAATTAGTGAAATTATAATTGCTGCTACAACAATATTTAAATTATAGAAGCCATAACTATATATTGGAAAGGTTACCAAGAGCATTGTAATTAAATAAATTAATCCATGTTTATTCAAAGCTTTAATGTTATAATCTTTACTGGATGCAACTTCATCTGATTGAAAGTAGTAATCACCAAGAATATGTCCAATTAGGTATGTTAAAAGTAGAGCACTACTCATATTTTATTCCTTTTATTAGTGCATTAGATACAGTATTTAATGCATCACTGAAGTTTTTGTACATAACAACTTTCAAAGTCTTACTTATGTAAGATTGGCTAAACGATAGAGCTTTGGATGTCTTTCCTTGATCTTTATCACATGTCTCATACATGTTAACAATCATATCCTGTTTTTGTGTCCAGCTGGATCTTAAAGCATTGCAGAGCATTAAGTTTGAATTGACTAAATCATCCCAGACTTCATTATTTGAATTTATCATGATGTTATAAGTACTGGGATTCTTTTTGTTTAATTCCTTTATTTTATCAATGCATAACCGAGCTCTATGGTAGGAGTTTCCATCAATTCTGATTGAGTTCTCAAAATCAATCTTTGTATTTATTGTTCCAACTCCTATCGCAAATCTAAGTTTATTGGGATACATGGTATTTGACATCTCTTTTATGATTGCAATAATATTTTTTGGATTTTCAAGCAATCCTTGAATTTCATCACCCATTGTAACAACAAATTTAGATGCAATATCTGGATGATATTTCCTGTTCAAAGTATCAGTTAAAGATATGTATTTTTCCTGTACATCTAATCTATTATCTATATTTCGTGAATTGACAATATCAGATATAATAACAAAATAAATTCTTTCAGATAATTCCATTTTTTTCTCTTCCTTTAACAAAATACTAGCATAAAAGACTCTTTAAAACAAGAAAATATAACTTAATATGGTTGAAATTTTAATTTATGACTTATATAGGATATAATATTAAATTGCCAATGGTTATATTTATCTTGTAATGCCTTCCTATAATTTGTAACCATAATGGTGCCTAAAAAGTTACAAAATAATCCAATTCTTGCTTTCTCCTTTCGTTGTTGCTAGTACCACTACATATGGTACAACGTAATTCGATTGTATATTTAAGTTCGATGTTTTTCACAACAATAACCAATCATTCCTTATTTGATTGAGCAGATTTTCACCATGAAAAAAAACTTGACAGATGTAATATTCTGTCTTATCATAACCTATCAGACAAGTAGACAAGTAACCAAGTAACCAAGTAAACAAGTCGACAAGTTAATAATGTTTAGTCTGATAAGATTACAACATCGAGGATTATTATGAATTTAAAGGTAACAACACTTATAGAAAATACGATTGGCGAGCATCTCGCTCTTACCGCCGAACATGGAATATCTTTTTTGATTGAATATCAGGGAACAAAAATACTTTTTGATACAGGGCAATCTGATGCTTTTATAAAAAATGCTGAAATCATGCAGCTTAATCTTAAAGATGTAAATCATATTGTATTAAGTCATGGTCATTATGATCATTCAGGTGGTTTCCCCTCCATGGTTGATCTCACTGATAGATTTAAACTCTGGTTGGGTACAGGTTTTTTTACACCTAAATATGGTAAAAGAAATGATTCCTACGAGTTTCTTGGAAATAATTTCAAAGAGGATTTTTTACAAGATCATTCGATTGATTACACCTTTGTAAAAGATGACGTTACTCAGATTGTTCCTAATATTTACATTGTTACTAATTTCCCTCGTGTGAATGAAAATGAGGTTATCAATCCTAGATTTGTCTTGCTTGAGAAAGACGGCTTTACTGCAGATCCTTTTACAGATGAAGTGCTTATTGCAATCGATACTCCCAAAGGACTTGTTGTTCTTCTTGGATGTTCTCATCCAGGCATGAAAAACATGCTTGATGCTGTTAAAAAGCATTTCAATAAAGAAATCTATGCTGTACTTGGTGGTACTCACCTTGTCGAAGCAAATGATGTATGTCTTAAAGAATCTTTAGATTATTTGAAATCTGGTGATATTGATATCATTGGAGTTTCTCACTGTACCGGTCCAAATGCAATGAAGCAATTGAGTGATATGACTAGTCGTTATTTTCATAACAGAACTGGAACATCACTATTTGTAGAATTATAAGAAATACTAGAGCTGATTATAGATCAGCACAAACTAGGAGGTTTGTAATGTTGAATCGAAAGAAAAACTTTTTATCGCTTGCTGTTCTGCTTGCTGTTGGGTTATCACTAATGTCCTGTTCTCCCAAAAGTGCAGATTCAGTTGAAGGCACTACTGCTGCTGTAGTAGAAGTTAAGCCAATTATCTGGAAATCATCAGGTCATGGTCCTGCTACTGACCCTTCTCAAATTTTCCATGATAAATGCTGTCATGCTATAACCTTGGCTAGTGGTGGAAGATTGGTTGTAAAACCATTTGTTGGTGGATCAATCGTACCTGCGTACAAAGAAGTAGATGCAATAAACGAGGGAGTTCTTCAGATGGGTTACACCTGTCCAATGTACAACCTTGATAAATGGCCTGCTGCCGGACTTATCAGTTCAAGACCTGCAGGACTTCCTGGAGAAGCTTTACGCTCATGGTTTAATTACGGTGGTGGAGCAGATTTGATGAACGAAATGATGGGTGATTATGATGTTATAACATTCCCTGGTGCTTTATCTCCTCTTCCTGAAGAAGTATTTTTCCACTCAAAAGTTAAAATGGATACAGTCGAAGATCTTCAAGGCTTAAAAGCAAGATGTATGGGTGATGGTGGAGAAATTCTAAAACGCATGGGAGCTGCAACAGTTATTATCCCAGGTGGTGAAGTTTATGAAGCTATGCAACGTGGTACAGTTGATGCTTTTGAGTATTCAACAATAGCTACAAACTGGGATATGCACTTTAATGAAGTTGCTCCTTATATGTATCTATCTCCAGCTAGAGCTCCAAGTGATCCTCAGGTATTCTTTGTAAATAAATCAGCTTTTGAAGCATTACCTGCTGATTTACAGGAAATAGTTTCTACAGAAATTTCAAAATGGACACAAGCTCAACATGAGTATCTAGTATACAAATCAGTTGGTGCAATTGAAGAATTCAAGAAATCAGGTGTTGAAGTACTTAAGGTTTCAGCTGAAATTGAAGACGCTTTATATGCCGCTGCTAATGAATTCTACGCTGAAAAATCAGCAAAAGAAGATCCAATTTTTGGAAAAATCTATAATTCAATGAAAGATTACGGTGAAGCATATGCATCTCTTCACTAAAATGAATTAATTTTAACTATCAACATTGAGGAGCAAATGTATGACCATTTTAAAAAAAATATTAAAATTTATAGATTCGATGAGTGAAATGGCCGGTTCTGTGGGGAAATGGTTTGCATTTCTTCTTGTGCTGGTTGGTTCTTTTGATGCCATTTCACGACATTTCTTTAATGCGCCGACCATATGGGCATATGACACTATGTGTATGGCCGGAGGCATTGTTTACATGCTGGGCGCTTCCTATGATTATAAACATGATGCACACACGAGAGTGGATATAATTTATGGAAGCTTATCAGAAAAAGGTCAGTCAATAACCAATATTATCTGCTCGCTATTTCTGTTTTTCCCTTTAATGATTGTTATGTTCAGAATGTCCGTTATTTGGGCAATGAAGGCTTGGAAGGGTGGAGAGGTGATGTTTACCAGTTTCTGGTATCCACCAGCTGCACCTTACAGAACCATTTTTGCGCTCGGTCTTCTGCTGCTAATTCTGCAGGGATTAGCACGTTTTATAAGAGAAATACATTTTGTAGTGAGAGGTGAATCCATTGATTGAATTAAGTGCTGAATTAATCACATTTTTAATGCTTGGTGGAGTTTTTGTTCTTGTTTTAACAGGATTTCCCATTGCATTTGTTATCGGTAGTGTAGCCTTTCTTATAGGTACATTAGTATTTGGACCAACTACAGCCTTCCATATTATGTACAGTAGATTTTATGGGCTGTCATTGAATTATCCTTATCTTGCGGTTCCTCTTTTCACCTTTATGGGAGTTATACTGCAGCATTCCGGGATTACAAAAGATCTTTATGAGAGCCTTTATGAATCATTAGGAAACTTAAAAGGTGGGCTTGCCGTTGTAACAATAGTTTTTGGAACTATTCTTGCGGCCTGTCTTGGTGTAATAGCAGCTTCTGTAACGATACTTACGCTCATTGCCCTGGAACCAATGATTAAACGAGGATATGATAAGTCCCTTGCAGCAGGATCGATTGTTGCTTCAGGTACATTAGGAATTTTGATACCACCAAGTATCATGCTCGTTGTGTATGCGCCACAGGCAGGACTATCTATAGGCCAGATGTTTATGGGGGCTGTATTTCCAGGATTAATCCTTTCAGGCTTATATATTACTTATATCATAGTACGTTGTAAAATTAATCCAGAACTTGGACCTTCTATTCCTGAAGATCAGATTACTCCTTTTAGTATTGAGAAAACAATCAGACTTCTTAAGTCTATGCTTCCTCCTGTACTTTTGATTATTGCTGTTCTTGGAACAATCTTTTCAGGAATTGCTCCTCCCACTGAGGCAGCAGCAGTAGGTTCTTTAGCTGCAATTTTATTAGCAATTGTCTATAGAAAATTTAGTTTTAATTTGTTGAAACATGCTGCACTTGAAACATTGAAAGTTAGTGCCTTCGTCGTTATGATTGCAGCCTTGTGTTATGCTTTTGTAGGAATATTTATGAGTGCCGGTTCTGGGGATGTTGTAACTAATCTTATTCTCTCAGTACCTGGTGGACGATGGGCTTCCTTTGGTGTAATTATGTTGATTGTTTTCCTTCTTGGAATGTTTATAGAATGGATTGGTATTGTTTTTATCATAGTTCCAATTTTTTCACCAATACTTGTTCAGTTGGGATTTAACCCTTTATGGGCTGGTCTAATGATTTGTATTAATTTGCAGATGGCTTTTCAGACACCACCAATGGCAATGTCTATCTTTGTACTAAAAGGTACAGCAGATCCTGCACTTGGTCTGACAATGACAGATATAATAAAAGGAGTTGTTCCTTTCATTATGATTATTTTGTTCACTCTTATTATGTGTATGATATTTCCTGGTATTATTACTTGGCTACCTGAAACTCTTATTGGTGGTGTGCATTAATCATTTTTTCTAATAACTGTTTTTTCGTGTGATACTCAATCAAATATATTGATTGAGTATCGCTATTTATATTTGTAAAATGACTTATTGTCATACAACGTCTTAAAAGGTATTATAAGTTATGAAAGCATTAAAAAAAGAACGTCTGTCACAAATGGTGACGGAAGTTATAAAAGAAATAATTATAGAAGAAGGTTTGAAGCCTGGAGATAAACTATCAAGTGAGAACCAGCTTGCACAGAGACTTGAAGTAAGCAGATCTTCAATACGAGAAGCAATACGTATACTTGAAGTCACGGGGTATGTCAAAGCACAACAGGGCAAAGGTATTTTTGTTACAGAAAGAGAAGTAGATTGTAATCCAATAAAACGTTGGGTTGTCGATAATACAGAACTTCTAAAAGAACATTTTGAAGTAAGACTGCTTATCGAACCACATGCAGCATTGAAAGCAGCAGAAAAAGCAAACGAAAAAGATATTGAATTGTTGCAGCAAATTTATGATAAGTTTTGCTGTAATCTTAAACTTGGTAATGTTTCAAAAGCTATTTTAATTGATAGTGAATTTCATCTTATGATAGCAAAAATAACTCAAAATAGAACTTTGTCTGTACTTATGAAAACTATGGCTCAATCTTTAAATGAGGGTTGGATTGCATCACTGAATACGCCAGGACGATTAGAGTGTACTGTTTTAGAACATCAAGAAATCTTAACGGCAATAAAAAATCATGATTGTGAAAAGGCTTCAAATGCAATGAGAAACCATCTAGTCAGAGCACTGAATGATATTCAACACTACACAGAATAATATTTAAAAGTCTTGTATTATTCAGATATCAAGCAGATGTGAAAAAAGTTGAGTTTTGTGTTTTTTAGAAAGGACTTTGATAAGGGAAGTAATATTACGGAGTTTATATTTTTTATGATAAAATATTGTTGGAATCTAAAATTGATGTAACAAAAAAAATCTTTTGGTATTCAAATAAAGCTTCGTGATCTCATAAAATCGATATTTAAATCAAGTTTGTTATTAGATTTTTGTATCAATAAATTGCAATTATAAATTTTGAAGATGGCTAAACCCATAAAAAGTTAAAATGAAAAGGTCCATCTTATATTTCTATAAGTGAGACCTTTTTTGCTTTTACATTATATAGTAAATATATAATAACATAAGGGGTAATAAAGTGGACAAGCCAAAAGTAGCATTCATTTGTGTTCATAATTCTTGTAGATCTCAGATTGCTGAGGCACTTGGTAAATCATTAGCAGCAGCTAAATTTGATTTTTATTCAGGTGGAACAGAAACAAAGCCACAGATAAATCAAGATGCAGTTAGATTGATGAAAGATATCTATGGAATTGATATGGAATTAACTCAACATTCAAAGCTATTATCAGAGTTACCACCTGTTGATTATGTATTTACCATGGGCTGCAATGTTCACTGTCCAACCTTAGCCTGCAAGATGCGTGATGACTGGGGACTGGACGATCCCACCAGTAAAAGCGATGAGGAATTTATCAAGATAATAAAAAAAATTGAAGCAAAAATATTGAGTCTAAAAAGTTCTAATTTGTATAAATAACAATTATAAACAGAACCGCTAATTAATATAAAGAGTTCTCTGCTTTTTCTTAAAGTGCAAACTGATAGATTTATTTGATGAGTTTTATTTCAAGCTATTTTTAATTTTATTGATAATTTAAGATACCAGACCTCAAATTTGAATTTTAAATAATAGACTATATTATTAATTTACTTGTTTTTTATATATACTGTGATTAAGATGAAGTTACATATTTTACCATTAAAAGGTAAATATATTTAAGATAAGGAAAATAATTGATGGAAATAAAAGCTGTTCTTTTTGATATAGATGGAGTTTTGATTGATAGTGAGCCCGTCATTGCTAGAGAATCTGTTGCAGTGTTTAAAAAGTTTGGTATTGATGTAGATACTTCATTATATGGACCATACATAGGTGCTGGTGATAAAACATTTATTGATGGAATTGCAGAATACTATAACCATCCTTTGGACTTTGAAAAAACAAATGCAGCCTTGTATGAAGCATATGAAAAAGCAATAGTTGAAGAAGGGCCAATGGCAGGAGTAACTGATTTATTTTCATCCTTAAAGTTGGCAGGAATAAAAATTGCCTTAGCTTCCAGTGCTCCGATGTTTAAAATCAGGATGAATTTAAAGGCAATAAAGGAAGAAGAAAGTTTTTTTGATGCAATTATAAGTGGTGACGATATTACAAGAAATAAACCAAATTCTGAAATATATTTAAAAGCTGCAAAAGCTTTAAATGAAAATATTGAAGACTGTTTGGTGGTAGAGGATAGCCTAAATGGAGTCATAGCTGGATATAATGCAGGTGCAGCTGTACTTGGTATTACCTCATCCTTTAAACCAAATGATCTCTTAGAACTTGGTGCCTTTAATACTCTTGAAAATTTTGACTCAATATCTCATTTTAATAATGTGGAACAATTAATGGAGGAGCTAAATATAATGAAAAAGGAAAAAGTAGAATACGGAGCAGTAAAATGCTTTGAAAAGGGTGCCTTCGAAGAAGGAGCTGAAATTTTTTTACAAAGAGTTGTCGAAGTTGCTGCAAAAGCAAGATTGAATTCTTATTCACCTTATTCAAATTTCAAGGTGGGTGCTGCGATTGTAAGTGCTTCAACAAATGAAATTTACGGCGGTTGTAATGTAGAAAATGGAAGTTATGGTGCAACAATTTGTGCTGAAAGAAATGCCGTTTTGCAAATGATTGGAAAAGAAGGACCAACTGGAATAAAAATGGTTGTTGTCGTATCTGATGATAATCCTCCAGCACCTCCTTGTGCATTATGCCTTCAGGTACTAGCTGAATTCTGTAAACGTGATACTGTATTGCATCTATTTAATACTTCTTATCTTGAGAAGAAAGATGATGGAGTTCATCAAATCTTTGATTTTGATGAATTGCTTCCTCATCCATTTGTTTTAAAGAGCTAATTTTATAGATTTTACTCTAAAAAATTCCTTACTGGTTAATATCAGATAAGGAATTTTTTTATCTTTTATTAAAAAGTTATTTATATAACATAGTTGTTTTGAATAAAACTAAGTTATTGATGGCAGTGGTTCATTTGAATTAACAAAGAGTAAGCAGTTTTTAGCTAAATGTTAGTTTTTAGTAAAAAAAAATTAGATATAAGAAAAAATATTAGCTAATTTATAGCTATATATTAAGAAAACTATTTCTTCTAATGTAAGTACTTAGATTCCGAACAACCTTGTTTAATTTATGAATACCATTTTTGAATAGCCAAAAATAAATGTTGCGTTGTGTTGTTTAAAGATATACCATTAGGTCTACATTTTTTAGAGGTGAGGACTTCAGTGGTTAAAAATAGCTTTAAAAAAAGCTTCGCAGTATTTCTTTCAATGGTGCTATTAATCTTATTGATAGCTCAAGTGGCTCCTGTTTTTACTTCCAAGTATAAGAAAATCCCTATTTTTTCTCAAGAATTTGTAATGGGTAAGGTTCTAAGCATTGATGAGAATAACTTGGCAGAGGATCCTTACGTTGAAGGAAGATATAACGGAAATCAGAAATTTACAGTATTGATTCAAGAAGGTGCACAGCAGGGAAAGGAATTTAGTATCTATAATACATTAACTTCCATGAAATCAGCCTTTGCTTATGAAGGCCTTGAAGCAATATTTACAATTAGAACTGCAATAGATGGTACAACCTCAGTTTGGTTGTATAATTATAGACGAGATAAAGCACTTTATGTTTTGGCTCTATTTCTTGTAATTATTGTTTTACTTATTGGTAGAAAAGAAGGCTTGAATAGTTTGTTGGCGCTTGCCTTTACGGCTACAGTGCTTTTATATATTGTTGTTCCAATGATGTGGTCTCCACATCCAATATTGGTTGCAATAATAAGTTCGATTGTAATATGTTTGATAAGTTTCTTACTAATAGCTGGATGGACACGTAAGGCAATTGTTGCCAGCATTGGTACTTTGCTTGGTATATCACTTGCTGGAATCATGTGTTATGGATTTGGTCGTATGTTAAATCTAAGTGGTGTAGATATGAATAAAGGCGAGAGTTTGTTATATCTAGCACAGGATAAAAACTTCAAAATTAAATCGTTACTGTTTGTTTCTATTTTAATTTCATCATTGGGAGCAACCATGGATATTGCAATGTCGATTGCAAGTAGTGGTACCCAGATAGTCAGAACAAACCCTGATTTATCAAATAAAGAATTGTTTGTAATACTTATAAACGTTGGTAAGGATATTATTGGTACGATGACCAATACCTTGATTCTCGCATTTTGTGGAGCATCCTTACCTTTAGCTATGTTAATATGGGGATATGATATGACTTATATGCAATTCATTAATATTCCTATAATTGTAATTGATATCTTGCAGGCCTTAAGTGGTTCAATAGGTATGGTTACAAGTGTAATATTTACGGCAGTGGCCTTTGTGCTGCTTCCAAAAAAGGGAGAGAAGAATGAAATTTACTAAGAAAATTGCTTTGGTAGCAATGGTATCCTCTTTAGCTATTACCACATTAATGGCTTCAGGTATGAGAGAAGATGCAAGTACTGCAAAACTTGCAGATTTTAATGTAACAAACACAGGTTTTAACTATAACAAAACTGGAGCTGTTAAAAAGGGTGCTGCAACCAACAATGATAAAGTTGTTTTAAACATTGCTGCAACAAGTGATATTCATGGACGTATATACCCATATGAATATGCAATTGATGCACCTGATACTGATGCTGGTTTTACTCTAACTTATGATGTTGTAAAGCAGATTAAAGCAAATAATCCTAATACTCTATTAATTGATATTGGTGATGTTTTGCAAGATAATAGTGCTGAATTATTCAATGATATGGATGTTCATCCAATGGTTGAAGCATTGAATTATATGGGATATGACCTTTGGGTTCCTGGTAACCACGAATTTAACTTTGGTCTTGGTTTCTTAGAAAGAAACATCAATGCCTTCAATGGTCGATGTGTAGCATCAAATATTGTTAAAACTGATGGAACAGGAACTTTTGTTAATTCCTACCAAATTTTTGTAATTGATGGTGTAAGAGTTGCTGTTGTTGGTGGTATTGCACCACACGTAGCACAATGGGAAGCTTCAACTCCTGACCATTTCCAAGGTTTGGATTTTACAGATCCTGTACTAGCAGTAAAAAAAACTGTTGCTTCGATTGAAGGTCAATATGATGTATTAATTGCTGCAATGCACCTTTCCCGTAATGGTGAATATGAAGGTGAAGGTAAAGCTGGTGTATTCCAACTTGCTGAATCTGTACCAGAGATAGATTTAATTCTAGCTGGACATGAGCATGCAACATACTGTGAAAAGGTAAATGATACTTGGGTTATGGAACCTGGTAAATATGGTGCACAAGTTGCATTCAGTGAAATCACAGTTGAAAAAGAAAACGGTGAATGGGTTATATCTAACATTGATGCAAAAAATATCCCTACTAAGGGTTTGGATCCAGAAGCAGGTATGGCTGCAAAGTTCAAATTTGTTCATGATGAATCATTATCTGATGCAAGAGAACAAATTGGTGTTATCACAGATAATTTTGTTGAAGGTGTTGATTACATTACAGGCGAAGACCATGTAACAACAATGCCAACATCACAGATGATAGATACAGCATTAATTGACTTAATCAACATAGTTCAAATGAAAGCTGCAGGTGCACAAGTAGCATCATGTGCAACATTTAACAGTGATCAAGCCTTATTCAAAGGTACTCTATTAAAGAAAGATATGGCATTTATCTATAAATACAGCAACACTTTAATGGGTGTTAATATGACCGGTGAAAATCTAGTTAAATACATGGAGTGGGGAGTATCATTCTTCAATACATATGAAGAGGGTGATGTAACAATTTCTTTCAATTCTGATAAGAGAAGCTATAACTATGATATGTTTAGTGGTATTAATTATAAGGTAAATGTTTCTAAGGCTGTTGGTCACAGAATTGTTAATCCTACAATTGATGGTGCAGTAATTAATCCTTCAAAAATATATAAAGTAGCTGTAAATAACTATAGATTTGGTACATTACTATCTAATGGTTGGGCTACAGCAGAAGATACTTATTATACAAGTGCTAACGATGTTGATTCAACAATTCGTAGCTTGATTATGAATTATGTAATAAACGACCTAAATGGTAAATTATCTCCTGTATGTGATCATAACTGGGAATTAATTGGTATGGGTAAAGCATATATGAATAAAGCTGTTATTGCTCAAATCAAATCTGGTAAGATTTTAATTCCTTCATCAGAAGATGGAAGAACTCCTAATGTTAAAGCTGTTAAACTTTCTGATTTAAAATAATCATAAAGAATAACAAATGACAAAGACTTATCTTTGATACTTTAATTGGTTGACAGGGTAAGTTTTTTTAATCAAAAAATACTTTTTAATAAGCAAAAATTTACTTGTAAAGTCTTTGCTTATTATATACAGTTTGCGTTATGAAAAAACGTTATCTTTTTATAGCACTCTTGCCTACAATTATATGGGGATTTGGATATGTTGTTCAAAGTATTGGACTTCAATCCGTTGGACCAAATACATTAAATGCCACAAGGTTTTTCTTGGCTTTTCTTGTATTGATTCCATTTGTGTTAAAAAGAAGACGAAATCTATATAAGAATAATCCAACTGAGAAGATTGTAAGACGCAATTCTTTAATAAAGGGTAGTATAATAAGCGGTTTTTTTCTATTTATAGGAAATTGCTTTCAAATATGGGGAATGGTTTATACCACTCCAGGTAAGGCCAGCTTCATAACCTCTCTTTACATAATTATGGTTCCCTTTATTGGACTTTATTTTGGTGAAAAACTATCCTCAAAAGTATGGATTGGTGTTGTGATATCTTTATTTGGTATGTATTTATTGTGCTTTTCTGGTGGTATTGAGAATATAAATAAAGGTGATGTCTTGGTTCTTATCTGCTCATTTGGATTTGCAATGCAGATAATTTCAATATCATATTTTGCACCTATGTGTGATACCTTCAGTCTTTCTGCTTTTCATATATTGGTAGCAGGAGTTCTATCCCTTATTTGTATGTTTCTTTTTGAAACTCCTACTTGGCTTGGAATAAAAGCTGCCTGGTTTCCAATTATCTATTGTGCTTTATTACAAAGTGCAGTGGGATACACCTTACAAATTATAAGTCAAAAGTATGTTCCTGCAACTTTAGCTTCTCTTGTATTTAGCATGGAGAGTGTCTTTGCACTTTTCTTTGGTTGGTTGGTTCTAAATGAAATTTTAAGTAGGAAAGAACTTCTTGGATGTGCATTGGTTCTTGTGGCAATAATGGTTTCACAATCGCGCTCAAGGAAGTTAAAAAGAATTAAATAGGGTTATTGCTTAATCTAGTTGTCTAAAAATTGTTTACTTGCAGTATTCGTAGTGATAGAAAAAATTAACTATATTGTTCTTTCTTCTTTTAATTTCTCTAATGAATAATATAATTATAGCTTGAATTTATGATATTTTCAAAAAATTAATAAGTACAAAATTGTACTTTATTGTTATAAATTATTAAATAAAAAAAATATTTTTACTTAATTGAAATTAAAAGTTTTTCTTGACACCTCCATTTTACTGGGTTACTGTTAATTTACTGAAATACTTAATTGATTGGTTTTTTGATATAATTGATATTAAGATTTTAAAATGTGAATTTATAAAACAGATGGCGGTGGTTTGATGTGCTTTTTATCATAGGTTTTAAATAATTCTTTAATACTTTGAGATTTGTTATTGAGGAGTTTCAAATTTCTTAGAACTACAAATTAAAGATTGTTTTTTTGATTAATTTTGGCACGTTTTTTAAAAAGGAAAAAACAATTACTTTGTACGGTATTACATTGTCTGGTATAATTTGTTAAAAATATGATTGAAATATTTAATTGTAATCATTTTAGGCTTCATTTTTAAAAATGAATTTTTATGTTGCAGTATTAAAAATAAATCAATCCAATTTAATTTATGTTACGTGCTATTCAATTTCATTAATACCACTTTACAGATTCTATCTCAAATGTTTGTATGTTCTCACTTTAAAATCCTATTTTAATATCAAATAATAAATAAAATTTATATTATTGATAATTTATTTATAAAAGAGCCTTTACCTTTAGTAATTGGCTCATCATGTTGTATCTGTCTTTCACTTCTTCAACCGAATAGGTATTTTGGTGAGTTTCGATTAAATTTTGTATTAAAAATTCTAATAATTGTGAGCTGTCTTTTCATTACAATCCAATCTATGTCAAAGTCCAATGAAAAGTGAAATATTATTGACGGATGTTGCTAAACTTGCAAGTGCATCAATGGCAATTGTTTAATATGTAATAAATAATTAAGGAATGTAAGAGAAGATTTAAAAGAAAAGAAAAGAAAATAAAACAACTTAGGCTCTTTCCCATAGAGGAAGTGCCTGGAATAATGGTTGTTACTGTTAATGAAGATTGGTCAAATTTTAAAAAATATAAATATAATCTTATAAAAAACACGGCAGCAAATTATACAATGACTTAATGCTTCGTGTTTTTTTAAAGGGATTTGCTTCTAGTTCTCTAAATTCATGATTTTATCAACTCTTCTTTGGTGTCTTCCACCTTCAAATTCTGTATTAATAAAAGCATCAACAATATCAAGTAAATCTTCTTTATAGTCGATTCTTCCACCAAATGCTATAAAGTTTGCATTGTTGTGTTGTTTTGCTTTTTCAGCAGAATATATATCCTGAACAAGAGCGCAGCGAATTCCATCAACTTTGTTAGCAGAGATTGATATTCCAATACCTGTTCCACAGTTGACGATACCAAAATCATATCCACCTTTTAAAAATTCTTCACATGCAATTTTAGCTTGATCTGGATAATCTACAGATTCTTCATGATCAATGCCAAGGTATTTTACAATATGTCCTTTTTCTTCTAGATGCTTAATTATTTTTGCTGTCAATTCTACAGCACCATGGTCATTAGCAATAACAATATTCATAATATTTTATACTCCTCAATTCGTATTTTATAATAATAACAATAAAAATATAGTGTGTATAGTTTTATTAACTTATTTAATGAAAATAATTGAATAGGAATTATGGGTAATTATTATTGTATTTAGAACATAAATAGGTTATTATCTTAGCAAAAGAGAGAGGCCTTTAATGGAAAATATATTGGTTTGTGGACATCGAAATCCAGATATGGATAGTGTATGCAGTGCATACGGATATGCTGCCTTGATGAATCAGGTAATAAAGAATCAAGAATTTGAACCTGTAAGATGTGGTAATTTAAATGAATCCACGAAAGCTGTATTCGAAGGATTAAATTTGACTCCTCCTAGGTTTATTAAAGATGTAAGACCTAGAGTATCTTCTGTTGTTGTAAAACCTGAAATAAGCATCGATTGCAATGAGCCTATTCATAAATTAATTTCAATTTTTCAAGAAAATGATGTATCTGTTGTACCAGTTACAAAAGATGATAAGTATTATGGGCTTTTAAGCATTGATCAAATAAATAAATATTTCTTAAAAGAAGTTAGCAGTGAGAGACCATCTTATATATTAAACCTTGAGACGATGGATAGTGTACTTAAAGGTAAATTTATAAAAAGGGGAAATCAAAATAAAGTTGAGTTAAAAGTAATGGTTGGCGCCATGAGTTTTACGAAATTCAGAGAGCAGTTTGATGGTGTAGAAAATAAAGATTTACCATTGCTTGTTGTTGGGGATAGAATTGAACCAATTCTGGAAGCCGTTTATAGACAATTCCCTGTAATAATATTGACCAAACTTAGTGATAAGATAGAAAGACTTGTTGATTTTTCAAAGTTCAACGGTACTGTATTCTTATCTGATACACATACAAGTGAAACCTTAAGATTGCTTAGGCTTTGTGTTCCCGTAGAAGAAGTATTGGAGGATAATCCCCCATCAGTAGATTATGGAAGTTTGTTTGATGAAGCAAAGAGCATATTAATTAATAGCCATTTTAGAGGACTTCCTGTTTTTGATAAGGATGAGCTGAAAGGTTTTGTTACAAGACGTTGTTTCCTTGAAAAACCAAAGACTAAAATAATACTAGTTGATCATAATGAAGAGGAACAGGCTGTACCTGGTATAGCAGAAGCTGAGATTGTTGGAATTGTTGATCATCATAGATTTGGGGCAGCAAAAACTATAAATCCAATATTTATAAATGCAGCTCCATTGGGTTCAACCTGTACAATTGTAGCTCAGCTATATGAAAGGTACGGTATTGTCCCTGATTATAATATTTCGCGCATACTTTTAACTGGGTTGATAAGTGATACAGTTATTCTACGCTCACCTACAACCACCAAAGAAGATGTTAAAATAGCAAAAAAACTCTGTGTAACAGGCGAGGTTGATAATCTTCAAGAATATGGTCAAAGGATGTTTGAAAGTGGTATTTCAATTGTAAAGCAAGACCCAAAGAAAGCAATTCGAAGTGACTTTAAGATTTATAACGAAAAAGGATTGCGTGTTGGTATTGGACAATATGAAGTTACAACCTTATCAAATCTTGATTATTATAAAGAAAGGTACCTAGAAGCTCTTGAGTCTGTTAAGGATGCCCTTCAGCTTGATTGGGGATTGTTTATGATAACTGATGTTATTAAAGAGAATAGTATTCTTCTAACCACTGGTATTGAAAATATAGAGTACAAGTTTTTGTATGAAAAGGTAGAAAATAGAATATTTTCAATGCCTAAGGTTTTATCTAGAAAGAAGCAGTTACTTCCTGAGGTAATAAGAGTACTTGAAGAATAGATCCTTTGTTATTATAGCAGAGAAAATTGAGTAATATATCATGTGGGTAACTTTTAAATTGTTGAAGGTTATCCGTTTTTTTGAAGAAAAGATTATGCAAATAAAAAAGCAATCACATGATTGCTTTTTCTATAAAAATTAAAATCTTTTTTTAAGTTGTTGTGCTGATGCCATAAAGAAGTTTTAATTCAATATTCTCCCCAAGTGTTAAAGAACCTTCTTCTGCCATGTTGCCATAATTTATTGAAGCTGAAATTGGCTGTGAAGCAACACCTGTTTTAATAATTGTTGAACCTTCTTCAAGAGTATATTCACTTGAAATTTGAGCTTTCTTCATATAACCATTATCGGATAAAATAAGTATTTCATCTCCATAGGAGAATCCCTGCGAAAGTAATTCTGAAGTTGTAATATTTAATGTTATATTTCCGTATTTATCTATGGAGGATATTTTACTTAATATTTGTACTTCTTTGTTTATCATTTGTGTATCCTGCAGACTGGTATTTGTGCAAGAAATACAGAGTAAGGAAGTAATAATAGTGAATAGTAAAATTATGCGTTTCATTTTTTGTCTCCTTCAATTGTTATAACAGATATTTACTAAAAATATTACAAAATTTGACAAAAAATTATGTTATTTATATGGAGTTGCAATTGAATGATTTATATGAGCATAATTCTTTTATTCCATTATTTTACTTACAATTATTTTTTGGTGTTTTCTTTTTTATTACCAGTTATTTCTAAATATTTGCCACTTATATGATTTATATTTACATATTGTTAGTATTGTTTATACTAAAATCATGAATATAAAATTTATTAAAGATGAAAGAATGGAAGAAAACCTGCTAGAACTTAGAGCCCGTGAAAATAGCAATGAAATATTAAATATAATTGAATCTTTCCAAGAAAGGTCTTCACTCTCAATCAATCTGTATGATAGGTATAATGTTTATAAATCATCAGTTAACGAGATTATTAAATTTTATAGTGAAAGTGGTGGTGTATTTGCATTGATAAAAGAAAAAGTTATGAGAGTTAAGCTGAAACTTTATGAGATAGATGAAATTTATTGCTCTCATGGATTTATTAGGATAAATAATCATGAAATTGTAAATATAAATATGATTGATCATTTTGATTTAAGTAAATCGGGTTTGATTTATGTTGAATTATTGAACGGAAGTAAGTGCACGATTAGTCGCAGAAGAGTAAAAGATATAAAAAAATATTTAGGAATATAAGGATACATATATGAAAAAAGAAAATAAAGTACTAAAAGCCATAAATGCTTTTTCAAGGGGAACTTTAATGGGAATGCTTATTTGTTTGATGTTTAACTTTGCATATCATACAGATAACTTTTATGCTGGAAACAATGAATTGATGATTAAATATGGAACGAATATCAGCCTATTAATAATGTTGGTGTTTTCTGGAATGCTTTCACTTGTTGCAAGTCTATCATCAAGTATATATCAAAATGAAAGCAGGTCACTTTTTCAGAATACCGCAATTCATTTTGTTTTGATGCAGATTGTACTTGCACTGTTAACATTTTTTCTTAACTTCAAAAAATTTTACTTATCCCTTTTTATAATGAGCTCAATTATCTATATAATAATATGGCTAGTAATGTATAGAGCCACAAAAAAAGAAATAAAAGATATGAATGAAAAATTAAAAAATAGAGAATAGGAAGTAATTACAAAAAAAGAAAATATAAAAGCTTGGAATAATCCAAGCTTTTAATTAATTAAAAATTATATTCTACTACTTAATAACTGATACCATATTGATGGAAGGAATGGCATTCAATGCACTCATTGCTTTCTTGAAGTTTTCTTCTTTGTCAGCTTCAACGGTGAAGGTTCCAATTAACTTTGATGAATCACTATCATCATCATATAATCTACCACCGATGAGGTGTGCATGATATTTTTTAATGGCTCCTTCAATTTCACTGAATAAATCATAAGTTTTCTTACTTGATACTCTAAATTGACGAGTAGGTTTTGGAGACTTTGTTTCCCATTCAACTTCAACTGATCTTTCTTCAATTTCCTTCATGTTCTTAAGATTAGGACAATCCTTTCTATGAACAATAACTCCACGTCCACGACTGATATAACCAATGATTTTATCACCACGCTGTGGGTTGCAGCAGTGAGCCAATGTTATCATCATGTTTGTTTCATCACCAATTTTAAAGGTTGAGTGACCTTCATCAATTACATTTCTAATAATTTTTCCATCATCAGAAAACGTATCAAGTGCTAGTTGAGCATTTTGTTGTTGAATGTTTATTTTAGGTGTTGCAATAATATCTTTATCAACGATGATGTTTAAATCATTTTTATTCAACCAAGCTCTTACTTTCTTTCTGGCACTTGTGGTTTGGGCAAATCTTAACCAGGAAAGGTGTGGGTGAGCTTTAGGGCTTGTTAAAATCTCAATTACTTGTGTATGCTTTAATCTATGATCCAAGGATATGATTGAGCCGTCTGCTTTCGCTCCTGCACAGTGGTTTCCAACTTCTGTGTGAATTTTATAAGCAAAATCCAAAGCAGTTGCAAAAGATGGTAGCTCTACAATGTGACCTTGCGGTGTGAATACACAGATTGTATTTTTCAGTAATTCACCTTTGATATCTTCCATGAATGATTCATTTTGATCAATTTCATTGCTCCATGATTCCATGGTATGAAGAATCTTGTTGAATTGAGCATCAGACATGTTTTTGCTAATGTTATCTTGAGATCCACTATTTACCTTATATTTCCAGTGTGCAGCGATACCAAATTCAGCCGTTTCATGCATTGGTTTTGTTCTAATCTGTATTTCAAGTAATTTACCATCAAGCGCCATAACTGTTGTATGAAGACTTTGATAGTTGTTAGCTTTTGGCATTGCAATAAAGTCCTTGAATCTACCTTCAATTGGAGGCCAAAGTCGGTGGACAAGACCTAGTATTGTATAGCATTCAATGATTGAATCACAAAGAATTCTAACACCGAGTAAATCATAGATTTCATCAATGTCTTTTTTTCGTTTTTTCATTTTAAGGTATACTGAAAAAGCATGTTTGGCACGGGACGAAATCAAAATGTTTCCAAGTCCCTCTGTAGCACATTCTTGA
Source organism: uncultured Spirochaetaceae bacterium (assembly GCA_964457975.1). Lineage (GTDB taxonomy): Bacteria > Spirochaetota > Spirochaetia > Sphaerochaetales > Sphaerochaetaceae > Pleomorphochaeta. Next base: position 21,729 of record CAYWGU010000014.1, on the reverse strand, counting down.
TATATACTTTTTTCAATTCTTTTTAAGTAGGCAGTTTGCTCACCTTTTTTGCTCAATAAATAGCCATTGATGTATTCAAATGTATTCGGATGGATTGCTTTTAAGGAAAGATCCTCCAATTCATCTTTAACCCAACTGATTCCAAGACGGTCTGCAAGAGGTGCATAAATATCTAGTGTTTCTTCACTAAATCTCTTTCTTCGTTCAGGGGATAGGTGCTGGACTGTTCTCATGTTATGAAGCTTATCTGCAAGCTTTATGATAATAACTCTTGCATCTTTGCTCATTGCAAAGAACATCTTTCTTATTGTTTCGGCTTCTTGAATGCTCTTGTTGTCTGTTTTAAGAATTTCAATCTTGGTAACACCTTCAACAAGTTCGGCTACAGTATTTCCAAATTCTTCTTTTAATTCATCATGACTGGCCGTAGTATCTTCAATTGTATCATGCAAAAGACCGGCACATATTGTATCACCATCCATTTCAAGTTGAATCAATATTTCAGCTACTGCAATAGGATGGATTATGTAGGGCTCTCCGCTTTTTCTTTTTTGACCTGCATGTTTATCACAAGAAAACATTACAGCTTTGCGTATTTTATCGCGCGTCTCTTGAGGATACTTTTTAGCTTTAATTAGTAGTTTATCAATTAATTGTTCGTACATAAGTTCCTCCTACAACTCTTTCCTTTCCATTTAAATCTATAAAGATTTGAACGGTGTCAAAGCCATTATCAATCATTATCTGTTTTACAGATTTTGTTTGTCGATAATCGCATTCTATAAATAAAGCAGAATTATTTCCACTTAAATGTGTTGGTGCATCCTTAATTATTTGCCTAATTAAAAATAAACCATCCTCAGAAAATCCCTCTAAAGCAAGAATTGGTTCTTTTTTAACCTCTTCACTAGCTTCTTCACACCATTCATGTGTTAAGTATGGTGGGTTGCTAACTATTATATCATATATATTACAATTAGAAAAAAGATTAGTGAGAATATTAGTAGTTTTGTTCATTAATAGTGTTTTAGCATTGTGTTTTGCTATAGTAAGTGCCTTTTCATCAATATCAGCTAAACTCATATTGCAATTTGTTTCAGCTTTTATTGATATTCCAACGCAGCCTGTTCCTGTGCATAAGTCCAGAACATTAGCTTTATAATTGAGCGATTTAATGTGTTTGATTGCAATTTCAACAAGAGTTTCAGTATCTGCCCTTGGAATCAAGGTATCTGAAGTTACTTTAAAATCTCTTCCGTAGAATTCTTTTTCGCCTAATAGGTATGCCATTGGTTCATGGTTGATTCTACGATTTAATAATTGTTGAAATGCATAATAAGAATCAGAGGAGATGAGCTCCTCTGATTTAGTAATGATTTGGACATGAGAAAACCCCGTAGTTTTCTCAAGTAAAATTCTTGCTTCAAGTCTCGGTGTCTCAGTGATACCTTTAAGTGAGATTGTAGCTTGTACAAGTGTTTCTTGTACAGTTTTGTCCATTTATACTTCCCTCAATGCTTCTTCGCCGGCAGCAACTTGAAGAGGTTCAATTACCTGGCTAAGGCTTCCACTCAATATGAAATCTAATTTGTACAAGGTTAAATTTATACGGTGATCGGTAAGTCTATTCTGGGGGTAATTGTAAGTTCTAATTCTTTCAGATCTATCTCCAGTACCAACCTGACTCTTACGAGCTTCAGATCTCTCTTTTTGTTTTCTTGATTCCTCTAAATCATACAATCTAGAACGTAAAACTCTCATAGCTTTATTCTTATTCTTTAACTGTGATTTTTCATCCTGTTGGATAACTACAATACCTGTTGGAAGGTGAGTAAGTCTAACTGCACTATCAGTTGTATTAACACACTGACCACCTGGACCACCAGCTCTCATAACATCAACTTTCAAATCTTCCTGTTTGATTTCAATATCTGTTTCTTCTGCTTCTGGTAATACGGCAACAGTAACAGCTGATGTATGTACTCGACCACCACTTTCAGTGGATGGTACTCTCTGAACTCTGTGTACACCAGATTCGAATCTAAGAGAACCATAAACATCCTTCCCACTGATTGAGAATACAATTTCTTTGTATCCACCAAGTTCAGTTTCATTGCTATTCATGATTTCAATTTTCCAATTCTTTACTTCTGCATAATGTGAATACATACTAAATAAATCAGCGGAGAATAAAGCGGCTTCATCGCCACCTGTTCCAGCTCTGATTTCCATTATAATATTCTTACCTTCCATTGGATCTGGTGGTATTAGGAGCATTCTACATTTTTTGGTAGATACTTTTACACCACTTCTTAATGTTGATATTTCTTCTTTTGCCATTTCAATCATATCAGGATCTCTTTCTTCTTCTAGCATTGCCAAAGCATCATTAAGTTGCTGCGTAAGTTCTTCTAAGATCTGCATTTCTTCTACAATTGGTCCTACATGAGATCTTTCGACCATTAGCTTTTTATAAGCGTTCATGTCTTTCATGATTTCGGGTGAGGATAGTCTTTTATCTATTTCAGCGATTTGTTTTATATATGCTGGTAATTTTGTTAACATAATAATGTCTCCATTTTCTGATTTAAGTTAAATATAGTTAATTTATAGGGTTTTGAATAGTCCACGATACAACAAAACGCTAATGTTTATCAGTAGTATATCTAACCACCATGTGTACAATAGCAGGAGTGCTACCAACACATGTAATTGTATGTTCTATATCACAATGATACATAAGGAAGTCCCCTTTTTTAAGAGTGCATTCATTTCCTCCTGCTTTTACATGAACAGAACCTTTTATTATTGTAAGGAATTCTTCTGTTCCTGAAAAGTGGGGCTCGGATGGAAGGTTGGAGTGTGAGTCAAAGGTCAACAAATACATCTCCAAATCCTCAACCATAGTAAGGGGAGATAGAATTCTTATGGTAACTCCATCTTCAGTTGTTTCAATTAAGTGACCTGAATTTGATGTTGGATTTACAATGAAATCACGTTTGGGCTGAGGATCATTTGCTAAAATATCATGTATGTCGACATTAAGTCCACGTGCTATCTTCCATACAGTAGCAACAGTTGGATTTACCTTATCAGTTTCTATCTGAGAAAGCATTGCTTTTGATACTCCAGATCTTTCGCTTAAAATATTAAGAGTTAGATGTCTTGACTGTCTAAATTTTTGTATGTTTTTTCCTAAAGGAGGAGGTGTTTCCATTATAGTTCCTTATTATCTAATTTATTAAATAAATTATTCATGTAGTTTTCTAGTAGCTTCAAGGTATCAATTTGCTTTTGATCTAAAGAAGAATCGTTACTGCATTTTTTTAGTTCATTTTTAAATGATTCTAGATTGTTTTCAATTGGTTCAGGAGGATTTGTTATTCTATTTTTACAAAATCCAATCCATTTATCTTTGTTTATACCTGTTAAATCTTTTTCAAAGTTACGACAAATATAACGATATATTAAAGTTTTTGCTCTATCATCTTCAAAAGATGTTTTATTTAATATTTTAAATTTTTCTTCAATAGGTGCCGATTTTATTTTTTTAAAGGTGTTTTTATCTTTATAAGAGAAGAAACCTGAATATATTTTAAAATCAACATCACCGTCATCACCATCAAAGCTGATATTATTTACTGCATCCAAAATATGAATAATTACATCTGGATTCTGCTTTATTAGCTCTGCATTCTGCTTGCACCTTTCCAAGTCAATATTATTTCTTATTGCTGCTTGTTCATTCATTACATTGGAGGGACTTATGAATGGACACTTGTTAACTGCAACATGAAACAATCCATCAACATCTAAAATGGTTTTAGAAGATGCCGTGAGCAATGGTGTTACATCCTTTGTTAAATCAAACATATATACATTGCTGCTGTTTGGAACATCGGTAAGATTTAGAGCCAAAGTTGTGCATCCATGCTCTGAGGTGAACTTGGTATCACATACAACAATTATCTTGCCATCATTCTGTGATAGCTGCTGCTGAACATTGAATTTCTTTCTTAAATTCAAGCTCCAATTAAACAATCGAGGCTGTGCTTGTGATATCAGCTTTGCAATTGCAATTGTAGCTCTTACATCAACGAGGGCATCATGTGCTCCAACCTGTTCTATATTGTTAGCTTCAGTAAGTTCAGTGAGTCTAAATGAAAAGGTGTTGTTTTCTTTTTTAGGTGGCCAGTTTATATTATTAGGTCTTAAATCATGAGTTGCTCTTACAAGTGGAAGTATATCCCATCTACTGCAGCCGTTGCTATATTCTCTTTTATAAGGATCTTCTAAATTTCTGTACAATGAATTTCTAATAAATTCATCATCAAATTTAATTGAGTTGAAGCCAACTACAATGGTATTGGGAATGCTGAATTCATCATTTATTTTATTTATAAAGAGATCCTCACTCATTCCTTTTTCTTCACACTCCTGAGGTGTGATACCAGTCACCAAGCATGCTCCTATACTTGGTAGATAGTCCTTACTCAGTTTGCAATAATAGATTAATTCCTCTCCAACTGGTTTGAAATCTAGGGTCGTTCTTATTGCCGCAAACTGTGCAATTCTATCAAAACGAGAGTTCAAGCCAAAAGTTTCTAAATCATACCATAAAAATGTTACATCTTCTCTTTGATTATTCATAAAAACATTATATCATAAAAATATAGATTATAAAATTTATAAAAATCAAAATTAGAGGAAAAGTAATGAAGAAAGCCATTTCGATATTTATATTAGTTGTATTTGCATTCCCTTTGTTTTCAGAAGGCTTATCAAATTATGAAATAAATAAAGCGGTAAGTGCGATAATTGATACATCATATGTTGCGGCTTCTCAGTTTCTTTCTTTTCAAGATTCTGAAATTCCATCAATTGCAATTAGAGTACCTCAGGGAAAGCTTTTACCTGATGCTGTAATTGTTAATGAAGCTGATATCAAATCATTTCTGAAGTATTTTCCTGAGCAAACTAAAATTTCTTCCTCCAATATATTATCTCCAATCAAGGCTACAGTTAGACAACAATTGTTGAATAGTGATTGGAGTGAAGGAGAAGCTATTGTTACTGGAGTAGCAGCAACAATCTTTAGTAAGGATGAATCAGTATTCTCATTAATAGCAGGTGCTTTAAATGGAGTTTTTCCAAGGGTTGGATTATTAACTGACTTTATAATTGAAGGAAGTGCTTTCTCTATGCCAGCTCATGTTGAAGGTACTTTTATAGTAAGTGTAAAAGAAGATACCTCCTTAGATATCAAAGCCATAGAACTTGTAATAAATGATAAGGTTTATAAATTAGATTAAATATTTTTAATTGTTGTGTGATTTAAATTTTTGTTTACTCGATATAATTATGCTTGTTGAATCAATGTGATTGGATGTTACAAATAATCAATGTTGCTTGAATTTCCAAGTAAAGAGATTTAGGTATAAGGAAAAAATAAAATGAAAATAAATGGTATTCATCATATTAACGTTGAAACAAAAGATATGGATAAAGCTGTTAAGTTTTATGAAGAGAATTTAGGTTGCACCAAAAAGTATCATAAAAATCTTGATGGCATTGAATTAACCTTCATGGATGCGGGAAATACCATCATTGAATTATTCAAGGTAGTAGCTGATGAAAATAAGGTGCCAGTTGATGGTGTCATTAACCACTATGCCTTCAGTGTTACTGATATAGAAAGTATTGTAGAAAAATGTAGAGCTAATGGTGTAAAGATTACTCAAGAAATTAAATCAATTACCCTTGATAATAAAATTCGTTTTGCATTTATTGAAGGACCAGAACATGAAAGAATTGAATTGTTCGAATACCTTTAGTTTTTAATCCAAAAATCTACATTTTCTAATATGGTTTTTTTCATAAATTGTGGGACAGCTGCATTAGGTTTAATCCTTATTTCTTGTTTCTCTCTAATATAATTTTGTCTGTTGGTTTGCTTTTTAGGCAGGGAAAAGGAAATTTTTACACAAAGATAAAATAGAACTTTGTGAAGTTAATAATGTAGAAATTGAATAGAAACCTATATTATAGATAATTCTAATGCTAATAAAATCATCTTGAGCAGAGTTTGATACTCAATGTTCTGGGTTTTTGTTTTTATTGTAGACATATTTGATGGTTTTTAGCATAATGTTGCTATATAAAATAAACGGGTTTTTTGATAAACCTTTGGGGGTATTTATGAAGAAAGAAGTAAAAGACTTTCTAGTAAAATGGGGTATTTCTCCAGATAATGTAAAAACAGATGAAATGTTGGATTTCTTTTTAAAAGAAATGAATGATGGATTAACAGAAAAGGGTAGTTCTCTTTCAATGATTCCGACTTTTATTGGTGATGACTCTATATTGGTTCCTGGAAAAAAACTTATTGTTATTGATGCAGGTGGAACAAACCTTAGAACATGTCTTGTTTCCTTTGATGAGAATTTAAAACCTGAAATATCAAATTTCAAGAAAGTGCCAATGCCAGGTGTTAAACACGAAGTAAGTGCCAAAGAATTCTTTGGTGTATTTGCAACACAGGTAGAGGGTATTATTGATCAAAGTGATTCCATTGGTTTTTGCTTTAGCTATGCGGCAACAATCTCCTCTGATAATGATGGAACTCCTATTGTTTTTTCAAAAGAAATTAAAGCACCAGAGGTTATTGGTAAGAAAGTTGGTGCAACTTTATTAGCTGAACTTAAAGATCGAGGGTATAACATAGAAAATAAGAGAGTAGCGGTATTAAATGATACTGTAGCAACCTTACTAGCAGGAAAAGCTGCTGCATCTAAAGATAAACAATATGACGGTTATGTTGGCTTTATTTTGGGTACTGGTACAAACACTGCTTATTTGGAGAAGAATGAAAATATTACCACAATATCTGGTTTAAAAACAGGAAATCAAGTAATCAATGTTGAATCTGGTTCTTTAAAGGTAAAGCAGGGAAAATTGGATGAATTATTTAATTCTACAACAAAAAACCCAAACCAATATATTTTAGAAAAGATGATTAGTGGTGCATATCTTGGACCTCTAAGTAACATTGTAATTGAAAAAGCCGTAAAAGAAGGAATCCTTTCCAAAGATTTTGGTAAAAAATTTAAAGAAGTTGGTCCTGTAAATACAACAGAGATGAGTCATTTCTTAGAAATGCCCTTCAATAATGACTATAAACTAGTTCAATGTGTTAAAGATAATAAAGTGGATGCAGAGAATCTGTGGTACATTTTAGAATCTTTAATTGAAAGAGCTGGTAAAATAACAGCTGTCAATCTAACAGCTGCAATTATTAAAACTGAATTTGGTAAGGATCCCCTTCATCCTGTATGCATCAATGCCGATGGAACAACCTTCTATAAAACAGAATATTTAGAGAAGTATACAAACTACTATTTAGAAGAATTACTGGTTAAAAAATATCACAGATATTATGAAACAGTATGCATTGATAACTCACCAACAATTGGTGCCGCTATTGCTGCATTGGGATTAAAGTAAAAAACCTTGCTGCTTTGTAAATAAAGAATAGATTTAAACAAGAGCTATTGATTATCATATGATTTTTAATAGCTCCTTTTTGTTTCGATTTATAATTTTAAAACTTCGGATTTGTTAGTTAATTATTGGAAATGAAATATTTTATGAATATAAAAAAGATACTATTTGTAGAAAAAATATGTTATAATAAACAAGAGATAATCGAGTTATAAAGTTATAAATATTTTGTAACAATAGTATAAGTAACAATAATAATACTAGAATTAAATTAATAATCAACAAAGTAGACTATCATTTTATGGTATATTTTATTTGATTATAATGGAGGTAGATATGACTTTTCGTCAGATAGACAACAATGTTTTAAACGAATATTTCAAAACAAGATCAATTGTTGATGTAGCAAAGATAGTAGAAATTCCTGAAGATTTGATTCAAGGCATTCTATTTACTCGAGGTGTAGTTGATGTTGATGGCCTTGATTTGGGATTGAATGAAGTTGAACCTATAAAAGATGTATTTAATTATGAAGGACCTGAAGCAGTAACAATTAGGATTGAAATTGCTTTTGGTAAGTTATCTATGAAAGATAAAAAACTCCTGGAGAAATATGGTAAGGCTAAGGATGGAAGGTTCTATCGTGATATCATCATTCCTCCTAAGTTTACACTTCATCAATTAAATTATGTAATTCAGCAAGCCTTTGGATGGCAAAGTTCTCATCTACATAACTTTACAATGGGGGATGAAGATTTCCAAAAGATTACCAAGGGAATGTTCAAAGATTGGTGTGATTTATGTGGAATCTATTTCAGGTATCCTGATTCAGATCATGCGGATATTTATTGGGATGATGATTACGAAGAAGGTAGAGATTTTAAAGAATATTATTCGAGTAAATACACAGGTCATTATGAGTATAGAGCTCTTGGTGATTATTATTTAGAAAACCAACTGAAAGTTAAATTTTTTAATGATAATAATCGAATGATACCTTTTAGGCATCCAATAACCTTTGACGAATATATGGAAAACCAAAAAAGTGGAAAGAAGATTGAGAAGAAAGAAATTTCAACTATTAGACCACTCGAGTCAACACTAAAAGATTTGCAAGCTGTTGAAATGTTATTTGAGGGGAAGTTTGAATCTTTAATTGAGAGTTTGGAAGTATTAGATGTATTGGTTCCAAAAGGTAGAGAAAAACCTAGTTACAAGTTATTTGAAGAAGAGATGATAGAGGGTGTAATAAAACTTTATCAAGAAAGCCTAAAGGATGATATTAAGGACTTTGAAGAAATTAGAAAAAATTTATTTGAAGTAATTCAAGATAGAGTTAAAATTGAAAATGCAATTATTGAAGGTCAATTTGATGTTGTTACAAGCTGGAATGAAAAAATGGATTCTGCATCAGAAGATTATCAAGAGATGATTGATGATTCTCAACCTCCTGTAATGCCAGTTACAAATGAAATAAAATACGAATATGATTTTGGAGATGGATGGGAAGTCACGATAAAATGTATTGATAGCTATTATGATGATAGTAATTATTACAAGGACTCTTTAGGTAAATCTGTAACAGATGAAATAGTTATCCACGATGGTGATGGTAAGGTAATATCAGATGAATTTGCAAATAAGATAGTAAATGTTGTTAACTATCAAAAACCTGCATGCATTGAATTATCAGGCATCAAGTTACTTGATGATGTTGGTGGTCCTGGTGGCTTTATAAACATGCTGAGAGAATTGAATGTGCCGTCAAGTAAGGAAGGCTATGAAAATATGAGAACTTGGGCTTATGATCTGATGAATTGGAGCCCCAAACCAATAAAACCGGAACATTTACTTTAACATGTTTTAAAAAACAAAATCCTATTATTAAATTAGTAGGATTTTGTTTGTTTTAGCAAGCAAAATCTTACTTTTAAATTTATCAAATTTAGAAGTTATTTGATAAAATCTTTGGCATGGTTTGATTCTTTAATGTATAATGGTTTATGATTAAATGTAATTGAATTTGATTAAACTAATTATGAATAAAATGATAAATAATTGTCAATTTATGAAGTGTTATAATATATTATTTAGGAGAGAATTTAGAATGAAATACGACTTTACTTCTATTATGGATAGAAAAGGAAAAGATGCTATTGCGGTAGATATGATTGGGAAAATGCCCAATTTTGCACCAAATTTACCTAAAGAGGGATTTGATGTGATCCCAATGTGGGTTGCAGATATGAATTTTCCTATAGCTCCTAGTATTCAAGAAGCAATGATTGAAAGAATCAAGCATCCAGCCTTTGGATATTTTGGCATACGAGATGAGTATTATGAAGCAATTATAAAATGGCAAAAAGATAATTTTGGAACAACCATCGCTAAAGAAAATATTGGTTATGAGAATGGAGTTCTCGGTGGTGTTATAACAGCTTTGAGAGTTCTCATAAGCAGTGGTGATAATGTCTTAATTAATTCTCCAACCTATATTGGTTTTACAATGGCCCTTGGTAATAATGGCTACAATATTGTTCACAGTCCTTTGGTAAAGGATAAAGAGGGTATCTGGAGAATGAATCTTGAGGATATGGAAAATAAGATTGTACAAAATAAAATACATGCTACTGTATTTTGCAATCCACATAATCCTACAGGACGAGTGTGGGAGAAAGAAGAAATAGAGGCAGCAATGGAGATGTTTAAAAAACATGATGTTTTTGTTATTTCAGATGAAATCTGGTCAGATTTAGTACTCACTGGTCACAAGCATATTCCAACATCCTCCATAAGTGAAGATGCAAAGATGCGTACAATTTCAATGTATGCTCCATCTAAAACTTTTAACTTAGCAGGTTTGATTGGATCCTATCATATAATATTCAACAGATATCTAAGAGAAAGGATTGATAAAGAATCCTCTCTTTCTCATTACAATGACTGTAATGTTCTTTCGATGTATGCCTTAATTGGTGCTTATGACCCTGAAGGATATGAATGGTACAGAGAACTGCTTGAGGTAATAAATACCAATGTTGATTATGCTTTAAATTTCATCAAGCAGAACTTTAAAGGTGTTGAATTATCAAAGCCGGGTGGAACATATATGTTATATCTAGATATTTCAGAATATTGCAAAGATAATAAAATTTCTTGTGCAGATGTAATTAAGAGAGGAACAGACTGCGGTGTTGCATGGCAAGACGGTAGAATGTTTGTATGGCCTGATACCATAAGAATGAATTTAGCCCTTCCAACAAGCCTTGTTAAAGAAGCCTTTAATAGACTTGATAAATATGTATTTAACTTAAAATAGTAAACATCTGTAGGAAATAAAATACCAGCTGCACTGAAAATTAAAACAATGCAGTTGGTTTTTCTGTTTTTGGTGATTTTTTAATTTAGGTCATCAAAAATATCAGTAAAATTTTCCTGTATCTTGCATAGATAATCCAATACAAGAACCTGTGTCCATCCCATATTGATATCAAAATGCCCATCAATATTATCTGGATTATTAAAATAATCCCAATGAGTATGATTAATCTGCTCTGGAATCCATCCATAAAAATCATTGGATCTTCCAAGAAGGTCGTTTGGATTTGAAATCAACTTCCGACAAGCTTTTATCATTATAATTGCCATATCTTTGTAAAAAGCATCACCACTATGTTTGAAGAGCTTTAAAAAATCATAGGAAATCATCATGCCGTAAAAATCTAAGTGTGCATTGCTAATTGATACACTACTGAAGCCTGTACTTTTGAAGTTTCTTTTACCAAGAGGTGTATTATCTTTAAATTTTATATCATCCAACAATATCCAAGTGCTTATGTAGTTTGCAGCATCGACGCAAAGTTCCAAGGTGTAAGCTGTTTTAAACTCTGGTATTTCATAAAGATGTAGGAAGGAATTTAATAGAATGACTCCTGCTTCTTTATCCATGCAATTTGCATCAAGCGTATCACCAAAATAGTATCCTTTTTTTACCATTTTTGCATAATACGGTAGAGCCTTTTTAAGGGATTCTAAATATACGGCTTTTTTAGTTTTAGTATAAAGTGTTATTAACAATCTAAATATATGAGATCCATTGCATCCAAGATCGTTCATGAGATTTCCGTTTACATCAAACCATCTTCCATAGTTTCCATCATTCTTTTGGTGTTCAATAAAGAATGCTGAAACTCGTTCTACAAGGTTGAAGTATCTTTTATTGTCATCAGGTGGAAATAGTGCACATAGCTTAATATAACTTAACATTGCCTCGCCACATGTTCTTGTGTTGATAGCGTGCTTATATTCCTGTAGAGATTCCTTTCCATAATATGATGTCCATTTTTTATCTTCAAAATTATAGGTGTCTCTGAAAATTCCTTTGGGTTCTTCTGCGTTTAAGAAAAAATCGCCGATTTCTTTGGAGACAACTTTGTAATCTCTAAATGGAATTACTCTGTTTTCTGTTTCTTCAAGAATGTCAAGAATAGGTTTCGAAATTTTTGATTTTAATTGCTTTGTATCGAGTTGAGCAAGTACACAGGCACCTTCCAAACTTTTTACAAGAAATGATCCGCTTGTATAGTTGTAATGTTGTTGATGTATACCGTTTTCTTTACCCATAACAATATAAGTTCCATCTAAATCCCTATGAAGAAGATTCAGAAGTCCTACAATCAAAAGGGCCTTGTAATCCCACCAAGATACATATTTATTATCATCTTTTTGATTAGATTGATAATAAGTTGCTGCAAATTTTTTATAATGTTCAAATAGATGTGAATATTTAAATCCATCATCATTATTATAATTAGACAAGTAAATCAAGTACTCAGTATCAATTTCTGCACCTTCTTTAAAGGTCTTGAATGTTTTGTTTTTCTGATCACTTGAAAAATATGAAATATTTTTTCCATTGTAAGTTGATGGCCATTCTTCTGAAGGTATCCTGTATGTATTTTCATTTAAAAAGAATGATGCTGATTGTTTTATTTTGTTGGATCTTGTAGATGTTATGAATACTTTATCTTCAGTGAATTTAGATATACAACCTGCTATATTCATTCTAGATTCATCAAAAGACCAGGACTTACTATAAGAAAGTCTTGGGTAGCAACCAGTTCCAGCTTTATTTTCCTTAAATATTACACCTGGAACGAAAACTTCTGAATCCTCAATTTCGGTTGAAATTTTAAAAGAAATGCAGTATTCCTCTTCCTTGAGTATCCTAATATTTCTTTTAATATTTAGAAAATTGCTGTTGATTGTTAATTCATCAGTAATAATTGCGTGTTCAAAAACCCAAATAAGGTTTGACTCATTATTTGTTACCGATAATAATTTTTCATTCTTATCTATCGTAGATACAGATAAATCCAGTTTGACTTCTAATCCTTTTGCTATGGTGATTGAGATACTCATCGCTTGCTCCTTAAATAAGAATAATGCGTTGCCTCTTACTTTTTACAGTATACAATGCTGCATTTCACAAAGCAAGAATGAATATATTGGTAAAAAAAGATAATTGATATTAATAAAAGCATAATTTACTAATAGGAATATTTTAGTGAATGATTGGTCTTTCTCCAAGCAAACCTAGAGAATGATATCATATAGTAGTACAGAATCAAGTTCGTCAAATATGAAAAAACCATGGTAATTGTAACTATTTTACACATAATGGTATAAAATTGTTACAAAAATATGGTTTTTCATAGAAACTGACCTAAATTCGGTAAATTATCTATTTTAATATGAAATTAACATTAACAAAAAATAATATAAATAATTTAATTATAAAAATATAATATAAAAATTTAAACTATACAAAATATTTAGTTTTTAACAAATCAGTAGTACAATTATATGAAAAAATAAGTAAAATTGACAATATTTTTATATAAAAAAGACAATATAAGCAATTAGGGTCTTTCTACTAAACAAAAATTAATTTACAAATCTGCTTTAATTATTAATTCTCTATGAGATTTTAAAAGATAATCATAAAGATTTAAAGAGTTCTTTTTGCAATCTACAAGGATTCTAAATACAGGTTCTGTTCCAGAACCTCTCATCCAACTAAAAGCAACAGGTGTTTTATTGGAGTCGAAGAAAACAATTTTAAGCCCACCTTTATAAGGTGTGGTTCTAAATTTTTCTCCCATTCCAACATTTGTATTGGTTCCTTCATTTTGTATTTCTACATAGGATTCAATACCATATTTTGCAAATACTTTCTTATTATCTTCAAAGAATTTTACAAATAGTTTTTCATAATTGGTCTTTAACTCTTTATGTGATGATTTTACATGTAACTGTGCAGAATCTGAAAATGCATCGGTTGTAGTATATTGAGGAAGACTGTTTATCATATTCTCAATGCTTAATTCATCATTTTTATAATTTATACGCTTTCTATATTCTTCAAATATTGTTTTATCAGTTAAGATAGAAATTAATGTCATGATTGAATTTAGAGGATCTCTTACTTTTGCAGGATTTGTGATGTTACCACCATTTGATCCCTCGCCTAGAATTCGTACAATATAACCTTCTTCTCTTTTCATCTGAGCTAGTTCAACAACATTAGCTTCTCCAACTTCAGCTCTAAATACTTCAACATCTAAGGCTTTGCAGATTTCATCAATTCGCATCGATGTTGGACCATTTACACTAACTGCTAGTTTTGATTTTGAATCTTTTGATCTCAAGGAGCTTAATTCAGCCATAACTACGAGTGCAAATATCTCTTGAGCTTTTATAATTTTAGCTTTTTTTGTGCTCGTATTTATATATACAAGATTTCCACGATCTCCATCATTATCAGGAACATATCCAACTACAAACCTTTTATCTTCCTTATGTTTGTTTTCAAGTAATGTTCTACATAATTCAAGATTTTCACCTTCTGGTATAATAGCATGCACAATTTCTCGTGGTTTATCATTTACCATCAAGCAGGTAGCACCAATTTCAGTTAGAAATTCTTTATCAATGCTGCACCCTCTTGCACTACCATTTAGCTCACCGACAATACCAATTGGATTGATACTAATTTTCTCTTTAATCTCTTTTAAAAAGGCTTCACTATTTTGACTTTTTGCTGCTGTTTTTAAGACAAAGTCCCTGTAAAGCTTTAGGCTATGTTTCTTCAATTCAGGAATCTTATTCAAGAGTTCGTCATATTTATTGATATCAGTGTTATCAACTAGATCTTTTACAATCTTGATGTATTTTTTGTTACTTGAGAATTCTTTGAAGTCGTTTATTAATGGAGCAACTGTTGATGCTGTATAAACACCACCATTAAATCCAAACTTAATTCCATTATGTCCGACAGGATTGTGTGATGCAGAGATATATAAGAAGGCATCGATTTTATCGTTTTCAATAGCAGAATATGCCATGATTTCAGGTGCAGCTGCAATGAATATGTTTTTTACATCTATATCCAATGAAATAAGAACTCTACAGATTACATCAGAGATTGCAGGGCCTGTAGGCCTTGAATCCATTCCTATTAATATGGTTTTTTTCTTATGATCCATCTTTTTGTTGCCGTCAAAGCATTCAAGGTTTTTTGCAAGAGAGAGAGCAATATAACCTGCTAGGTATTTATCTTCAATCGATATTGTAGCTTTATCATCTTCTTCGTCGCAACTTTCTGCAAATATTTTTCTCCAACCTGAGGCTGAAAGTATCATTGATGATACTCTTGTACTTATTTGATCTTGAGTTGGAAGTGCTTGTTGCATAGGATTGTTGGTGCTATCAGCTATGAACAAGTTATATTTATTATCTTTATATATCATTTAATCTCCTTTTTGAGTCCTTTATTTAAATTTAACTCATCTTGTCCTTTGATTATAGGTTAAGGACATAAAAAAAGACAATATACGAATTGCCTTTTTATTTATCTTATAGGGTTTAGTCTATTTCACTGATTCCAAGTGAGAAGTCGCCAACTATTTTATAAAGATTTCCATCCCATTTTATTTCTAGTTTTCTGTTTGGAAAGAATTCTGGAAGTATTTCTTTAAGATATATGATTCCATCATCAATAATTGCTTTTTCATCTTCTTTATTAACCCAACTAAGAGTTACAATATCAATTGCAACAATGTATCCTCGTCCCTCGTTGCTACCATAACCAAGGGTGAATTTGGAGCCTGCAGAGAATAAGCCGTCATAGTTTCCACTAGCTGCTTTTCCTCTTTTTAAACGGTTTGGATGAATTGGATATTTATCACCATATTTATTTTCTAGATATGTATCTAGTTTTAAACACATCTTTGTCAGTGTTCTTTCTAGTTCGTCTTGTTTTGCATGCATTGGTGTGCTTCCTTATTGTTCT
>CAYWGU010000014.1:0-5776 GCA_964457975.1 uncultured Spirochaetaceae bacterium | reverse complement strand
TTCTATAAAACTTTGGGATATAATCTGCGAGAAATCATCTTTCTTAATTAGTTTCTCAACGTAATCAATTATCTTTTCCTCATTTTTCTCATAAACAATATTTCCAGCTTCCTCAAGTTTTGTTGCAGCAAAGGCTGATGTATCATCTAATTTGAATTTATCATTGTCAAAAGTATAGTCAACACGAGTATATTCGATATCTGAATTATGAAGTGCCATATAATCTGCAACTTGCATTTGACTTGAAGCATAAACCTTTTGAAGAGGAGCTCCTTTCGATGGATCTATCCAGCCCATAACTCCTCCTGAAAAATCTTCATCTCCAAAACCAAACATGGTGGATGCTGTTGATAGTGATATAATATGAAATTTGCTGCAGTTGGGATATAGCTTTTTTGCTTCTCCATAAGCAAATATTACAGGATTATTTGCAACCATAGCACCATCTACAAGGGTCAATTTCTCTTCTGTAGTTCTTTCATGTAAGATTACTGGTGGAAAGTACGTTGGAGCCGCAGAGGTTGCTCTAGCAACCTCTTTGGTGTAGAAATCATGTGAATCCCAACTCTTAAATATATAAGGTCTTCCTTTTTGTATTTCATATGATACAGCCATTGTTGGAACAAAACATTGTGATAGTTTTGCATCTTTAAAGAATGATTTAAGAAATACTTCCAAAGGCTCTGCTCTGTATTTATCTCTTAGTAGTTGGCCAAATAATCTTGTTTGACTTGGAAATATTTTGCTACCATTTTCATTATATATAGATATTAGTTTGGAACAATCTGATCCTCTAGGAATTATTATATCTTCTTTCTTTTTAGAAATAGGTGTTCTTCTGATTTTATCCATGAAGGTTTGTTTAGGATTCTCAAATTGAACTGTTATATTTTCGCCCTCTTCCTTATTTATATTTAAATATTGAGGAGGTGTTGTCATTGCTAGTGCAAGTAATCCACCTGTTGATGTTCCTGCAATTAAATCAAAATGTGAATATAAAGGTTTTTTGTCATCATACGCTTTTACAAGCTGTGCTAATTTATCAAGAAGGACTGAGGGAATAATTCCTCTCATTCCACCCCCATCTAGGCACAGTACAAATCTCTCTTCTTCCTTCTCTTCTTTTATCTTTTTATTAAAGATTTCCATTAATTTCTCCAAACAAATAAAATATTCTTGTTAAATATAATCATTTTAAGTAAAATTGACATTAAATACCAAAAATATAATACAAAATATTATCATGGTGTCTTGTATGAATATAGTTTAATAGATTAAGTAAAACTTATAAAGTTGGAAATATGATAAAACCTCAGGATATATATGCAGAATGCAAGCTTTGTCCAAATTATTGCAAAGTTAATAGAGAAAAAGGCGAAATAGGTGCATGTGGTGAAACTTCAACCGTTCGTGTTGCCTGGAGTGGGCTTCATAAAGGTGAGGAACCACCGGTTACTGGAAAGAATGGATCTGGAATGATTTTCTTTTCAGGTTGTCCCCTGCATTGTCAGTATTGTCAAAATTATCAAATCAGCGGGGGGCTTAAAACACGTGATGGAAGTGTTGGAACTCAAGTAAGTGTTTATGAGCTATCACAGATGATGATTGAGTTGCAGTCAATTGGAGCAAATAACATAAACTTTGTAACAGGTACTCACTTTATTCCTTCAATTATTGAATCCATTATAATTGCTAGAAATAAAGGAATGACACTACCTATTGTATGGAATACCAGTGGGTATGAGTCAATTGAAGGATTGATCTTGATTGATGATTACATTGATTTATATTTAATTGATCTTAAAACTTTAGATAGAAATACTGCTAAGAATTTCTGTGGAAGAGAAAAATATATTGATTACATAAAACCTGTATTTGAATTTTTAATAGAAAAACATCCAAAGTATAAATATAAAGGACAATTTACTACTCCTGAAGGGCTTCTTGTAAGGCACCTTGTATTTCCTGGTTCGCTAAAACCTACTGTAGAATTTTTAGAATACTATTCAAAAAACTTAAAGGATAATTGTTTCTTATCCTTGATGGTTCAATTCTCCTCGCCTTTTAGTGCAAAGAAATTTAAGAAAATTACAGAGGATGAATATGATACTTTATTAACTTATTTAGATATTCTTGATATTGACGATGGTTTCGTCCAGGAAATAGAAGATGATATTGAGTGGGTTCCTGATTTTAAATTGGATGTTCCTTTTCCTCTTAATTTCTGCACTCCTGTGGAGTATTTTATAAAATTAAAAAATGGAGTTAACAACGAAGATGTATAAATTAAGATTGGCCGTTGCAGGTGAAGAGAATAAAGCTTTAAAAATAGGTGATGAAGGTCGAATTATTATGCAGGATAGGGACAATCCTCAGTGGGATACAGGTTATCCTCAGCTTGCCCTTTTGATTGAAGATATTAAGCACTCTCGTTTGTATTTTGCCTATGATGAGGTGGATCCTTTAAATATAATTGGAATGGCTGTTTTTCAGAAGGAAAAAGATTCTGAATATGAAAAGGAAAACTTTTGGAAATTGGATGGTGATTATATTTGTATTCATCGTCTTGTATCAATTAAAAAAGGACTTGGAAAGTTTATTCTTTCAGAAGGCCTAAAACTTGCAAAAAAAGAAGGCAAGTTTGTAAGAATTGATACTCATCCTAAAAA
This sequence comes from uncultured Spirochaetaceae bacterium, assembly GCA_964457975.1. Taxonomy (GTDB): domain Bacteria; phylum Spirochaetota; class Spirochaetia; order Sphaerochaetales; family Sphaerochaetaceae; genus Pleomorphochaeta. The sequence continues at coordinate 3,107 of CAYWGU010000014.1, read as the reverse complement.
CATTCCAATGCAATCATTGATTCGTTCTTTTGGTTTCACTGTGTGTGGGAGCTTTTATCAAGCTGAATACATCGATGGTGTTGATGCTATAGCATTTGAAATAAGACCATAATATGTTGAAAATTAACAAGACAGCATCTGCTGTCTTGTTATATGTTGCCTAAATAAATTAAAATTAATTATTCACCAATAATTGATCCAGTAAAGTCCTTGCCGTTAAGTATTGCAACGGTGTTTTCGATATTTCGTCCATCTGCACAGATAACCTTCATTGATTCTTCTTGGGCTACACGAGATGCAATTGGATCGAATGGACAATTCTTTCCAGGAACCCATTCATTACCGACCATCTTTCTGAATTCATTCCAGCTAATTGAATCAATTGGAGTTGCAGTTGGATCTACTTTTGGATCTGCTGTATATATTTTAGCAATATTGGATAGATTTATAATCATCTTACCTCCAAATCTTTGTGCTAAATAAACTGCATCAGTATCTGTTGAAAAACCTGGTTTCCAACCAGCAGCTACCAAGACTTGTTTGTTGAACTTAATATCAGCAGTAGGATCTGTTACTAATTTGTCATCAGTTAGATCATTGAAAATAGCATGAACAAGCTCGCCGTTAAGGTGAGTTGCTTTAATACCAATCCAGTCCTGAACATTGTTATCTATTTTATCTGAAACAGCTCTGAACGCTGTTTGATAAATTCTTGCAGGGGCACCACCACCACATACTATGATTACTTTTCTCTCTTTGTCTTCGTTTAAATAGACTCTAATTGCTTTGTTAAATTTACTAAGAAATTCTGTATCGACTTTATCTGGTGCAATGATTGAACCACCAAGTGATAGTACTGTTAATTTGGACATTTGAATAACTCCTCGAACCTTATTTTATCAAAGAACTATTACTTTCTCAATAAAGTTTATTCTAACTTTGATGCAAAATGGGCTTTTTTGAGGTTATTAATAGTTATGAACAAAGAAACAGGTGATATTTTGCATAGCAAGATGCTGTAAAAGTTCTAAAAGGATGAGCTAATGGGAAAGTATGATGATTTAAATTCTGTATTGCTTGAAGGACGACTTGTTAAAGATCCAAATTTGAAGGAATTTGCTAACAAAACAATGATTTGCAATTTTTCAATTGCGAATAACTTTTCATATAAAATGAAGGATGGAAAGTATAAAAGTGATGCTACCTTTATTGATATTAAGGTATGGGGTCGAAGTGGACAACTTTGTAATCAATATTTGAAAAAAGGAAGTATTGTAAGGCTTAGAGGCAGAATTACACAAGATCGTTGGGAAGATGAAAGTGGCTCCAAAAAATCAAGAATATATGTTACAGCCGGACATGTTGAGTTTAGGCAAACACCCTCAACTGGAGATAAAAAGGAATATCAAAAAGAAAGTGAGGAGAGTCCATCCTTAGCAAAAGAAGCAATTTTTAATAAACAGGATGAGAAGAAAGAAAATGTAGAGAAAAAAAAGAAAGAGCCTGTATTTACAAAAATTCTAAATAATAAAGAAGGGGTGTTGCCAGATGAGCTTACAAATGCTGGGCAGGGGGATGTACCTTTTTAATTGCATTATGGTACATATATAAAATTATGGCAGGTAAAAATAGAAATCCAAATAATAAAAGGTGATAATTATAAGCTACTAAAAGTTATTTGCAACCAATTATGTGTAAAATAGATTTCCAATTTATTACAAATATATTTTTTTGTAAGTGAAAGATACCGATAGGTATCTTTCGTTAATAAACAACTAATAGAAGCTAAAATTATGAGTTATTTTTATTAAGTTGTTAATAAAAACATAGACATGAGTCTTTTTCATGTGCTATTGTTTTATATGTATAAGTATTTTAACTTATTTGACAAGTTTTATAAAGTTTTAAAGAGGAAGAGATGAAATTATGAAGAATAACCAGATTTATTTAGGAAATACTGTTTTGGACATTAGCTCTACAAAGGTTGAGGGTGAATTTGTAAATATTCAGAATGAGAAATTTTACAAAATTACAAACTATGATCAAATGGCAGACTTTTTTATGACCATAGTCAGTGATTCTGATCATTGGATATTCATTTCCAGTAATGGTTCTTTGTCTGCAGGAAGAAAAAATCGAGATAATGCTCTCTTTCCTTATTATACCGAAGATAAGATCCATGATTATCGCGGAATTACTGGAAGTAAAACAATTGTCAGAGTTGAAATGGATGAAAAAATCTATTTATGGGAGCCCTTTGCTAAAGAAATGGGGAATATCTATCAAATAGAGAGGAATCTTTACAAGAGTGAGTACGGCAATAAGATTATTTATGAAGAGATAAATAAGGATTTGGGAATTGGTTTACAATATGGATGGTACACTAGCGAAAAATTCGGAATTATTAAAAAATCTGTAATAAGCAACAGGAACAATAAAGCGGTTAGCCTGGAGATTCTGGATGGCATAAGTAATATTCTTCCTAGTGGAATTGACTACGATTTTCAAAATGAGTACAGCAATCTTCTAGATAGCTATAAAAAGAATGAATTATTATCGGATACAGGACTGGGACTTTATCTTCTTAGCTCTATACCTGTAGATAGACCGGAACCCAGTGAATCCCTGACTGCGACAACTGTCTGGTCAAAGGGTCTGATTAATAATAAGATTCTAATTTCCAGTAATCAATTGGATAAATTTAGAAAAGGATTGCCCATATGTACAGAAACTGATGTCAGGGCTGCAAGAGGCGCATATTTTATTTCTGCAAGCCTGGACTTTGAAAAAGACCAGAGTTATGAGTGGATTATTGCTTCCGAGATTAATCAGAGTTCAACTGATGTTGCTAATCTTAACACCTTACTTGGGTCTAAGGATTTCGATCTTGAATCAGTAAATATTGATATTCAAAATGGAACCACCAATCTTATTAAGAAAGTAGCAGGTGCCGATGGATTGCAGATCACCAATGAAGAACTTTGTTCAGTCAGTCATTTTTCAAAAACCATGTTTAATATTCTACGAGGTGGTACTTATCCTGATAGTTATACTGTCAATACAACAGATTTTAAGAAATTTGTACATCAAGCTAATAAAAGAGTAGG
>CAYWGU010000013.1:11772-45343 GCA_964457975.1 uncultured Spirochaetaceae bacterium | reverse complement strand
GACCATAAGAACTTCTTGAATCTCTGTTAGCATCACGACCACCGAAAGATCTTCTTGGTTCTCTATCGTTATCACGACCATAAGAACTTCTTGGAGCTCTATCGTTTTCTCTGCCACCAGCTGCTCTTCTTGCATCTCTATCGCTATCACCACGACCACCGGATGATCTTCTTGAATCTCTATCGTTATCACGACCACCAAAAGATTTTGGAGCTCTATCGTTATCACGACCATAAGAACTTCTTGAATTTCTATCGTTGTCGCGACCACCTGATGATCTTCTTGAATCTCTATCGTTATCTCTGCCGGAAGACCGACGATCATCACCTCTTCCACCGCTAGAATCTCTTCTTTCTGGATTTCTGCCAGATCTATCAGAATCTCTTGAATCAGAATTGTCTTCATCCCGACTATTGTTCTTTCGATCAGCTAGGCTTGTAACGGCTTTTGGTTTTGATTTCGTTCTAACGGTTGGTGCAATAACTTCACTATCGTTCCAACTAAGTGATAACATATCATCTTCATTAGAAGGTTCTTCATTTTCATCTAATTCTGAAATTATTTGTTCTAAATTATTTTTATCTTCTTCAATATTCTCAATAGCTACTTCTGTTGCTTCGTCAACTACAACTTCGTCTTGTACTACATTTTCAGTTGTAGTTTCTTCATTTGATTGTTCTGCGTTAGTTAATGTTTCTACTACTACAACTTCGTCTTGTACTACATTTTCAGTTGTAGTTTCTTCATTTGATTGTTCTGCGTTAGTTAATGTTTCTACTACTTCAACTTTGTCTTCTTCTAAATTTTCCATTATTGTGTCCTTATCTATCTGATAATATTTTGTATCAGATTCCTTCGCTTTTTGTATGACCGAATTGCCTTCATAATCTCTTTTCTGAAGTCGTACATGTTTCGTCCATTTTAATAACCAGGTTCTTGAGGTACCTTTAGCTTTTGTAAAACCAGGTGCTGTTACATCATTTGTAATCTGTGTAACTTCAAATCCCTTCACCCTTCCTGTGTCCATATGAAAAGAACTTAAATTAGTTGAGAATATTAATATCCCATTCTCTTCAAGTAAATTGTTGAGTAAGTTAAAGTAGCGTACATAATCTTTGCTAACATCAAACTTATCGTCCATCTTTCTGCTATTAGAAAAACTTGGTGGATCAAATACAATCAAATCATATTTGCAAGATTCATTTACAGATTCAATAATAAATTTTAGGGCATCTTTTGCTATGCAATTATATTTTCCCCCCTCAAAGCCATTTTTGAGAAGATTGTCTTTTGCCCATTTTGTATAGGTTGAACTCAAGTCAACCGAATCTACACTCTTTGCACCACCTTTAGCGGCATATACTGAAAAAGCTCCAGTATAAGAAAATAGATTTAGTACTCTAAGTTCTCGGCTCATCTTTTCGACCATTTGACGAGTTCTCATATGGTCGAGGAATAATCCTGTATCTATACGTTTTGTTAAATCGACAGTAAAGGTGTGTCCACTTTCCTTTACTTCCACAAGCAAACTTTGCTTGCTAAGAATTTCATGTTGTTCCTTTCCAATTTTTGATCGTCGATGGAATACAACATTTTCACCTTGGACATAACACATACGCCTTACAATATCACAGCAAATATTCACCGTTTCTTCATCAAGGCCATCCAAGCTATAGTCAGTAATTCTTGCATACTTCCCATATAGATCTACGGATACAGGGAAAGCTTCTAGATTTCTATCATACACACGCATGCATTCAGTTTCTTCTTGCAATACAAGACGTCTCACTGCAAGTGCATTCTTTTTTAATAATTTGCCAAAATCTTTCTCATCATATACCATCGCTTCCACTAAGTCCTTATACTAATTACTTTCAATAATCTGATTTGCATGCTACACTAATAAACACTATTATTCAAGGAGCATTGCATGGATGAAGATACAGAATTTTTTCTTTCTGAGTTGGAAAAAAAACACGGTGGGGAACTAACTTGGAGAACATTTTCAACTTGGTATGGTTGCTCAGATGGAATACAAAGACAATTCGGAGTATTTCTATTTAAAGTATTTGATACTTTCCATTTTGAAGATTTCGAAAAGAAATCGACAATGTTTGGAATAGCTATTGGTAACAATTCAGGTAAGAGGAAAAATAAAAAACAATTTATTAAAATGGAACGTTCTTTTGCTAAAGATGATATCATAGATATTAAAACAACAACCCGATCAATTGCAAACACAGTAATTAGAACAGGAAATACAATACCAATTAAGGCAGCTGGTGGATTCGATAAAGTTTTCAGAAAGCTTGTTACTGCTGTAACTCTTAAAGATGGTACAATTCATTTCTTTGAATTAATTGCACCTAAAGAATTTGTTGAAGAATCTAAATAATTTTATAAATTCTAAAGTCTAAGCACTCTTCTGATTATTATTAATAAGGGTGCTTTTATTATGCAAAAAAAATCATGAATGTTTTTATAGAAATAGAAAAATCTCTAGGATGCTGCCAAGAGATTTTCCATATATATAAATAAGTTAAAAACCTATTTAGAGTAAAATTCTACAACTAACTGGTCATTGATATCAATAGGGACTTCAGTTCTTTCTGGTTTTCTTAATAAAGTACCAGAGTATTTAGCTTCATCTTTATTGATATAAGCAAGTTTGAATTTTGCAGCACCCAAGAAATTCTTCTTGAACTGTTCATTCTTTTGTGATTTTTCTTTAAGAGAAACCACATCACCGACTTTACAGCGATATGAAGGAATATCAACCTTCTTGCCATTTACCAATACATGTCCATGAGAAACAATCTGACGTGAAAGTCTGATTGAATTACCAAAACCGATACGATAAACTAGATTATCTAATCTGCATTCTAACGTGGTGATTAATACATCACCTGTTCTGTTTACAGATTTACTAGCTTCTGTGTAGTAGTTGCGAAGTTGCTTTTCAAAGATACCATAATATGCTTTAACTTTCTGTTTTTCAGCAAGTTGCATTCCATAATCGGAAACCTTATGTTTCTTTCGAAAAGCAGGATCATTTGCGCGATCCATAGCCTTAGGGTGACCACAAGCATTCACTCCTAATCTACGACATTCTTTAAAACGGGGACCTCTTCTAGTTGCCATCGTCAATTCCTTTAAGAAAGTATTCTTATTTGTCGTAGGAATAATAGCAATACAGCATTATTAATTATTCCTAACATCGTGGTATGAACTAGCTCTCATACCTTGAGCAAAAGTAAAGCTCTCTAATATTTTAGAGAGCTTACTAAGCGCGTCCGGAGGGATTTGAACCCCCGACAGGGTGGTTAACAGCCACCTGCTCTACCGACTGAGCTACAGACGCATTTTGTTGTGAACAAAGGTAAATTACTCTATAGGGCGATTTCTGTCAATACAAATTCACAAACTTTTCTCCAAAATTTACTAAAAGTAATTATAGACAAAATTAACTTCTTTATCTACGTTAATTATATCAATTTTAAGTAAAAATATTATTTATTTTTTCTTAGTTCAATATTAAATTAAAGTCCTTTAATCTTCGTTTAATCGTTCTTTATAGAGGATTAATTTAGTTATAACAGAATATTACCTATTTTAATCTATATTATTTCTACCTAATGTATCATTAAAAGATGGATTAAATATTACTATAATATAAATAAAGTAAAAAGAAAAACAAATGTACTGTTTTAAGAAAAAAAATCTCTAAATTAATAGAGAAATTAAAACGCGTCCGGAGGGATTTGAACCCCCGACAGGGTGGTTAACAGCCACCTGCTCTACCAACTGAGCTACAGACGCTTTTTTTGAACAAGGTCAAATTACCTCATAGTATAAATTCTGTCAATATGATTTCAAAAAAAAAATCGCTTATTTCCTACTATTTAAAACATATAAATTCGATCTTATAAATTTATGCATTGTTCAGTAATATAACTCTTTAAATGCAATAAAGTTACTTCAAAAAAGTATTAAATTATCAATCAAAATAGAATATTTTAGTAGTAACAACGTATTTTATCTATATATTCTTTTTTCTCAAAAATGAACAAACATTCAAACATAAATGATTTTGACCTAAAATAAAAACACTGCAATGTTTCATGCAGTGCTTCTTATCTACTATATTTGATATAAAATTTTATTTTAATAACCCAAATTTATCAATTATAGCCTTTTGTAAATAATGAGCAGGATAATATAGATATTGATTGATTGCTCCCATATTATAGCGACTATTATCACTTGTTAAGGAATCATCACACATTACTAAATACTGAGAATCCTTATCAATATAACTCTTATTGATTTTAGCTCTTATTATGCGATTACCTACCTTCGCATACTTATTATAAATAACCTTTATATTTGTCTGAATAAAATCATCACTTCCTTCAGGTAATTTGCCATAAGATAATTCAAGAGCTTCAAAGATTTCTTGACCACTCATTGTGGTATAGCACATTCGATTAAAGGTTGGCATTGCATTACCAATTTTATTAAGTGTTATAGGTCCTCTTTCAATAGAACCATGGAATAAAGATGAACTTAGCATACATACATCAACCTCTGTATTATCAACAATATAATCTGTAAATAAATGCGATAAGGAGATCTGCTTTATATTTTTATTTTCACTGGCTAATTTATAAGAAGAATAGGCTACAATGCTATCACTTGTTTTTGCATAGCTAGATTTTCCTTCTTCTATGATTTTCAAGGCTTCTTGCTCATCCTCAATTATCGAAATACCAAATTTCGCAGCTAAAATACTATTTTCAGGATCAATTACATCTGATTCTTCAATGGTAAGGGGGGTTACTAATTTAACTTCATTATTGGAAATCAAAATATCAACAACACCTATTTCTTTCAATTGTGCCTTTGTATTAACAATTGTAGCACCATTAACAACAGATCCACTTTTTACTGTAGAATATTGACCATCAATAAATAAATCAATTCCATTTAGATTTGAACAAATAAATGAACTGCTATAAATATCATTTACATCACCGCTTCCTGTTGAACCAAGAACAACGATATAATCTGCATACTGTCGTGCAACATTAATTGCATGCTGAGAATTTTCAAAAACCATATTACTATCAAAAGAATAATTTTCTTGGTCATTTAAATTTGAAGTAAACGGACTTGTTAAACCTACAACACATACAATAAAGCCATTAAAATCATATAACTGATAAGGTTGTAATGGGAGATAATTATTATTGTCTAACATATTGGCAGATAATATAAATTCGGCTGCAGCTTTCTTTGAATCTGTTGATAAATTAAAAACCTTTTCAGTTCCTACATTAAAATCCATACTCTGTGGTGCCATTGAATCATAACCAATCAAATTCTGTAATTTTTGAGAAGTTGATAAATTAACTTTGTTTATTATTGGTAAGGAAAACAAAGAATTACCTGCATCTAGTACCAACAAGTTTTTTGTTAAAGTTCTTCCTGCTTTAATCATTGTTGCAAGTTTAGGAAAACCAATGGAGTTCTTTTCTAAATTTACTTGCCCATATGTATCGGATGTATGAACAATAATTAAATTGAATGTATTATAAGAATTATCACTCTTTACAATAGGTACAATTCCAAGTGGGTATACTATTGGTAACTCAATTACCTCTACAGTTTCTTCTTTAGCATATGAAATTAAAGATTTTGGTGGAAGTATTTCGGTATCTGCTGATTGTTCTTTATTAACTTTTTCTTCAGTAACTTCTTCAATCTTTTCTTTAAGCTGAGGTTCTACTGATTGTTCTATTATTTTAACTTCATTAACATTACTTTTGGATTTAGATGTTGTAGAACATCCAATTAATGATACTGCAATTAGTACAATCAATGCACCCAAAAGCATATTTTTCTTAATTGAAACTTTCATGTTTTTACTCTCCTTCTATATTATCCATGACAGATACCTTTTTCTGTTACGAATTATGTATTTATCTAAATAATTGGAATAAATATAATATTAACATAGAAAGTACTTTAAACCAAACAAATATTTGGAAATATATTTTATAGAATTAGCAATCTATGTTTATATATTCTATCAAAGCTAACCAATTAAGCAGATTTTGAGGGACACTAGATATTAAACTTTTCAATTATTTGTCTATTTTTTTATCAACAAAATAAGATGTCCGTATTGTTGTTTCTTTGAATTATTATTAAAAATTAGCTTGATGTTATTAATACTAATTATTAGTTTTATATCTATATAACGAAAGCAATTACATAAATTATGCAAATACGTGAAATAAAATACATTAATAAAAATATGCATAAAAAGGTTGCTTTCTAAGTAGCCAAATAAAACCAAAAATAATAAAGATTAAATAGAAAATGTAAAATAAATTATATTAAAAGTTTACACATTAGCCTTATATTGTTACAAAATAAAATGAATACTGGTAGTTTCAATAACAGATAAAAAATAATAATTCGTATAAAAGTACAAATGCTAGAAAAATGTAAAATTAGCTATTGCTTTATTTTTAATGTAGGTTATTATTATTATAACAAAAAAAAAATGTGATTTATTTGTAAGAAATATAGAAAAAGAACTAAAAAAAATATGAAAAAATGTAATAAATACAGAATTAGCCCTTTAAATGTAATAATTAGGCAATATAAATATAATTAGATATTTATTTTTAACTTAGGAATTTTCTTTAGTAAATATACATTTATTTGATTGTAATTTTATAAAAATTGGTATTTTTGAACTATTTCATTTGTTATACATTGGTTAATTCTTGTTTTTTTTATGTTTTTTTATGAAGTTAGTTAATTTTGGTGGATAATGAGTTCATAATACTTTATATTAATGATAGTATGATTACAAGAACAGAATGTAAGGAGAACTATTATATGAACCGCAGTGCTTCAAGTGAGCTAAGAAGATTAACAAATCATGTAAGACGTAAGTTGATGACTTTTGAAGGTGCAGACGATGGTAGAAGACAGACATCTTCCCATTACTATATTATAAGCTACATAGCATCTATGGATAAAAAACCTGTATTTCAAAGAGATATTGATAAAACTTTCTCTTTAAGAAGACCAACAACTACTGAGATTTTAAAATTGATGGAGAGAAATGGTTTAATTAGAAAAGAATCTGTAGAAAATGATTTAAGGCTTAAAAGGGTTGTATTAACACCTAAGGCAAAAAAGATTAATAGTGATTTTGAATTATTTTTAGATACTATGGAAGATGAAATGAGATCTGGAATTAGTGATGAGGATATGGAAACTTTTTTCAAAGTTGTTATGACAATGAGACAGAATTTAGAAAACTCTGAAAACGAAAATAATTAATAGATTTTTTAATTTATAATTACAAGAACCCTAGTTTAATTTAAATATTAAATAGGGCTCTTTTTTTTGCTAGTTAATGGAAAATATTTAAGGTTATGGTTTATTGGATTAATCGATGATCTTAATTTCGTATAAATTGTGTAAGTAGTGTGCATCAGTCTTTTGTTTCTTTGGAACCATCTAAGATTAGCAAATTAAATTATTTTATTGCAAAAGTTAAAAGCTTTAATAATTTAGTTATTTCCTTTTCTTATTATTTTATAAACACTATAATGAGATTTGGAAATATTGTACAAGATAAATTTAGCATAAATCAAAACTACTTACTGTAAGATAAAATTCTTGAATAGTTATAGTTTTTTTCTTAAATTAAATGTGAGTAATGTTCAATTTCTAATTGTATGCACTCAAAAAAAAATATATTTGCTTGATTATTTATTATAAAGTAAGTATTTTTTTATGAGTTATAAATACCTTTTTTAGTAAAATTGTCTTATTTCTTTTATTATAAATAAAGTTAGGTTGATTATATTAAATATAGTAAAAAATTAAATATAGGAAAGGTGATTAAATGATCAAGACCTTACTAAAAAGTGTAAGAGAATATAAGAAGTATGCAATACTTACACCTGTTTCAGTAGTATTAGAAACATTATTCTTTGCACTTATACCTACTATGATGGCAAATCTTATCGATAAAGGAATAACTCCAGGTAATATGAGTTATGTATATAAGATTGGATTGGAATTGGTTGGGGTAACGCTAGCAATGACATTCTTTGGAATTGTAGGTGGTACACTTGCTGCAAAAGCATCAGGTGGTTTTGCAAAGAACCTTCGTCAAGATGTATTCTATCGGATGCAAGATTTTTCATTCGTAAATGTTGATAAATTTAATTCAAGTAGTTTGGTTGTAAGACTTACAACTGATGTACAAAGATTACAAGGTTCCTTCCAAATGTCACTAAGATTGGCTTTTAGGGCTCCTTTTTCACTGATTTTTGCTTGTATTATGGCCTTCTCAATCAACAAACAATTGGCAATGACTTTTTTATATGTAATACCCATTATTCTAGCAATGCTTTTTGTAATAATAAAACTGGCTATGCCACGATTTGAAAAGGTTTATAATGAATATGATACGTTAAATGCTGTTGTAAAAGAAAACCTTGATGGTATTCGTGTTGTAAAAGCTTATGTAAGAGAAGAGCAACAAAATCAAAAATTCCAAAAAGAAACAGAAACTATTGAAAAACTTTATAAAAGTGCTTATGGACTTCCAATTATAGCAAAACCATTGATGCTTGTAATAGTTTATGCAGTATCAATTGTAATTATTTGGTTTGGGTCTAAAATGGTTGTAGGCGGAACTTTAACAGCCGGTGATTTATTTGGCCTTGTAAGTTATACTAGCATGGCTCTCTTTGCTCTTATTATGTTATCTATTGTTTTTGTAATGATTACAATTAGCATGGCAAGTGCTAAAAGAGTTGTTGAAGTATTGGATGAAGAAACTGCAATAAAGAATAAAAATAATGCAATAACAGAAATTAAAAGTGGATCAATAATCTTTGACCACGTGGATTTTAGTTATTTAGATCGAGATGATAAACTTGCTCTTGAAGATATAACTTTTGATGTTCCATCAGGTCATAAGCTTGGAATAATCGGTGGAACTGGTAGTTCAAAATCAACAATGGTTCAATTGTTACCTCGGCTTTATGATGTTCATAAAGGCTCAGTAAAAATAGATGGTAATGATGTAAAAGATTATGATATTAAAACACTTCGTGATAATGTTTCATTTGTTCTTCAAAAATCAGTTTTATTTACAGGTACAGTTTCTGAAAACCTTAAATGGGGTAACGAAAATGCAACACAAGAGCAAATAGTTGATGCATGTAAAATTGCTCGAGCTGATGGATTTATCAATGAATTTGAAAATGGATATGAACATGTAATAGATCAAGGTGGTTTGAATGTATCTGGTGGTCAAAGACAAAGGTTGTCAATTGCAAGAGCACTATTAAAAACTCCAAAGATTATCATATTTGATGATTCTACAAGTGCTGTTGATATGGCAACCGAAGCTAGCATTCGAAATGGTTTATCAATAAATCTTCCTGGATTGACTCAAGTAATAATTGCCCAAAGAATTGTATCAGTTAAAGATTGTGATACAATTATTGTTTTAAATGATGGCAAAATAGTAGGGAAGGGTACTCATGATGAATTGCTAACTGATAATCAAATTTATCAAGAAGTTTATAATTCACAGATGAGGGAGGATGTATAATGGCACAAGCTCATACTAGAAGAGGACCAGGTGGTCCAGGCGGCCCTCACCATGGAGCTGGAATAAAAGGTGATAAACCAAAATCATTTAGAGCAACAGCCAATAGATTATTATCTTATTTAAAATCGCACTGGTTTGGTCTTCTTATTGTTGTAATCTGTATTTTATTGGCAGCATCTGCAACAATATATTCAGGAGTCTTTCTTGGATCAATAATTGATAATAACTTAATGCCTATGCTTAAATCAGGGGATACTGATTTTGCACCTTTGGCTATTTTGATAACTAGATATGCCATTATTATGGTAAGTGGAGCGTTTGCAACATATATTTACTCAAGAATAATGCTTAATATTTCACAAAGAGTACTTAAGCTAATTAGAGATCAAATGTTTACTCACATGGAAGGATTACCTCTTAGATATTTTGATACAAACGGTCATGGCGATATTATGTCTCGTTATACAAATGATATCGATGCAATGGTTAATTTATTAACCCAATCTCTTCCTCAAGTTATAGCAAATACTCTTCAGATGATTGGTGTATTTGTTGCAATGCTTATATTAAGTTGGCAACTAACTGCTATTACTGTCGCAACGCTTTTTTTGATGTTTTTAGCTTTAAAAGTTTTAGGATCGAATTCAAGTAAGTACTTTTCCAAACAACAAAAATCACTTGGTGCAGAAAATGCCTATATTGAAGAGATGACCTCGGGGCTTAAAACAGTTAAGGTCTATAACCATGAAGATGTCGTTAAGAAAAACTTTGATAAATTGAATGAAGAACTATGTTATAACACCACAAAAGCTAATACATATTCCAATGTTTTTATGCCTGTAATGCAGGGCCTTGGGTATGTACAATATGCACTGATTGGTGTTGTAGGTGCTATCTTAGGTGTTAATGGTATGTGGGGTATAACACTTGGTATAATTGTAAGTTTCTTGCAACTATCACGAAGTTTATCAGAACCTTTAACACGACTTGGGCAGCAGGTTAATGCTGTTGTTCAAGCTGTAGCCGGTGCTGAGCGAGTATTTAATTTAATTGATGAATCAATTGAAGAAGATAAAGGAACGGTAGAGCTAGTTAATGCTTGTTTCGATAATGAAGGTAAGCTAATAGCAAGTGAAAAATGTACTGGAAAATGGGCTTGGAAAAATGCAGATGATTCTTATATTCCCTTATGTGGTGATGTAAAATTGAATAATGTTGATTTCTCCTACAATACTGGAAAGCAAATCCTTCATGGTGTAAATGTTTATGCTCATCCAGGACAAGTTGTTGCTTTTGTAGGGTCAACTGGTGCTGGTAAGACAACCATAACAAATTTAATTAATCGATTCTATGAAGTAGAGAAAGGTGAAATTTTATATGATGGAATTCCTCTTAAAAACATAAAGAAAGATTCACTTAGAAAATCACTTGGTATGGTACTACAGGATACAAGTCTTTTTAGTGGAACAATTAAAGAGAACATCAGATTTGGAAAGCTTGATGCAACCGATGAAGAGGTTATTGCTGCTGCAAAACTTGCAAATGCTGATTTCTTTATATCGCTGTTACCTGAAGGTTATGATACCTTTTTAAATGGGGACGATAATTTATTATCTGTTGGGCAAAGACAACTTCTTTCTATAGCACGTGCTGCAATTGCAAATCCACCAGTGATGATTCTTGATGAAGCAACAAGTAGTATTGATACAAGAACAGAAGCACATGTTCAAGAAGGTATGAATAGATTGATGGAAGGTAAGACTGTATTTATTATTGCCCATCGCCTATCTACCATACGTAACTGTGATGTAATCATGGTTATGGAAGAAGGTCGAATTATTGAAAGAGGTTCGCATAAAGAATTATTAGATGCTCGGGGCGCTTATTTTGCGTTGTATACAGGAAAGAAGCAGCTAGCTTAACTCCTTTAATGTCATATAAAAAAGAGTTGTTGCTTCTCTAAAGATATTTAAAATAATTTGCTTTTTACAAATATTTGAGTTAATATTAAATTAATTAATGGTTGTAACTTGACAAGATAACTGTTATTGATACATAATCCTAATTGATATTAATTATTAATAAGGAGTCCAAATGGATCGAAGACTGACCGTTCAAAGGACATTAATATTGGATACAGTTAGAGATTTATTGGATCATCCAACATCTCAAGAGGTATTTGAAAAAGTCCATGAAATTTATCCAAGTATTGGTAAAGCTACTATTTATAGAAATTTAAATTTATTAGCTAACGAAGGAAAGCTCTTGAGAATTGTTGGGGTTGAAGGACCGGTGCATTTTGATAGTACATTAAAAAACCATTGCCATGTTGAATGTAAGATATGTAATAAGGTGTTTGATATTGAATTTCCCTTGGATGAATTCATTTTTACAGATATTGAAAAAGCCTCAGGCTTTAAAAGTATAGATCATAATTTGGTATTAAGTGGGATTTGTCCCGATTGTATCGATGCCGCATTAGACGGCGAAGGAGAAGAATAATGGAATTAAAAGGTTCAAAAACAGAACAGAATTTGATGGAAGCTTTTGCAGGTGAATCGCAGGCACGTAACAAATATACTTACTATGCTTCAAAAGCAAAAAAAGATGGTTATGTACAAATTGCAAAGATTTTCGAAGAAACAGCTGGAAACGAAAAAGAACATGCTGAAATTTGGTTTAAACTTCTTCAAAAAGATGGTGTAATTGCAGATACTCTGCTGAATTTAAAAGATGCAGCAGCTGGCGAGCATTTTGAGAATACAACCATGTATCCAAGAATGGCTAAAGAAGCAGCCGAAGAAGGTTTTAAAAAGATTTCTAAATTATTTGAAATGGTTGCTGGCATTGAAAAAGAACATGAAGCAAGATATACCGAATTAGCTGGTAATGTTGATAAAGGTATTGTTTTTTCACGTGATGGTGATATGGTTTGGAAATGTTCCAACTGTGGTTATATCCATATTGGTAAAAAATCTCCTACTCTTTGTCCTGTATGTGAACATCCACAAGCTTACTTTGAATTACAGTCAAAAAACTATTAGAATAATATAATTTTATAATATTTAATTGTTTAAATGCTGCTCATTAAATTGGGCAGTTTTTTATTTTTGAAGGGAATGTCATGTTATTTGCATTTATTATGATAGAAAGGTATAAAATGTGACGATATAATACTACCACTAAATAAACAAGGAATACATTATGAATCAATGGAAACAACTAATAGATAGTCAAGTATCAAAACAATATGTAAAACCTCTTTATCCAAAAAGTGATGAAGATGTTATATTTTCAATTAAAATAACAGCTGAAGTTAAAAAGGTATATCTATTTATAAATATCGCGGGTGAAAACACACGACATGAATGTATAATAAAAGATGGAATTGCAAGTTCTACAGTAAAACTTAAAAATGGTGAAATGAGCCTTTATTATTTTGTAGTTGTTGCTAAAGGTACTTATTTTTATTTTTCACAGATAGGACTTACTTCATATGTTCCAGGATATAAAGATTACTTTGAAATTGTTCCAGACTATATTCCCCCAACTTGGGTAAGTAGTGCTACATGTTATCAAGTATTCCCTGATAGATTTAGAGATGGAGATTCCTCTCTTGATGTAACAGATGGTGAGTATAAATTTGATGGAGGTGCTGTAAAGAACATGAATTTTGAAGATATTCCTCTTCAATTTGAAGAGGGAAAATGTTTGGACTTCTTTGGGGGTGATTTTAAAGGTATTATAGATAGCATTGATCACTTTAAAAAGTTAAATATTAACACTCTTTATTTAAATCCTATTGGAGTTAGTTGTACAACTCATCGTTATGATTGTTGTGATTTCTTTACAATTGATTCTAAACTTGGTGGGGATGAAATGTTCATAAAGATGGTAAATGCTCTACATAAAAATGACATTAGAATTATTGTTGATATTTCAATTAATCACACAGGAACAATGCATCCTTGGTTCATAAAAGCAAATGCTGATCCAACGTGCCCTGAAGCAAATTACTATTATATAGATGAAAATGGTAAGATTGCATTTTGGGAAGAAGTACCAACCCTTCCACAGTTAAATTACTCCCATGAGGTACTTAGAGATATAATGTATAAATCTACTAGCAGTGTCATGAAAAAATACCTCAAAGAGCCTTATAGTCAGGATGGATGGAGATTAGATGTTGCTGATGTTGTTGGAAGAAGAGGTAAGGACCAATTTACGCATGAAGTGTGGAGAGAGGTTAGGAAATCTGTTAAAGAAGAGAATAGTGAAGCCTATATTGTGGGTGAGTGTTGGATTGATTCAAATCCTTATCTAAAAGGTGATGAATGGGATGGTACAATGAACTATATTGGTTGTGGTCGTCCCATTCGAAAATGGATGGGAGAAGCTGATGTCTTCTTGCTATCTGGATGGGGGCAAAATCCATCACGTGATATCCAATTTACTGGAAATGAAATGAAAGAGGCAATTAAGTGTCAACTTGATAATACAAGAGGACAGCTAAGATTTTTCCAGATGAACCTTATTGATTCTCATGATACACCTCGTCTTCATACTAATGGAGATATCATGAACCCTTTGATTTACAACGGTGTTATTTCTCTTATGTATCTGTTACCTGGAATGCCATCTACATATTATGGCGATGAAGTAGGCCTTGGTGGAACAATAAAAACCTTTGAGGATTGGCGATATCCAATGCAGTGGGATGAGGAAAAATGGGATATGAATTTCTATAATCTCTATCATTCTCTTGGTAAGTTAAGAAAAGATTACTCTAGGTTTTTATCCTTTGCAAGTTATGCATTTTTTGAAAGTGATAAATCAATGATGAGCTTTGTTCGTTATGACGAGGATGAAGCAATAATTCTTGTTTTGAACAAAGGCAATAGACGTGAGATTGTAATTAATAAAAGATTTATTGATGGTACAAAAGTTGAAATCATTTTGGGTTGTGGTAATGCAAAACTTCTAGATAATAAAATTGTTTGTTCTTTAGAAGATAAAGAAAGCCTTATTTTACATATTAACTAAAAAATATTGATTATTTATAGCAACATTAAAATATATTCTGTTTGTAAAATAACATGCTCCATAATTAATTATGGAGCATGTATTTACAAAATGCTATTTCTATTTGCTTTGTCCTCTTCTACGGCGACCTTCATTTTCGGGATTTGCTTTCTGCTTTGTTTTAGCCCAACTATCCTTTAAAGTAACAGTTCTATTGAATACAGGATGCTCTGGAGTATAATCTTTATTATCACAGCAAAAATAGCCATTTCGGATAAATTGTAAATAATCTCCTACCTTCGCTTCCTTTGCATATGGTTCAAGCATTGCATGTTCGATAATCTTCAATGAATCTGAACTTAAATCATCAAGATAATCACCAGTTTCACCACCAGGATACTCACTCTTGAATAGTTTATCATAAAGCCTTACTTCTGCATCAAGAGCACTATTGCAGGCTACCCAGTGACTTGTACCTCTAACTTTTCTACCATCTATAGTATCACCACCAAAACTTTCTGGATCATAGGTGCAATGAACTACAGTAATGTTATCATCTGCATCTTTTTCAAATGTTGTAGCAGTTACATAGTAAGCATATTTAAGTCTGATTTCGTTTCCAGGATACAATCTATGATATTTTCTAGCAGGAACTTCCATGAAGTCTTCTCTTTCAATATAAACCTCTTTGCTAAAGGGCATTGTATGAGTTTTTGAATTAGAATCTTCAGGATTGTCAATTGCAGTAAATTCTTCAACCTTATCTTCTGGATAGTTATCGATTATAAGCTTGATTGGATCAAGGATTACCATGAGTCTAGTTGCTTTTGCATTTAAGTCCTTACGAACACAGAATTCCATTAAAGAATAATCAACAACACCTTCTGTTTTAGCAACACCAACTCTAGCTACAAAATCTTTCATTGATTCAGGAGAGTAGCCTCTTCGTCTAACTCCACTAACTGTTGGCATTCTAGGATCATCCCATCCTGTAACAAGCTTTAAGTTAACAAGGTTTAGTAGTCTTCTTTTACTCATCAAAAGATAGTTAATATTAAGTCTTGAGAATTCATATTGGTGAGGAGCATGTTCAATTCCATCAATATCTGTAGCCCAATCATAAGCTGGTCTGTGATCTTCAAATTCTAGAGTACAGATTGAGTGGGTTATACCTTCAATTGCATCACTAATTGGATGAGTGTAATCATACATTGGATATATGCACCATTTGTCACCAGTTCTTGGATGTGTTGCGAATTTAATTCTGTAAAGTGCAGGATCTCTCATGTTTAGGTTAGGGGAAGACATATCAATTTTAGCGCGAAGTGTGAACTTACCTTCTGGATGCTTGCCATCTTTCATTTCTACGAAGATACGAAGATTTTCTTCAATGCTTCTATCACGATCAGGTGAATTTTTACCTTTTTCAGTAAGTGTTCCTCGGTATCCTCTCATTTGTTCAGGAGATAGAGAATCAACATAAGCCTTACCATCTTTTATAAGCTGCATAGCAATTTCATAAAGTTGTTGATAATAATCAGAAGCATAGTATTCTTCCTTGCCCCAATCAAAGCCTAACCAGTGGATGTCTTCTTTGATAGAATCAATGTATTCAACATCCTCTTTTGTTGGGTTTGTATCATCAAGTCGTAAATGACAAACTCCATCGTATTTCTGTGCCAAGCCAAAGTTTATACAAATTGCTTTAATGTGGCCAATATGTAGGTAGCCATTAGGCTCTGGTGGAAAACGTGTTACTATTTTATTATTCGGAACACGACCATTCTTCAAATCATCTTCAATGATTTTTTCAATAAAGTTCAATGGTTTTTCATCAACTTTTAATTCTTCAATTTCCATCTTATTTTTCCTTTACCCTTCCAAAGGGGCTTTAGATTATGATACTAAATAATAGTACGGGATTTCCTTTATTCAAAGCGAATTCATTAAATCGTTTGTTCCACTCTTTTGTAATAGAAATCTTCTACTTTTAAAAATGTATTATCTTTCATAAAGAATCCAAATGAAATTGCATCGCTTGCTCCATTTAATGCAGCTTTAGCTACCACTTGGTATTCATTTTTACTTTTCAAGTAATAAGAAAAGTTGTTGTCTTTTCTTACCATTTTGAACTGAACAAATGACTGTTCGTCAATATATTGTGTAATGTCAAAAAACACAGTGCTAGAGCACCCTTTTATGGAGGTAGTTACTTTAACTCGATCAGATATAGCTATTGAGAAAAAAGTTTGTGGAGTAAGGCTTACAGTAAAGCCTTGGTTTACTGCAGTTTTATGTATCTTACAACTTACATCAAATCTTTCATCACTTTCAAGTAAAAATAGTGAATCTTTTGCCTTTGCTTCAAAACTGTTATAAGAATGGTTTTTAATAAAACCGTTATTTAAAAATTTCATTTCTCTAATAGTGGGTTTCTTCATAAGTTGGATTATAAAGAAATAGCAAATCAAATGCAATTAACTACAATGCAAAAGTTCAATACAATTATTAATCTTACTTGATTAATGTGATGGCGTGCAATATTATTTTATTATAAAGAAGAGGTGTTTTTATATGTTGATGATAGTGGGTGAATATTTACAAAAAATTAATGATGATGAATCCTCAGTTGAAGGCTTGGCTTTTGATGTATCGCTAGAAATTGCAAAACATGAGGTTTCTGTTTCATTCGAATCTTTGATTTCTAAAGATGATGAAGGTGTACACCTTCTTGACAAGCTTGTAAGTGCAGAAGTTTTATTTGATCCATCATTATGTAATAGTGATTTACAAACAGCCAAATATAATGTAAAAGAAAACAAAATAAACTTTAACAAATCCTGTTCTGCAATGCTAACTAAGGTACAATTTGAAGAGACTCTATCATATAGTGATGATGTAAAGTTGATTCATTTTGGATCATTTTCTTTCTATTCTCCTGTTACCGGTAGGAGTATTTTAGCTGCAGCATTTGGTGCTAAGCCAAAGCCTATTTTGTATTTCAACCCTGCACTTACAAAAGAAGAAATTTCAACTATAGAGGATTATAAATTTGATTCAATTTTAGCATTGAGTCTTTGTAATATTGTTCAGGTAAATGATGCTTTCTTAGATGAAATGTATCCTAATTATGATAATAAAATTGAAGTTATGATGAAAGCACATTCCCGTATAAATGTACTCCATATTAAAGACGGTGGAATTTCGTATGTAAGCTCTCTTGAAAGTTCTGATAAAATCAAAGTCTCTAAATCCTTTAAGTTTAATTTTATGAAAGATGATAATGAAAGACTTTATGCAATTATAGCTGGTGCTTTTTTATCCTCACTTCATAAAAATGAAGTGTTTGGTGATGAATTAGCTAATCCAATTTATGCTCCTAGTTCCCAAAATATTGAAACGGCTTTGGACGTTGTTATAAACGAATTAAGTTCAAATTATTAGAATTCTGGCTGCACCTCAAATTTCAATCTCTCTCCAGTTACTGGATGGTAGAATGACAGATAATAGGCATGAAGTAGCATTCTAACCTCATTCCTTTTTCTTACTCCATAAAGTCTATCCCCAACTATAGGAAATAATTTCTCCTTGCAATGTACCCTTAATTGATGAGTTCTACCTGTAAATGGTTTTAATATCAAGCGGGTTGCAAACTCGTCATTGTGATGTTCAACAGCAATTCTAGTATATTCAGTTTTGGCACTTTTCCCATTTTCAAAGTCAACAATCTGAGTTGGTCTGTTATCAATATCAAGCCTCAATGGTAGCTCAATTGTACCAGAAATATCCTTAATTATACCCCTAACTAGTGCTATATACCTTTTTTCTACTTTTCTATCTTGAAATTGAATTGAAAGATTTCTATGGCTAACCTTATCTCTTCCTAGTACAATTAACCCTGATGTATCCATGTCCAATCGATGAGCTGAACTTAGATCAATGGCAGATGGAAATAATGTTTTTATCCTTGAGGTTATACAATCTTTTAACTCTGGAGTTCGTCCTGGAATAGTAACCAATCCGGCGGGTTTGTTGACAACTGTTATATAATCATCACAATAAAGAATATCTAAATCAAGCATAGTTGGAAGTACCAATGAACATTTTTCCTTGCAGGGAGGATAAAGCTTTTTATGTTCCTTAAGATTGGTATTTTTACCATAAAATCCTTCTGCTAAACTTATTGGTTGCAGTTTATGCGAGAACGCATAGCCAAATAGTTTTGGGGCGCAGCAATCTCCTGTTCCTGAAGGATAATTTCTATTCTTCACAACTTCTTTTAGTGTAAGTAGCTTACCTGTAATTGTTGGAAATTTATAAGAATCAACAATTCGTTGAAGAGCTATTGAGCTTAAATTTTTTCTTTGCTTTTTCTTCTGCCTTATTATTTCAGCATCCTCTATTTTATCAAGAGCTTCAATCTCTCTTGTTAATGCTTTGCATTGAGGAATATAAAATTTTGCAACTTCATCAAACTCATCAACATCTAAAAGTGGTGGAACAAATGTTGGAACAATCCAATTGCCTACAAACTGCCCTGAAAAGGCTTTTAGTACAACTGTTTTTCCATCTTTATCACGGCAGACTAGAATGCCAAACATTACTCCAATTTTCTCAAACAATTGACCTGTTGGATATCCTTTGTATATGCATTTATCTGCATCAAATGTATCAAATAATTTTAATAGTTTTTCTTCTGCAATGGTGGAAGGTAATACTGAATTCTTTATCATTTATAATCCTTGTTATTTAAAACAATATACTAGAAAATCTCTTCTTTTTAAAGTGATTCTCCTTTTTTAGTTAACAAATGGTAGCTGCAAAAAAGTGTTATGTGCATTACTTACCAATACTTTGCATTGCATCACAACTTCTTTTTTCAGTAGTAGAGCGCAATGATATTTATATTAATTGCGGTAAATTTAGAACAAAGGAGGATTAAAATGGGATAGAAAAATTGAATGATAATGTATTGAGTTTGGAATTAATACATTGGATAAATAAAAGAAAAGGATAAAAAATGGAAAAAACAACATGCGCTAATGAAGGAATCAGTGCTATTAAAAAACCTTCAATAATGGACAAAATAAAAAGTAAATTGTCAAAACTTGATGATTTAACAGAAAAACAAGAAAAAGGAGTTAAAAGAGAAAAATATTTTATTGAAAAACATAAGGCACTCATAATTATTGCAATAGCAGTAATCTCAACAATCATAACAGTTAAGGTTACATTTAACTCAATTGCATTATCTCCTGTACCGACAATCAGTGAGGAAAAGGCTGTAAATATTATTACAGATTTGTATTCCACCGTTTGGGAAATTGATAGAGGAAAAAATCCTTTACCAGGTGAACTTAAAAATCAAACATATGGGAAAATTGAATTTTTAAATCACATTGTTGATGATGGATTAACCATTCCAATTAAGTTTTATAAGAATATTAATGATGGTCTTCTTGGTGTTGAAATGGGGTATGTATCATTTAATAGATCGCAAAAGATTCTAACTGCAACATTACCAAATACAGAAACATTAAAGTTTTTATATACATCAGCAAGCACAAGCGATATGGAAAATATCACATTGATTGGGAAGGACAACAACCGTTGTTACTTCATAAAAAAAGAAATACAGAAATAGGAGATAAAGTTATGTTTAAAAACAAAAAGAAAGGAATGAATGATTCATACAGAGATACATCAAATAGAGCATTGGGATTTGGACTGGTAACATATATATTGCTTTTGTTATTAATTGCAACATCAATAATGTTTCAAAGTTGCGATATTGCATCCTTTAATCCTCAGTTAGATGATATACAGAAAAAACAACAAGAAGAAATTGAAAAGAAAATTAATGAAATTACTGAGAACGAGACTGGTGAGACTGGTGAGACTGGTGAGACTGGTGAGACTGGTGAGACTGGTGAGACTGGTGAGACTCCTATAATTCAAGATCCATTAAATCCCTTGTTTACACTGATGGATACAACTCTTATTGATTCAACTGTTGATTTAGAAGTAACTTATGGAGATCTGATTTCTGTAGTTTATACCTTAGAAGTTGAGGAAGATATGAAGTTAAGCTTTATGGAAATTTTACAAAAAAAAGGAATACGGATTGAAACTGGTGATAAATCGGAAAGTTGTTTTATTGAGTTGAATCAATTAGAAGCAGATATAGTAAGTGGAGAATATGATGGGTACGCCATAAAAATAAATGGTAATCATCTTTACTTATTCAATGATCAAGGAGCTTATATATTTGTCAGTTAATAATATAGGTGTTTAGCATATAAATATACATTTTTTTATTAGCTATTGCAGGTTTGATTTATAATCTGCAGTAGCTTTTAATTGTAAAATTGTATGATCTTTGAGGCTTTGTATTTTTAATGAATTCATACTTTGTAGTTAATTGAAATACGTTGAAAACCTTTAGATATTTGTATTTTTTTATAAAAGATTTATTACAAGAACAAAGAGCTTTGAAGAATATACAAAGCTCATACGATATATATTAAAGCATTTCTCCTTTAACTTTTATAGGAATACCTGCAACCATCAAGATTACGTTATCAGCAATTTTTGCAAGTCTTTGGTTGAAGAATCCTGATTGATCTCTGAATGTTTGATCAGATTCTTTTTCAGGGATTATTCCAAGGCCTACAATATTAGAAATTAAAATAATATCTTTATTTGTCTTTTCAATTAAACTTTCTAACTCGTTTTCAAGAAGAGTTGCATCTTTTTTGCCAGTGATAAGGTTTGCAATCCAAGATGAAATGTTATCAATAATAACTATTTGTGCTGAATGTGGAATTTTTTCAATAATCTGAGGAACATAATTTTTTTCTTCAAAGATTAAGAAACTATTATTTGGATCAATTTTCATTGCAATGCATTTTTCTTTTATTTCATCAACCCTTTCAGATGAAGTTGCAACTATAGCTCTTTCTTCTGCAGTGTTTCCAAAACCCATTGTGTATTCAAGAGCATAGGAACTCTTACCACTTTTGATTCCACCAATGATTAAGGAAATCTTTGGTTTTCTTTTTGTTTGAATCTTTGCTTCACTTGCTGATGAAATCAAAGTTTTCGAATTCATCTTAACTTGATTATTGTAAAGCTTCATGTGATTGATGGATATTGTTGACATAATTTACTCCCATTTAAATTATATCACATAAAACTTACTAGATTAAACACAAAGGTTAAAAGATTTTTGTTTTTCATAGAAAATTAAAAAATTCAATTCAACTTAGTTTTTTGAGTCTTTATTGATTATGTGAGATTGTTCTGTGATGGATGTTTCAACCTTTCTAACCAATCTGGATAGTTCGTCAATTTCTCTGGATGAAAAGGTAGGGGTGATTTGATGTGCCAATTCGGTTATTGCTTTAGAGAAGTTGTAAGCTTCTCTTTCTCCCTTTATAGTAAGCTTAATTCGTTGCTTCCTTTTATCTTTACTATCTATTACAAATTTAATCAAAGACTTACCTTCAAGATTCAAGCATATTGTTTTCACATTCTGGTGAGATGTTGCAAGATATCTAGAGAGCTCTCTTAAACTAGGAGGAGTTGGTAAATCATACAAATAAAGAAGTAAATCTGCCTGTCTCTTTGTAATTGAAATTTCATCATCATTTATCAATTTATCGTTGAATACTTTTGTTTCAATATTATTTAGTAAAATGCTAATTCTTTTGATTGATGAAAGTGAGTATTCAATGATATCTTTATCCTCTGAGTTGGTGCTCATTATTTATTATCCAAATTAAGACTACCGGGTAGAATAAAATCATTTAGATTGGTTGAATTTTTAGCAATTTCATCTGCCTGTTTATCAAGGGCTTCGCTACTAAGTTTTTCAGATCTTTTTAATCCATGTGTTTTTCTTGTGTTTTTCTTAAGTTTTGACTCTTCCTTATTTTTCCTCTGTATGCTTTTGCCAGATCCTATCATAATTGCAATTGGTCTTAATGAAGGGATATTAATGCAAAATATTTGAATTATACTTGCAAGAGGTACAGCTAAAAACATACCTGGAATACCCCAAATGTAACCCCAAAGAGATAATGATAGTAACAATACCAGCGGTGATAAGCCAAGTTG
This sequence comes from uncultured Spirochaetaceae bacterium, assembly GCA_964457975.1. Classification (GTDB taxonomy): domain Bacteria; phylum Spirochaetota; class Spirochaetia; order Sphaerochaetales; family Sphaerochaetaceae; genus Pleomorphochaeta. The sequence continues at coordinate 22,545 of CAYWGU010000013.1, read as the reverse complement.
TATTCCTTGAAGCCGAGGGTCTATTATGTTACCAACAACCATTTGAATTGATACTGCAAGGATAGCAACATAAATTATAGGAACAACATCAGGTGTGAATTGAATTATTGCCATAATAATTGTTGAAATTGTTACAATTAAGGATCCAATGCTTGGAATGAAGTTTAAAATAAATGCAGATACCCCCCAAAGAGGAGCAAAATCCAATCCTGTTACATACGCTGTTGTAAAAAATAATATTCCAGTTACAGTGCTAATGGCGAACTTAATAAATAAGTAACGAGATACTTGTTTTGTAACTCTTTCTGTTATTGTGATTACCATCTTTGATTGGTCTTTTGAAAATGCTTCAAGAGTTTTTGGAATTAAAGTTTGTCTTTCTGCAAGTAAGAAGAAAAGAAACAATACAATAAGCAATATATTTTTTAAAATTGTAACAAACTGTGTTGAAATGTTGGATAATCCAGTTAGAACTACATTTAACCAATCAACCTTTAATCCAGATAGAATTGTTTCTCCCTTTTCAAATTCCATAAGGGATGACAGTTTACTTGTCAATATATGATCCAGCATTGCAACTTTATTCGCATAAGTAGGAATGCCTGTTGCTAGAGTTTGAACAATAACCATCATGAGCCATATAAGAAGGCCAATAAATGCAATGAATAATATCATTCCGATGGAATTAGATATCCAAAAGGGAACTTTAAGTTTGTCTAATTTTTCTAATAGTGGGTATATGATGAGTAATACGAAAATTGCGAATGCAATTGGTAGTATTACAGCACTTGCTGCCTTCATGCAGAATAGGATAATGAAGATGACAACTACTATGGTGAATGCTTTTGTATATTTACTGCTAGCAGCTAATCTATCATGTAATGATTTAGTTCCGTTTTGTTTCATGTTTTTATATTAAACTAGCTATTAAAATTCTGCAATATCTGTTATCACTTTCTTATGAAAGAAAGTGATAATCTAAATAGAATTCAGATAGTTTTAATTGAAACTCAAGATGGTGCCAATATAGGGTCTGTTTGCAGAGCTATGAAAACTATGGGGATTTCACAGTTGGTACTAGTTACCGAAAAAAGTTATGATGAAAATAGAGTTAGAACTCTTGCCCTTCATGCAAGTGATATCTGGGAAAATCGAATTGTTTATAAAACTCTGAACGAAGCACTCAAAACATCAATATTTAGTGTTGGAGCAACACGCCGTCATGGAAAATTTAGAAAGAGTGATAGTCTTAATCCTGAACAACTAAGTGATAAAATTTCCAAAATGGGAGAGGGCATTGTCTCCATTGTATTTGGTCGTGAAGCAAGTGGTTTGACTGACGATGAGGTAAATAGTTGCTCTCAAATTGTAACAATTCCTACCAGCGATAACTTTCCATCCTTAAATCTATCTCAAGCCGTTCAGATAATTACATATAATCTATTTAATAATTTAAAACCTTACCCAGTTGGAAATACCCCAATCAATAAAGAGCGAGTAAGTAAATCTGTAGTCAGTTCAATGGAACAACTTGATGATATTGGGTATTTTAAACAGGATCTTGAAAAACAATGGACAATAACTTTTTTAAAAGATGTTTATGAGAGAGCTCTTTTAACAGAAGGTGAAGTTAAAAAACTTGAAAAACTATTCTATAAAGTATCAAAAATAGCTAAGCATAAAAAATTATAAGATAAAAGCTTTACAACTGTTGTTTGGTAAATAATAATAATGACTAAGAACTTTAATACTTATATTACAGGATAGTTCTCATTTGGAGGTTTTTATGAATGAAGGATATCTAAATCCAATGCCACGGGTTGTTGCTCATCGTGGTGATAGCAAGAATTTTCCCGAAAATACTCTTCCAGCCTTTTTATCAGCGGTTAAGATGGCAATTGATATAGTTGAAACTGATGTTCATCTAACAAAAGATGGGATAATTGTAATTTGGCATGATAATACGCTTGAAAGAAATACTGATGGATTTGGGACAATTGAAGAGCATACATATTATGAACTTCAAAAGTTTGATGCAGGATATACCTTCAGCAAAGATGATGGTAATACTTTTCCTTTCAGAGGAAAGGGAATAACAATCTGTAAGCTTGAAGAAGTTCTTATTAAGTGTCCTTATCAACGATTTAACATCGATTTAAAAACAAAATTAAGTGGTATTGTTGAGGAATTTGTAAGAATTGTAAGAAAGAATGAAGCAGAAGGTAGAATCTGCTGTGCATCTTTTCATTTAGCTAATCTAAAATTAATTCGCAAGATGGCACCAGATATCTTAACAAGCATCACAACTGTTGAGGTTTTGAATTTACTATTAAGACAGAAAGCCCATATCCTTCCAATGAAGATTGGACATGGAAGAAGAATAATATTTCAAGTACCAGTTAGACAAAGTGGATTGACTATAATAACACCTTCATTTATCAAAATGATGCATGAAAGAGCAGCTGTTATAATGGTTTGGACTATCAATGAAGAAAAAGACATGCGTCGTCTTTTTAAAATGGGGGTTGATGCAGTCATGACAGATGATCCTGCAACAGTTATAAAAGTTGCTACTGAAATGAATATAAGGTAGAAAATAACTTTATTTTGTTCCTTTTAAAATAAATAATAGAGCCATGTGTAACTTATGTAATACATGGCTCTAATTATTTATAACGATGGGGTTGTTTGATTTATGACCTTTCTGAGCAGAAATATATATGTTGTAGCTAAATTTGCTCAGTTTAATTATAAATTTCCCAAAAAAACGTGCTATATCTAGTTCAATTTAACTTGGTTTTCTTAATTTCTCTTAGTTTTGTCGACGCTACGTAAGTTTTCTGCCCCCCCCCATGATGAAAAAAATACTTTAATATATAGTCCTTTATAGTTAAAACAGCACTATGTATCAAAGATTATTATTTGCATTTTATAACTTTTAATATAAGCCAATGACAAAACAATAGCGCTAAACGAGGCTTTTCTTGAGAAAAGTAAGGTTTAGGAAGCCTTCTTACATGACAAAATTTATGATTAGATCAGAATACTATGCTTTTGAGTAGATTCTATAGTCCGGAAAATTGGGAACCTTTTATTTAATAGAAAAAGGTTTAAAAAAATGAATTCAATAATTTGTTAAGGGTTAGAACTATTTGTTAAGGGTTAGAACTATCTGTTAAGGGTTAGAACTATCTGTTAAGGGTTAGAACTATCTTTATAGTTTTTTCTATATGCTGTAGGAGTTATACGATATTTTTTTTTGAATTTTTTTGTAAAGTAGCTTGTTTCACCAAAACCACAATCAAGTGCTATGTCAATAACTTTCATTGATGTGGATACAAGAAGCTCTGAAGCTCTCTGCAATCGATAGTTAATCACATATTGCATTGGAGTTGTTCCTGTTGTATTTTTAAAACATCTTAAAACCTCGCTTTCACTGATTTTTGAATCTGAAGCAAGCATTTCAACAGTAAGAGTTGAAGAGAAATGATTTGAAATATAATTTAACATTGTTTTTGATCTTTTTGCATCACGAAGCGCTTTTTGAGATGGACCTATAATTTTTGATGATATATTTTTGTATATATCAAATTGTATTGAAGATAATTCGTCCCTTACTAAGAATTCATATCCATCCTTTTTTTCTTCACAGCTTTTATGAGATTTAAGAATTTTGCTAATTATTTCTTTTTGCCAATTGATTTCTTTTTTTAATATAATATGACTTAGAGATGGGTTTTTTAAAATAGGACTTAAATATTTCTGCCAAAAAATGCTATCACTGTAACCACCAATTAGTCGTGGATGAAATACTATTGACTTTAATTGACCTGGTTTTCCTTCTAAAACTGATATAAAATGAAGAGTTTCTGAATTTATAAATACACCATCGCCTTTCTCAATAATATATTTCTCTGTTCCAATTCTTATATCTAGTTTGTTTTCTATTACAACAATCAATTCTAATTCTTCATGCCAATGCCACGGAACAAAATTCAACTGTAAATCATCATTATATATTGCAAGAGGAAAGGTACTTGTTCCATGTACATTTAGCTCTTTTTGATTAACACCAATCTTAATTTCACACTTTTGCATATAAGCTATTCCCTTTTTGGATGTAATATCATATCTTTTGAATATTTTATGATAGAATTATACAAATTATGACGGTATAATGCAAGAATATTATGATGACCGGAGATTACTATGGTAGGATTATTACTTGGAATTATTTATTTATCATTCATTAGCTTGGGTTTACCTGATTCACTTTTAGGTTCCGTTTGGCCAACATTATATACGCAAATAAATGTACCTCTTTCATATGCTGGAATACTTCAGATGTCAATTGCAGCTTGTACAGTAATTTCATCACTTCAGAGTGATAGACTTACCAAAAAGTTTGGTACAGGTAAGGTTACAGCCTTTAGTGTTATGACTACTGCTATTGCATTGTTTGGTTTTTCAATAAGTTCTTCTTTTCCTCAACTACTGCTATGGGCAATTCCTTATGGACTTGGAGCTGGATCTATTGATGCTGCTTTGAACAATTATGTGGCACTTCATTATGAAAGCCGTCATATGAGTTGGCTTCACTGTATGTGGGGAGTTGGGGCAACAATGGGACCTTTACTTATAAGTTATGCACTTGTATCAGATAAGGGTTGGAATATGGGATATCGTTATGTATTCTATATTCAAGTTGCTCTTACCATTATTTTATTTTTATCACTCCCTTTATGGGCAAAAGTACCAAAACAAGAAGACAAAGATCCTGAAACAGGAGAAATTAAAAAGGCCATGAAGTTAAAGGATATATTAGCAATCCCTGGTTCTAAGGAAGTAATGATTGCTTTCTTTTGTTACTGTGCAATTGAGCAAACTACCGGTCTTTGGGCAACAAGTTATCTTGTGCAAAACGAAGGATTAAGTGCACAAGCCTCAGCTTCATTTGCAGGATTATTTTTTCTTGGAGTTACAATAGGAAGAGCTATAAGTGGTTTTGTTACAATAAAACTAAATGATAACCAAATGATTCGACTTGGCCTATCTATTATTGCAATTGGTATTGCAATAATAATGCTCCCATTATCAAGTATGGCAGCATTTATTGGGTTGATTGTTGTAGGTTTGGGATGTGCACCAATTTATCCATCCATTATTCATTCAACACCCGCTAATTTTGGAGCTGATAAATCGCAAGCAATCATTGGTGTTCAGATGGCAAGTGCCTATATTGGATCTTGTTTAATGCCTTCTTTTTTTGGATTCTTAACAAAGTATTTATCTGTATCATTTCTTCCATTTTACATGTTGATTTTATTGATAATTTTATTTATTACTCATGGTAATATGTTGAAAAAGACTTCTTCAAATAGATAAAGAACGATGATATGTTGGCAATTTGTTTGAGATACAGTAGGAGAGCTTTTTACTAAATAAAATAAATACCTGTATTAGCAATTAAAAGATTGACTTCTTCTTACTGCTAATATTACAATTTAATACTAACAGTAAAGAAGGTATAGCTATGGCTAGGCAGAAAAGACAGGATGGATTAATTGATATTTCATTATTTAAGAATGGAAAATATTTCTATGCAGGATATCAAGAAACTATAAGGAAAGATAATGGAAAATATCTTCATCCAAGAACCGATATTGGTCGTGTTGATGTAGAAAATGGATATTACTTTAAACCTTCTTCTAGGTTCTTTCAGTTCACAAAAGAAGAGGTAAATAAGTTTGTATTTCCTCTCAATTGGGATCTTAGTAAGATAGAATCTTATCTTAATTCATCTAAAAAAACTTATGATGTTTATGATGGTCCTGAACGAAATTATCTCTATGGTCATACCATGTTGCTTTCTGCTATTTCTAAAAAGTTATTTTTAGAATCAGACATGATAAAAGTCTTTGGTGAGCGTAGAACACAGAAAATACTAACCTGTGCTTTCTATCTATTAATCATTAACAAGTGTTATAACCATTTGTATAATTCTCAAGAAATTATATGGTTTCCTTATCAGAGTGGATTTCTTGATGACAGGATGATTACAGAGTTAATGAAAAGCATTAGTGAAAGTGAAATATTAGAATTCCTAAAATTAAGGATCGCTCATTTTAAAAATGATTCCAACAATTGGTTACTTGTAGATTCTACAAGTTATTCAATTTATGGATCCTACCTAGCTGATAAAAAGTGGGGACATAATAAAGAAAATGATATAATACCCCAAGTAAACCATATGGTTGTTTATGATGTTGCAACTCGCCTTCCTGTCTATTACAGGAAACTTCCAGGTAATATACCAGACAGCAGAACACTAATAACATTAATACAAGATTTGGAGTATTTGCAAATAGTTAAACCTGCATTCATCTGTGATCGTGGTTATTTAAGTGAAGATAACGAAGAAACACTTGTTAAAAAGGGATATCCTTTTATTTTGGCATGTAAAACTAAAAAGAAAGTAGCGAAAACTGCTATTGATAATAATAGTGAAGAGCTAATGGTGCAACCACAGAACTGGATACCAGAACAACAAACATATGGCATTCACGAAAGAGATGTAGATTATAGTGTTACTGTTAAAAATGAAAAAAGAAAAGCTGATGGTGTTTCTCTATTCTTGTATTTCAATAACACACATAAAGGTATAATGAAGGATTCTGTTGCAAATAAAATATATGAAAGCGAAGTAATTATAAAAAATATGATAGCAAGTAAAGATTCTATAGATGCTGACACAGAAGCTCTTCTTTCAACTTATCATGAGCTAGATATTGAGAATGTCAAATCAAAAAGAAGGCTTGTAGGCTACACTCTAAATAAAACCAAAGTAGAAAAGATAATGAAAAACGTTGGCTACTTTGCTCTTCTATGTAACAAGATGAAGAAAAAGACAGCTGCTGAAGTTATCGACATGTATAGTTTTAGAGATTGGCAAGAAAAAGGATTCGGAGTAATTAAAACCTCATTAGGAGGAAGAAGAATCAGAACAGGAATGGAACAGAGTTCAAATGGTCGTTTCTTTACACAGTTTATTGCATTAACTTTAAGTACATATATAAAATCTGAAATAAAAAATAGTGAACTAGATAAGAAGTACCCTACCATAGAAGAGCTGCTTGGTTCGCTAGCTTCAATACGTTTAGAAAAAAGAGTCGGCAAACATGATATAATTACTCCATTTAATGGAGTTCAAATAGATATTTTCAATGCCCTAGGTGTTGAAATCCCCGAGGAATGTCTTTCAAAAGCAAAACCAATAAGAAAAAAAGTGCCACTATAATTTAGTATTATTATAAACGGAATAAACTTTGAAATTTATCGACCTATTGAAAGGTAATTATAAGTTTTAAACAGCTACCTTTTTAAAATATACTGATCTATGTTTAAGGATGAATTTTTAATTAATCTATGTATTATAAAGGATTAGGCTAATAGGTGTTTTTAAAAGGATAAAATCTATCTTCTGCTATTGCTGAAAAAGGGAATGTACAAGTTTATTCTATGATGGAATTAAAATTTAACATTTCATGTAGTAAAAACGCAATAAAATTTCTCCTGTATCTATTGGTTTATGCTTCAACTTTACAATAACAACGAAAGAACTTTTTTTTAAAACTATAGAACCAATATATGAAGATTTAACAACAAAAAAGAAGGGCCATGATTGTTAAAAGCATGTTCTTTTCTGTATAAAAATAATCATTTTATTTAATCCTGTTTGCTTCTTCTTTCTTTAGTATTTTTAGAAGAATTATCATTGCAATAATAGCAGTAAATCCATCAGCAATTGGTTGGGCTAGTAGCAATCCCGTAAAACCGAATAAATTGTTCATTGTAAATAGTAGAGGTATGAATAATAATCCCTGTCTAGTAACCGAAATAAATAAGGTTGCCTTTCCCTTACCAAAGGCTTGAATTGATGTATTTGCAATCATCTGTGGTCCAACTACCAAGAATAAGAAAATTTGCAGTCTTAATACGCGAGCTCCCCAATAAACAATATCATCAATAGGTGTAAAGACATTTACCATGTAATCTGCCAAAAAGAAGAATATCATAAATAGAATAATACCAATTACTTCAGTGATTTTAATACCTGTTTTGATAATTGAGTTAACTCTATTGTAGTTTTTAGCACCATAATTATAACCAACAAGAGGTTGAGTTCCAGCTCCAAATCCCATGAAAATGAAAGTTCCAATATAGATTAGCTTTATTGAAATACCCATTCCGGCAATAGCATTTGTACCATAAGGTGAAGCTAGATTATTACATATAATCAATGCAACACTCATTAGCAATTGGGATAGCGTTGCAGGAATACCAATTTTAAAAATTTCTTCAAAAATTTCCTTTTCGAGTTTGATTTTCTTGATTGAAAATTTAACCAGTGATTTCCCTTTCTTGTAGAATACAAAGTAATAAATTAAACCACTTGTATTACCAAGTATTGTTGCAACAGCAGCCCCAGCCATTCCCATATCAAATACAAATATAAATATAGGATCAAGAATGATATTAACAATAGTACCAATGAACATACCAACAATTGATTCCATTGCAGCACCTTCTGCTCTCATTAATTGGCCAACTGCAAAATTACACATAACTATAATTGAACAAGCAATCATTATACGTGAATAACTAGCTGCATATGGGAAAACTTCAGCTGATGCACCTAGCATTATTACAAAAGGTTTTACGAAAAGCAAACCTAAAATACTTATTATTGTACCAAGTACTATACAGAGCAAAATACCTATTGAAAGAGTTTCATCTGCTCTTTTGTTGTTTTTTTCACCAAGACATCTTGAAATATAAGATGCAGCACCCGTTCCAACTATATTTGAAACTGCCATTAATATTATGAAAACAGGAGAGGAAATATTTGCTGCAGCTAACTGGCTAGCATCGCCAATCTTTCCGATAAACCAAGTATCTACTAAATTGTAGAGTACCTGTACCATCATCCCAAATACTACAGGAAGAGACATTTTCATTATTGCTTGACGTACAGGCATTGCACTTAAAATGTATGTTCTATCTTTTGCCATTATAGATTTAATCCTTTGTCGTTATTAAACTGTTGTACTAACCATACTATTGTTATTATTATTTGTTGATATGTCAATTCACTTGAAAGTTTTAATGGAGTACATTAATAATTAGATATATTAATTAGAGGAGTTAAACAAAATGGTTAGACATATTGTATTATGGAATTTTAATGAAAATGTAAAAGATGTTGATAAAGATAGTATTAAAGAGGGCATGAAGAATAATCTTGAGGATTTGAAGGGAAAAGTACCAGGACTAATGAATATTAAGTTTGTACCTAATACCTTAGTTGGTAGCACTCATGAATTTGCATTAGTTACTGAATTTGATAATGAAGCATCAAAAAAAGGTTATTCAACTCATCCTTCTCATGTGAAAGTTGCTGATACATTTGTAAGACCTTACACAGCAGATCGTAAATGTCTTGATTACGAAGTATAGTAAATTTGTTATTCCAATATAGTGTCCTAAAAGTAGGGCACTTTTTTTACTCTTGAAAAGTAAGGTAATTTACTACTGTTTTTAAAAGTAGTTTTGATTATTTATTAAGTTCAGGCATATTTTTCTATTTTTAATATTTTTATAAAAGCAAAAAAGCTATCCTGAAAGGTGAAATTTGCACTATTTCTAAGTAAATCAGACACTTTTGTATTTAATCTTAAACATATCTTTTTAACCTATTTTATTAACTGATTGTCGTTCAATTAAATCAACATCAATACATATGTTGTTGTTAATTTTATTTTTCTTATCTATTCTATCAAATAGTAAATCAATTGCTAGCATTCCTTTTAAATCAATGTGTTGATCGATTGTTGTTATTTTAGGATATCCATATTTAGAGGTTGTAAGATTATCAAATCCAATGACAGAAAAATCAGTAGGAACGATTATATTTAATTCTCTCATTTTATCTATGATGCCAAGAGCTATTATATCTGCTGTTGTGATTGCTGCAGTCAAATTTTTATTTTTGGATAGAGAAATAGCCGCACTGTTACCACCTTCATAGGATACATTTGATTCAATTAAATAATCTTTATTTAGTTCAATTTTATTTTCAGAGAGTGCCTGGCAATAACCCTTGTATCGGCTTGATATAACTTTAGATTGATTAATTGCTGGTGATACAAATGCAATATTTTTGTGACCATTTCTTATTAGATGTTGTGTTGATAAATAACAACCTTTGCAATCATCGATATTGATTGATAAGATATTTTTATTATCACTGTAAGCATCCATGAATATTAAAGGAACATGTATTTTAGATTTAAAAGATTCAATCTTTACTTTATTGTTTGTAAGAATAAAAATTGCTCCATCTATCTTCCAGCTATTTATGAAACTCAAGGCATCATCTATTGAAGTAACACTTCTGATCATGGCAAAATAACCTTTTGCTCGAAGTTGGGTTTCAATTACACCCACCATCTGGGATGTATAAGGATCGCTAAAGAAATTTCCTGTTTCATTTGCTTGAATATGTGGAACCAGTAAAGCAATAATCTTTGAGTTACTGGCACTAAGAGTTCTAGCTGATTGATTCGGAATGTAATTGTACTTCTCAATTATGCCATTAATTTTTTTTATTGTATCTTTAGATACCTTGTTATCTTTATGATTTATAACATTTGAAACAGTCATTTTGCTAACACCAGCTATTTCAGCAATTTCTTTAATATTCATATTTAATCC
>CAYWGU010000013.1:0-11762 GCA_964457975.1 uncultured Spirochaetaceae bacterium | reverse complement strand
GATTGATTGATACTTAGTTTTCGCCCTTTCGATATATTCATATTTAATCCTTTTATTTCAGTTATTATCAATCATGTTTTTATTTTAGTCAAAGTACTATTAAAAAGGGAAATGAGTTAAATAAAACTTGACGTTTACCGCTAAACCTAATAATATCATAAATATCTACAAAGGAAAATATAAATTTTAAGTATTTTTAAAATGAAAGGAAAAGTAATATGGCAGAATATAGAAAAGAAGAAAGTTTGGTTTATTATAAGAGCACTAAAATTTCAATTATAACTGATCGATTAATTAGGTTTGAATATTCAAAAAATATTAATTTTGTTGATACAAAGACACAGATGGTAGTAAATCGAAATTATTCAAATACTCCTTATCAAATTGAGCAGAACGGTGAGTTTATAAAAATTACAACGGATGAATTAATAATTGAATGTAATGGTGATGAATTTAGCAAAACTGGATTAAATGTAATAATGAGACATCCCTTAGTATCATCAGGTCAAAGTTGGCATTTTGGCGATGAGTTTGATACCTTCGGAGGAACAGCAAGAACCCTTGATACGGTTGATGGTGAGTGTGAACTCGAGCCAGGTATTTTCTCAAAGCATGGTTATTCCATAATAGATGATACTGATTCAATGCTTTTAACTGATGATGGTTTTGTGACACCTCGTGTTAAGGGGAATCAAGATATTTACTTCTTTGGATATGGTTGCGATTTCAAACAGGGTTTGAAAGATTTCTACAATCTTACAGGTAAGCAACCATTAATTCCACGTTATGCTTTAGGTAACTGGTGGAGCAGGTATTACAAATATACTGCTGAATCCTATCTTTCTCTGATGGATGAATTTGCCAACCATGAGGTACCTCTTTCAGTTTCTGTTATTGATATGGATTGGCACTATGTTGATCTTGATGAAAAATTTGGTAGTGGTTGGACAGGTTATTCTTGGAATAAAGAATTTTTTCCTAACCCCAAAGGTTTTTTAGATGAATTGCATAATAGAGGCTTGAAGGTAACACTAAATGATCATCCAGCTGACGGAGTTAAATCTTTTGAAGATAATTATATAACGCTTGCAGAAAGTATGGGTATTGACCCTAAAACAGAACAAATGATATTATTTGATGCTAGCAACAAAGAATACTTGGATAATTTACAAAAGCATATTCTAGAACCTTTGGAAAATCAAGGAATTGATTTTTGGTGGATTGATTGGCAACAAGGTTCAATTTCAAAGGTAGAAGGGCTTGATCCTCTTTTAGCATTGAATGTTTCACGATTTGTTGCAAATCAAAAAGGTAATAATAGGCCTTTGATTTTCTCTCGTTATGCAGGTCCTGGTTCTCACAGATATCCTGTAGGATTCTCGGGCGATACAATTATAACTTGGGATAGCCTAAAATTCCAACCTAAGTTTACTGCATGTGCTTCAAATATTGGTTTTGGATGGTGGTCTCATGATATTGGTGGTCATATGCAAGGGATTAAGGATAATGATCTTGAAGTTAGATGGTATCAATATGGAGTATTTTCTCCAATAAACAGAATTCATTGCTCAAACAGCTTATTTACAAGTAAGGAACCTTGGAGATATGAGCGAGAAACCAGCAGAATAATGTGTAAGTATTTAAGACTTAGACATCAATTGATTCCTTACTTATATACCATGGCTTATAGAGCTTACAAAGATGATATGCCACTAGTGGAACCTATGTATTATGAAAATGCAACCAATCCTGAAGCCTATAATGTAGATACTCAGTACTACTTTGGATCAAATATGATTGTAGCTCCTATAGTACAGAAGCAAGTAAAAGGCCTTTTAATGGGTAAAACAAAGGTTTTTCTTCCAAATTCAATTTATTATGATTTCTTCTCATCACGTCGTTATAGTGGTGATAGAACAATGATGATGTATAGGACTCTTGATGAGCTGCCTGTTCTTATTAAAATGGGGGACATCATTCCTATTACAGCTGAAAAAAAGGCTGGTGTAAATCCTTCATCATTTGAAATTAAGATTTATATGGGATCAGATGGTACTTTTAATCTTTATGAAGATGATAATAAAACAAGTGATTATATTGATGGAATTAAAGCTACAACATTGTTTAAGAATGATTGGGAAAAGAAAAAGTTTGTAATAAATAAGGTCAAGGGAAACTTGAATCTTGTTCCAGCAACCCGTGATTACAAATTAGTATTTGTGGGTATATCTGAATGTGATATAGCAGTCTCTCTTGATGGTTTGTATATTGAAGTAGAGCCTTTTTATGATGAAGAAAGATGTGAATTAACAGTTCAGGTAAATAATATTTCAACAAGTTCAGAATTAATTTTGAATTTCCCTTTCGAATTAGAATTAGCAATAAGAAATAAAATTAAAGATTTATTTGAATTGATAGACCGGTTTGAAATTGAAATAAATTTAAAAGAAAAAATCTATGCTGCAGTAAATAATGTGTCTTTAATTAACTCAATTAGTATTTTAAATACCTTGAATCTTGATAAAGATTTGTATGATTGTGTTGTTGAAATTTTACTTGCATAATAATAAATAAAAATTTTTTAGTATTCTCATTTTTAACTAGATGGGAATATTTTTTTTACATTTAGTTGTGCAACCGGTTGTATAAGCATTTATAAATGATTTTATTTTTTGCCCTATATAAGTAGTAATTATATAAATGTGTTGGAAATATGTTTAAAAAGTTAATTTATATAATTAGTTTATTAGAAACAAATTAAATTTAAAATAAAAATTTAAAATAGATATATAAACAATGGAATCTAAAATTAATAAAAATAATTGTTGACAAAAATAGTATTAATGGTATACTTAATTTAGTTGAGCAAACGGTTGCACAAAAAAATTAAGGAGATATTTAATTATGGCAGTAACAATAAAAGATATTGCAAAAATAGCTGATGTTAGTGTTTCTACAGTATCTCGTTGCTTGAATGATAATCCTCGAATTTCTGAAAAAACTCGTATTAGAGTGAAGACCATTGCCGATGATTTAGGATTTGTACCTAATAACAGTGCAAGGAGTTTATCAACTAAAAAGACTGGATTGATTGGTCTTGTTTATCAAGAAACTTTGGTTGAAGATGGATCGAGATCATACATTGAAGCCTTATTCATAAATTTAAGAACTGAACTTGAAAGATTTCAAATGGATACAATCCAGATTGAAGCTATAAATACTCATACACATGAAAGTAATGCAATTAGATTAATAAAAGAAAACAAAATTGATGGTTTTTTATTTTTTCATACACAGGTAACACCGGCAGATATAAATACATTAAAAAAATATAACATACCAGCTGTACAAGTTCATTTCGATCCTCAGTTTACAGATATGAAAAACCTGGATTATTTTGTAACAGATAACTTTTATGGTGGATATCTTGCAGCAAAGCATCTTATTCAAAAAGGTTGTAAAAGAACATTACTTGTTGGTTGTGCTCCAAACATTGGTAAAGAATTTAACGATAGATCTGATGGATTTAAAAAAGCGATGGAAGAGGAAGGCATAAAACAAGATGCAGAATTGGAATTCTTAATCGCTTGTGACGTTTCCGTTGCGTATAATTTTACCGTATCACATATAGAATCAATAAAAACCTGTGATTCGATTTTTGCTCAAGCTGACGTTATAGCAGTTGGTATGATACAAGCTTTATTATCGCAAGGAATTAGGGTTCCTGAAGATATAAAAGTAATTGGCTTTGATGACAGTTACTATAGCAGAATATTACCTCCATTTATTACAACAATTCATCAACCTAAAGAGGAAATAACTCTTAAGGCAACACAAAGAATTCATAATTTGGTTAAAAAAGGGAATGATGGATTGTTAATACAAGAAGAACTTAAACCCTATCTAATAGAAAGGGAAAGTACATAAGATTTTGAAAATTATAGATAACCTAAGGGAGGATTTCTATGAAATTATTAAAGAGGGTTGCTTTATGCACACTTTTAGCTGGATGTATGGTATCTAGCGTATTTGCGAACGGTTCTTCAGAAACTAAAACTACTGAAGAAGTAAAAACTGAAAAAGCTAAAATTCATCTAGTAGTAGCAGGTGGTGCTGTTGGTCAAGAATTACAAATGGTCAGAGATGGAGCTGCTGCATACATGAAAGCTCATCCAAATGTAGAAGTTGAATGTCTAGAAACTCCAGATTTATCAAATGACCGTCTAGGTTTGTATCTACAGTATTTTGAAGCAAAATCTTCAGCTGTTGATTTATATCAGATTGATGTTATTTGGCCTGGTGACATTGCTGAACATTTAGTAGATTTAAATAAATATGGTGCAAAGCAATACACAGACCAACACTTCCCATCAATTGTTAAAAACAACACTGTAGATGGAAAACTTGTTGCAATGCCATGGTTTACTGATGCTGGTTTATTGTATTACAGAACAGACCTACTCAAGAAATATGGTTTTAATAAAGCTCCAGCAACATGGGCTGAAATGAAAAAAATGGCAGAAGTTGTTCAGAAGGGTGAAAGAGCCGCAGGTAACCAGGATTTTTGGGGTTATGTATGGCAAGGTAACTCTTATGAAGGTTTAACATGTGATGCTCTTGAATGGATTTATTCAAATGATGGTGGATCAATTGTAGAACCTGATGGTACAATCTCAATTAACAATAAAAAAGCTGCAGCAGCTATTGATATGGCAGCTGGTTGGGTAGGAACAATCTCACCTGATGGTGTTCTAGGATTTGGCGAAGAAGATGCTAGAAACATGTTCCAAGGTGGAAATGCATTATTCATGAGAAACTGGCCTTATGCTTATTCTTTGGGAAACAGTGCAGATAGTGTAATTTCTGGAAAATTTGATGTATCTCCTCTTCCTGCTGGTGAGAGTGGTCATGGTGCAGCATCTCTTGGTGGATGGCAATTAGCATGTGCAAAATATACAGAACATCCTGAAGAAGCAACTGATTTATTGTTTTTCTTAACAAGTTATGAAGAGCAAAAAAGAAGAGCTATTGTTGGTTCTTTAAATCCAACAATCATGGAATTATATAAAGATGCTAGTGTTTTGGAAGCAACTCCATTCTTTGGTAGTTTATATAATGTATTTACAACATCATGTGCACGTCCTTCAACAGTAACTGCTCCTAACTATGCAGAGGTATCAAAGGCATTTTATAGCGAGGTTCACGATGCTTTATCCGGTAAAGAATCCGGTTCACAAGCTGTACAGAATATTGCTCTAGATATCAAAGATATTCTCAATTAGTAGAAAAAAATACTAAAAATAAAACGGTATCTTTTATAATAGAGATACCGTTTCTATTTAATCGTTTTTCTGACTAATATTAGGAGGCAGAAATTGAGTACACATAAACTTCAAATGAAAGAACAAAAATTAGCTTTATTATTGCTACTTCCATCTTTTATTATACTTTTTCTTATAGCATTTTATCCTTTATTTACTGTATTTGGTACAAGTATAACAAATGAAACTTTTGCAAGTAGTATAAAAACTGAAAATGTTGGGGCGGATAACTATAAAAAACTTCTTGCAATGAAAATTGCAAAATTAGAACCTATCTTTGATGCGTCAGGAATACAAATGATAGACGAATTTACTGGTGAGTTAGCATATGAAAATCCTGTTAATATTCTTCCAAGAGAACCAAATAGATATAAAGAAATAACTCAATTTAGAATTTTTGGAAACCAATATGTTTTAGGTGCTACAGAACCTGATTTTATTCTAGCAATTAAAGATACAATAGGATTTACTGTTTTATCTGTTTTTTTTGAAACAGTACTGGGTATGATAGTAGCTTTAATTATGATTAAAAATTTTCCAGGTCGTGGGGGACTTAGAGTTGCAATGCTTGTACCATGGGCAATTCCAACAGCTGTATCATCAAGGATGTGGGAATGGATGTTTGCCTCCACTCGTGTTGGTGTTATAAACGTTATCAGTCAATGGTTTGGATGGACTGATGGACAGTTCCCTTTCTTAACAAGTGCTTCTACCCAAGTTTGGGCAATGGTTGCAATTGATGTATGGAAAACAACTCCATTTATGGCATTACTATTGATGGCCGGTCTTCAAACAATACCTTCTTCAATATATGAAGCAGCAAATATTGATGGTTGTGGTAAATTCCAAAGTTTCTGGAGAATGACACTTCCTCTTGTAAAAGATACATTGATGGTAGCTCTAGTATTTAGAACATTAGATGCACTTAGAGTATTTGATCTATTCCAGATTGTATTCGCGCAAAAGAGATATTCAATGGCATCATTTTCTTACTATCAATTGATAGATAACAAAGCCATGGGATATAGCAGTGCATCAAGTGTAATTATATTTATAATTATATTGTTGTTTATTCTGCTTTATACTCGTATTTCTGGAGGCATTGGCGATGAAGAATAATGGTAAAAGTAAATCTGGAAAAGTAGCATTTTGGTTTCTTATAGTAATAATGTTTGTATATTTGGTGTTTCCTTTTTATTGGACTATTGTAACATCATTAAAAACTGAACCACAGTTAATAATGACTCCTGCAACCTTTGTTCCAAGAGATCCTGTTACACTGGAATCTACATTTACATTGCAAAACTATAAAGCAGTATTAAGTAATCCGTCATTTTTAAATGGTATAAAAAATAGTGCAATTGTAGCAGTATCTGTAACATTGATATGTTTGGTAGTTGGATCTTTTGCTGCATTTGCATTAGGAAAACTTAGATTTAGAGGAAAAAAACTTAGTCTATATTTAATTTTATCTATGACAATGTTTCCTCAGATTTCAGTTTTAACAGGACTTTATGCTGTTATAAATAAATTGCATATGAATGCATTGATTGCAATGATTCTATCATACATGTTATTTACCCTTCCATTTACAATTTGGGTAATGACAAGCTTCTTTAAAGGAATTCCAAATTCCTTAATGGAAGCAGCCAGAATTGATGGTGCAACCGCCTTTCAATCTTTCTATAGAATTATTGTTCCATTAGCTCTACCTGCAATGGTAACAACAGGGCTTCTTGCATTCATTGCAGCATGGAATGAGTATTTGTTTGCATTGACCTTTACCTCAATTGATAGCACATCACGTACTGTTCCAGTAGCAATGGCACTATTTAGTGGTACTGTTGCAAGACAGGAACCCTTTGGAGAAATTATGGCAGCGTCAGTTGTTGTAACAATTCCTCTGTTGATTTTAATCTATTTCTTCCAAAAGAGATTGGTTGAAGGTTTAACAGCAGGTGCTGTAAAAGGTTAGTAAAACCCAAAATACAAATTTACAAAAATTTAATAGGGGAGGAATTATCTTCCCCTAATATTTGGACGACTTATGATTAATAAATATTTATATAAAATAGTAAAAACACCTTTAACAGATGACGAAAAAAGATCATATGAAACACTGTTTCATCTTGCAAATGGTTACATGGGTGTTCGAGGTTGTATCCCAGAACTTGGAGGACTTAGAGGTTGTTACATAAATGGCTTCTATGACATCATGGATATGAAACAAGCTGAACCTCTATTTGGTTTTAAAGATAACAAGCAGGTAATGGTAAATGCGCTTGATGTTCAAGGACTTGAATTTCAAATTGATGGTGTAAAGTTATCTCTTAATGAAGGGATGATATCCCATCAAGAAATAAACCTCGAAATGGATAGTGGTTCAACAAAAAGAATTAGTACATATAATTTAGGTGGAAATGAAAAACTTAAAATTGAAGAGGTGCGTATAATCCCTTTTATTGAAAAGCATTTATTTCTAGTAAAGTATAAAGTTAGCACTTCGTTTAGTTGTTCTCTAACTATAAAGCTTTCAACTTCAACAGATGTTCATAATTCATTTAAAAAAGATGATCCAAGAGCATCCTCTGACGCTTTTAAACCAATGGTTGCTCAAGGTTTATTGGGAATTAAAGGTAAAAAATATCTATCTTCAAAAACTTCTAGATCCAATTTGACTTTGTCTGCTATTCAAATATCTAAATCTATGCAAGGTGAGTTATCTTCATCAAATAGGGAGGAAAATTCTACTCATATTGATGATATATTTACTTATAATATGATTGAAAATTCGTTCGTTACGCTTGAAAAGAAGGTTGTACTTGTTGATAGTTTAAGATTTAACAATCTTGAAAAAGCTCTTTATGATTTATTGGACGGAACTTCTTCAAAGACTTTTGATTCATATTACAAGAGGCAACTATCCTACATGAATGATTTTTGGGGAAATGCAAGTGTTGATGTAGACGGTGATGATGAATTAAATAGAGCGATTAATTATAATTTATTTTCTCTTAAGATGTCAGCAAGTCAGGATGGATTTGGTCATCTTGGCGCAAAAGGCCTAAGTGGAGAGGGCTATGAAGGACATTATTTTTGGGATACAGAGATGTATGTTCAAGATTTATTTACATTCACTGAAGGTGATATGAGTAAACGTTTGTTGGACTTTAGATGGAATACTCTAGAAAAGGCAAAAGATAATGCAAAAAGGATGGGACATCATAAAGGTGCGCTGTATCCTTGGCGAACAATTAATGGAACAGAATGCTCAGGTTTTTTTCCACAAGGATCTGCTCAATACCATATAAATGGAGCAGTTGCGCATGCAATAATTTTATATTATTTGGTAACAGGTGATGATGCTTTCATGAAAGAAAAAGGCTTTGTTATGTTGCTTGAAATATGCCGTCTTTATCTTGATGTTGGTAATTTTTCAGGTGATAAGTTCATGATTCATGATGTAACAGGTCCTGATGAATATACTGCTCTTGTTTCAAACAACTACTATACAAACTGTTGTGCTAAGTATGATATGGAGCATTTATTATTATTTTCTAAAGAACTTAAAGTTGAAATAGCTGCTGAGGAAAAGCTATTATTTGAAAAAGCAAGCTCCTTAATGTATTTGCCCTATGATGAAGTTCTCGGAATTTCAAAACAGGATGAAAATTTCTTGGATAAACCTCTATGGGATTTTGATAATACTCCAAAGGGAAATTATCCTTTATTACTGCATTATCATCCACTTGTGTTATATCGACATCAAGTTTGTAAGCAAGCAGACGTTGTTTTGGCTCATTGTCTTTATCCTCAATATAGTAGTGAAGAGGAAAGGGAGAAATCTCTTGATTATTATGCAAAAATAACAACCCATGATTCATCACTTTCAAAAGCAATCTATTCTGTAGCCTCTTCTCGCCTTGGAAGAATTGATGATGCACTTGATTATTTTGGATCCTCTGCATTTTTGGATATAAGAAATCTTCAAGGAAATACAGCTGATGGAATACACACCGCAAATATGGGTGGATGCTATATGGCATTAGTTCATGGCTTTGCTTCTCTTCAAATCTTTGATGATGGAATACATATTTCACCAATACTACCTAAAAAATGGAATGGATTCTCCTTTGCAGTTGTTTATAAAGGATGTCATGTTAAAATAAATATCAAAGATAAAAAGATAAATGTACTAGCAAAAGGAAAACATACAATACATGTATATGGTAAGGCGATGAGCTTTACTGATGATGGTGTATTTGATTTAAAGGAAGTTAATTAATGAAAGCAGTAATATTTGATCTTGATGGTGTTTTATGTAGTACGGACGAATTTCATTATAAAGCATGGAAAATGTTAAGTGATGAAAAGGGCATAGTTTTCAATAGAAAAATAAATGAAAGACTTAGAGGAATTGGAAGACTTGAAAGTTATAAAATAATTCTTGATGAAAATAGTAGTGTAGAAAGTGATGATGAAATGCAAGAAGCAATAAATCATAAAAATGAGTTATATAGAAACTTTTTATCTGTTATGGATTTCTCTTTTGTAAGCGATGAAGTAAGAAATACTCTAATTAAATTAAAAGAAAAAGGTATAAAAATTGCAGTGGGTTCCTCTTCGAAGAATGCTCCCTATATAATGAAAAAAACTTATTTAGATAAATATTTTGAAGTTGTTGTAGATGGCTCTATGTTAAGTAAATCAAAACCAGATCCTGAAGTATTTCTAAAAGCTGCAAACCTACTAAATGTCGATGCAGTAGACACTCTAGTCGTTGAAGATGCTGTAAGTGGTGTGCAAGCTGCACTTGCTGGGGGAATGGTAGCTTTAGCGTATCATCAACCTGAACTTGATATGGTTAATGAAAGACTTTACAAAATAGAAAATATTTCAGATGTTTTAAAATTTATCTAATTTCATAATTGGTTTGGAATTGTCAAGACAAGTGCAACAACGTTCCATAAAAAGAAATAGTTGATTGTGCTGAAATGGATAGTTCATTGATATTTACTGTATTTAATAAGATAGCAGTTCTTTTGGCAAGTTTTGCTATAGCAAGTGTTTCGATATTGATTATCTTTATAGCATTTCAGAGGTTCTTCTTTTTGGATATTGCTGCTGGTGGTGTAAAAGGATAATAAATACCAATTTTTAATAAAACGTTATTTCATAACTTTTTATAACTTTACTCAACTTTTTAGCATCAACTGGCAGTTATAAATAACTTCAGTTGATGCTTTATTATATAAGTCTTCAAAAAGATGTATATATTTTACTTTTCTAGCTTTAAAATGTTCCCTTAATTTTATTTTTAGGTATAATAATTATATGGAAAAATCAATTATAAGTGTTGTCGGAAAAGACAGGGTTGGCATTATTGCTCGGATTTGTAGCTATTTAGCTGAAAATGATATTAACATTTTAGATATTACACAAACTATTGTTGGTGGATTATTTCAAATGATGATGATTTGCGATACTGATAAGTGCACAAAAGACTTTCATGATGTTGCAGGTGATTTAGAAAAGATTGGTGTGGGACTAGGCGTTCAAATCAAATTACAGAAAGAAGAAATTTTTGAAAAGATGCAACGCATCTAGGAGTTTTTATGATAAATCTTCATGATGTCGTTGAAACAAACGAGATGTTTGAAAAAGAGAACTTAGATGTACGAACTATTACTCTTGGTATTAGCTTATTAAGTTGCATTGACAGTAATCTTGAAGTATTAAAAAAGAATATTTATGAAAGAATTACCACAGTAGCTAAAGATTTAGTTAAGGTTGGAAAGGGAATTGAAAGTGATTATGCAATTCCAATTGTAAATAAAAGAATTTCAATAACTCCCTTAGCTTTTATTGGTGCATCTGCCTGTAAAACTAAAGAAGATTATGTGGAACTTGCATTGGTCTTAGATAAAGCGGCAAAAGATGTTGGTGTTAACTTTATTGGTGGGTTTTCAGCTATTTCTTCTAAAGGTATGACAAAAAGTGATGAACTTTTAATTAGATCTATTCCTCAAGCACTGGCTAAGACAGAAAGGCTATGTGCTTCAGTTAATGTTGGCTCAACAAAAGTTGGCATCAACATGGATGCAGTTAAATTAATGGGTGAAATTGTTAAAGAAACAGCCATTGCAACAAAAGATTTTGATAGTATTGGTTGTTCAAAACTTGTTGTATTATGCAATGCTCCTGATGATAATCCCTTTATGGCAGGTGCTTTTCATGGCGTAACAGAAACAGATAATGTTATTAACGTTGGTGTAAGTGGTCCTGGTGTTATTAATGAAGCTTTACAATTAGTTCGAGGTCAAGATTTTACTGCCCTTTGTGAATGCATAAAAAAGACTGCGTTTAAAATTACAAGACTTGGAGAGTTGGTTGCTCAAGAAGCAAGTAAAAGATTAAATATTCCATTTGGTATTTTAGATC